>NZ_JACCFL010000001.1:3787020-4102605 GCF_013410375.1 Leifsonia shinshuensis
GCGCCTGCACCCAGCGCGCGGTCGCCGCCGTCAGACCGGTGAGCGTCACGGTCACGTCGTCGGCGCCGGCCACGGACTCGGCCGTGACATCCACCGCGACCAGCCGGGAGGCGCCCGCCGGGACGGCGAACGCGACCGAGCCGTCCGCCGCGGGGACCGCGCCGACGGGCACGACCTCCCCGGTGGCGGTCGCCAGCCACGCGGTCGCGCCGACGACGGTCACGGAGCCCCCAGCCGCGCGCACCGCGACCGTCGCGCGCAGGTCGCCCGCTGCGAGGCTCGCGCCTTCGACGGGCTTCGGCGGCGTGATCCCGCGGGACAGCGCCTCGGTGTCGAGCAGGTACCCGCCGACCGGGAGGAGCGCGGGGAGCGTCGACGCATTCGCCGCGACCACGGCGACGTCGGTGTCCGCGACCGTCCCGTCGTCGACCACGGCCGGAGAGGCGGCGGTGACGCCGGGCAGGCGGCCGAGCCGGTCGGCGCCGGACACGTCGGAGGGCCCGTGCGGGCTCCCGCCGATCCCGAGGTCCACCCGGACGGGCGCGCCGTTCACCAGCAGGGCGGAGTCGCGGAGGAAGCCGCCGAAGGTGCCGGCGTACCCGGCCGCGAAGGTCAGCGAGCCGACCGCGAGCACGATCAGCGCCACCGGTCCCGCGAACAGCGCGACCCCGCGCCCCACCTGGCGCGCAGGCAGGACGCCCGCGACCCCGCGCCCCGCGCCGGCGATCCGCTCGACCGCGGCGGAGGCCGGCCCGAACAGCAGGAGGCCGATCAGGGCGATCGCGCACAGGACGGCGGCGGGGGCGACCACCCCGGTCGGGTCGATCGTGTCGGCGCCGCCTCCGACGGTCGGGCCGAAGGCCACGAACCGCCACAGGGTCACCGCCGCGGCGATGACGGCGAGCACGGTGAGACCCGCGGACACCGCGGTGCGGCCCCGGCCCGCCTCCACCGCCCCGGGAGACTCGGAGGCCGCGCGGGCGGAGAACACGACGGTCAGCGTCGCGGCGGCGATCGCGACCGCGATGGTCAGCACGGGCGGCAGCAGCAGGTCGAGCGCCACGGACGGCGGCCCGGTCGTCACGAGCAGAACGAGTTGCGCGGCGATCGTACCGATCGCGGTCGCGACCAGGGCGACCAGCCCGGACTCGATCGCGGTCGCCCCGGCGAGCGCAGGGATGGTGACGCCGCGCGAGCGCAGCAGCCGGGTCTCCACCCGCCGGGCGCCGGCGAGGAGCTGAGCGAGCAGGACGAGCGCGATCGCCGAGCACGCGGCGAGGACGGCGAGCGGCACCGGGATGACGGCGTGCAGCGCCACGACCGACCGCTGCATCGCGGCGACGGTCGCGACGGCGTCGCCGCTCGTGGAGAACGGGCTGCTGCCCGCGGCCGAGTCGCCGCTGAGCTCCGCCGCCGCCCCGGCGAGCGCGTTGTGCAGCCGCGGGAGGTCGGCGGCGACGGTGCGGGGGGCGTCCGGCGTCACGACCCACCGGCCGACGACGCCGTCGCTCGCGGCCGTCGCGGCCGCCGCGGGCAGCGCGATGCGGCCGTCCCCGGAGGTCAGGCCGAACCAGGCGGGCGCCGACGGGTCCGCGGGGCGCCACACCCCGGTGACCACGACGGTGACCGGCGCTGCGGGACCGTCCAGCACCAGGCGGTCGCCGACGCCCACCGAGTGCGAGCGCGCGAAGGCCGCGTCCACCGCCGCCTCCTGGACACCGCCCGCGGCTCCCGCGCTGGGCCAGCGGCCCTGCGTCAGCGAAACGCGCTGCCGGAGGTCGTCGCCGGAGACCAGGAGCAGCGCGCTGCGCCCTCCGTGGACGGGGACCGACGGCGCCGAGAACGTGGCGGCGACGGCGACCGGCAGACCCGCGAACCGGGCGCCGAGCGTGCGGCGGACCTCCGTGTCCTGCGCCGCGAGGTCGGGCAGCGCGCTCGATTCGAGCGCGAGCGATGTCACCGCGGCAGGCTCCGCGGCGAGCGTCGCGTGGACAGCGGCGGTCGGCGAGCGGAACGCCAGCCCGGTCATCACGCTCGCCAGCGCGGCGACGACCACGACGACGAGTCCCGTGGCGATCAGGGTGCCGGCGTGCGCGCGGGAGCGCTGCAGCCAGAACGCCCCCCTCGCACGCATTGCTCCAACCTAGCGCTCGCACGCGCACAACCCGTGCGTTTCCGCGGCTTTCGACGGGAGATCCCGTCAGGGCGTCGCCGGGACCGCCCCTTCGCGCAGGTTCGCCCCGCCGCGGTACCGCGTCGCGGGGTGCCGCTGCGGGAGCCTGCTGTGCCCGTCCCCGAACAGCCGCTCGCGCAGCGTCCCCGAGCGCTCGCCCTCCTGCGGCAGCCGGCCGCGCCTGCGCAACTCGGGGATGACCAGGTCGGCGAAGTCGCGCGCCGTGTCGAAGGAGTAATACTGACGCAGGTTGATGCCGTCCAGCCCGTCCTCGTCCAGCCAGCGCTCGATCTCGTCGGCCACCGTCTTCGGGTCGCCGACCACCAGGAACCGGTCGTCGCGGCCGTACTTGATGAAGTCGAGCGCCTGGCCGACGGTCGTGTCCAACGGCAGGAACGGCACCCGCTCGGCCGGGAACTCGGCCCGCGCCAGCGCCTCCCGCACGGTGAGGTCGCGCGGGAACGCCGTGAGGTCGACGGGAAGGCTGCTGTGGGCGAGGATGCCGTCCAGGCTGGCGTGCCGCCGGTACAGCCGCCACTTGTCCTCCGCCTCCTCGGTCGTGCGGCCGACGATGACGCCGGCCATCGCGATGAACCTCACGTCGTCGCGCCGCCTGCCGTGGCGCTCGGCGGCGTCGCGCATCCCGTCGGCGTTGCGGCGGAACTCCTCGCTGGTGCGCCCGCCCGTGAAGACCACCTCGGCGTGCCGGCCGGCGAACTCGATGCCCGCCGGCGACCCGGTCGCCTGGAACAGCACGGGCGTCCGTTGCGGCGACGGGTGCACGATGTGCGGCCCGGCGACGCGGTGGCGCTCCCCGACGTGGTCGATGTAGCGCACCTTCGACGGGTCGGTGAAGACGCGCGCCTCCCGGTCGGCGATGACCGCGTCGTCGTCCCAGGAGCCCTCCCACAACTTGTAGAGCACATCCAGGTACTCCTCGGCGCGGCGGTAGCGCTCGTCGTGCGGAACCTCGTCGTCCAGCCCGAAGTTGCGGGCGGCGTTCGGGAGGTAGGAGGTGACGATGTTCCACCCGATCCGCCCCTTGGTCAGGTGGTCCAGGGTCGACATCCGGCGGGCGAACGCGAACGGCGGCTCGTAGGTGGTCGAGAACGTCACCCCGAAACCGAGCCGGTCCGTGACGGCCGCCATCGCCGGGACGAGCAGCAGCGGGTCGAGGTTCGGGCTCTGCAGGCCCTCCCGCAGGGCCGTCTCCGGGCCGCCCCGGAAGACGTCGTAGGTGCCGACCACGTCGGCAAGGAAGATCCCGTCGAAACCGCCGTGCTCCAGCAGCCGGGCGAGCTCCAGCCAGTAGTCGAGGTCGGCGAACCGCTCACGATTGTTGCCGGGCAGCGGCCAGAGTCCGTGCGTGATGTGGCTCACGCACGCCATCTCGAACAGGTTGACGAAGAGCTGCTTGGGTTCGGTCATGCGTCGCCTTCCGGGTTCTGCTGCTGCTGCTCGCGACCTGTCCCTGGCGAACTCCTGGATCGCGGCGATCAGGTCATGAGTGTACGTCTGCGGCGGCGCTCGAAGCCGGGTGTCGGCAGCGCGCGGTACCGTCGCCGCGTGACCGAGCCATGCGCGCTGTGCGGGGCGCCCGCACACCCCGGGGCGCCATTAGCGCTGTGCCTTCCGCACCTGCTGGAGGCGCACGAGTGGGTGGAGGGTGAGTTCGGCCAGACCGACCTGCTGCCGTCGCCGTGCGCGTTCTGCGGCTCGCGGCTGGGCGTCCGGTACCCGTCCGGCTGGCTCTGCGCCGTCTGCGAATGGCGGGTCGGCGAGCCGCCTCCGGACAGTGCGCGCGCCTCCCGGGTGGACGTCGTCTACTACCTCCGCTACCGCGACCGCATCAAGATCGGCACCACCGCCAACCCCGCGCAGCGGTTCGCGAGCCTCCCGCACGACGAGGTGCTCGCCTTCGAGCGCGGCGACCGCACTATCGAGCAACGCCGGCACGCCCAGTTCGCGGCGCTGCGCATCCCCGGCACCGAATGGTTCGAGACCGATGACGTCCTTTCGGCGCACGTCGCCGCACTGCGGACCGGGGACCCCTGGCTGCTCCTCGCCCGCTGGCGCAGCGAGGCCGCGGCCCGCGCCTGACGCGTGGCCAACGGAGGAGATCGGCCCGTGTTCTCGGCTGGTCTCCTCCGTTGGCTGCGTTTCCGGGGTCGGCGGGCCCCGATGTCCTCCGTTGGCAACACCGGCGTTGCCAACGGAGGAAACCGCCCACGACACGCCGGCCCGGGCAGCCAACGGAGGAGAACGATCGGGCGGGACTGCAGAAGTCCTCCGTTCTCGACCCCGGCGGCGCGGGACGGGGACAGCTCGGCCAGGCCGCAGGCCGCCGCGGCGGAGTCCGTCGGAACGGAGATCCGCGCCGGCGCGGCCCGATTCTCCGGCGTTGGTGACCGGGGATGCAGAAACTCCGGAGACCCGCGCCGATTCGGTGCGGGTCCCCGGAGTCACGGTCGGATTCGGGGGTCCAGGCGGGAGGTGGCGCTAGGCCGCCGAGACGGCGGGCTCGGTGGGGCGATCGGCCTCCACCTTCTCGATGAGGCGCGCCATCTCTGCCGCCTCCGCCGCCGCGGTCGGGAGCGGAGCCGCCACCGCAGAGCGGAGCGCCGCCGGCGCCGACGCGGAGGCTTCCCCATCCGGCCGGGCCAGGCCGGCCAGCTCGCCCGCCGCCGGGGAGGCCTCCGCCTCCGGCCGGGCCAGGCCCGCCAGCTCGGCCGCCTCCAGCCGGGCCAGCCCGGCCACCGCGGCGAGCTCGGCCGCCACGCCATCCTGCGCCACCCGCCCCGCCCGCGCCCGCAGCACCAGCGCCGCCACCACCGTCACCACCGCCGCGCCGAAGGCGAGCACGCCCGCCGTGGCGAAGCCTTCGGTGTAGCCGGACTCCGCGGGGAGGCCGCCGGCACCGAGCGTTCCGGTGACGAGGGCGGTCATCACGGCCGCCCCGATCGCCGACCCGACGGTGCGGAGGTTGGCGTTCATCCCGCTCGCGATGCCGGTCTGCGTGGCCGGCACGCTCTGGACGACCACACTCGTGATCGCCGCGTAGATCAGGCCGAGGCCGATGCCGAAGACGCCGGACGCCGTCGCGACCGCGGCGAGCGAACCGTGCAGGAAGGCCAGCGACAGGCTCGACCCCGCCATGACGACAGCCGCGATCACGATCTGGGTGCGGAAGCCGAGCCAGCGCTCCAGCGGCCCGCTGACGAAGCCGGTCACCGCCATCGTCACGAGCATCGGCAGCATCAGCAGCCCCGACTCCGCGACGCTCGCACCGAGCCCGTAGCCGGTGGAGACGGGCGTCTGCACGAAGCGCGGGAAGAAGGCGAACACAGCGAACATGGCCGCGCCGATGAAGACCGCCGCGGCGTTCATCGACCAGACGCCGGGCTCGCGCATCAGCCGCATGTCGACCAGCGGGTGCCGCGAGCGCAGCTCCACGACCACCCACGCGGCGAGCAGCAGAGCGGCGAGCGCGAACAGCCCGATCACCTGCGGCGACGACCAGCCCCACTGGGCGCCCGTGCTGAGCGGGAGGAGGAGGGCGATCAGCCAGCCGGAGAGCAGCACGGCAGACCACGGGTTCACCCCTCCGGTCGCCCGGGTGGGCGACTCGGGGACGATCACGAGCGCGAGGACCGCCGCGGTCACGGTCAGCGCGACCGGGACCAGGAAGAGGCCGCGCCAGCTGAGGGCGGAGGCGAGCGGGCCGGCGAGCACAGTGCCGAGGCCGCTGCCGACGGCGATGATCGAGGCGATCGCGCCGATGGCGGACGGCAGGCGGTGCGCGGGGAACTCGTCCCGGATGATGCCGAACGCGAGCGGGAACATCGCCCCGCCGAGGCCCTGGACGACGCGGCCCGCGATGAGGACGCCGATGGAGGGCGCGACGGCGGCGATCACGCTGCCGAGCGCGACGGCCAGCAGCGCGAGGACGAAGACCCGGCGCTTGCCGACGAGGTCGCCCACGCGCCCGAGCAGGGGCGTTGCGACGGCGGCGGCGATCAGCCAGGCGGTCATGGTCCAGGTGACGCCGGCGGTGGTGGTGTGCAGGTCCTGCTGGATGACCGGCAGGACGGGGACGACGAGCGACTGGAGGGTCGCGAAGGAGGCCACGCTCAACGCCAGGACGGCGAAGGTGGCGGATGGACGGGATCGAGACATGTACGGTCTTCCGTTTCTCGAAGGGAGGCCGAGGTGTGGTCGGCCGGGTGAATCTCTGCGGGAGAGGAGTTACAATTGGAGGGAGGCTCCGTTCGGAGGGTGCCTCCGGTTACATTGGATACGATACCGGAGGGTGCCTCCGCTTCGCAACCCTCAGTTTCGCCAACCCGGAAGGACCGAGCCGTGACCGGCACAGAGGTAGCCGACACCCACGTCGCCGACACCGCCACCGCGCGCCCCCTGATCGCCCGCCCCCAGCGCGCGGACGCCCGGCGCAACTTCGACGCCCTGCTCGCCGCCGCGCGCGACGCGTTCGCGCAGGACGGCGCCGGCGCCTCCCTCGAGGACATCGCCCGCCGCGCGGGCGTCGGCATCGGCACCCTCTACCGCAACTTCCCCACCCGCGACGCCCTGGTCGAGGCCGTCTACGTCGAAGAGGTGGAGGCCGTCGTCCGCGCCGCCGACGACGCCGCCGCCCTCGAGCCGTGGGAGGCCGTCCAGGCCTGGCTGCGCCGCTTCCTCCTCTACGTCGGCACCAAGAAGGCCCTGCTGGAGGGGCTCAACAAGGACTCCCCCGTCCTGCTCAGCTGCCGCACCTCCCTCTACGACGCGGGCGAGCCGCTGGTCCGCCGCGCGCAGGAAGCGGGTGAGCTGCGCACCGACGCCACCATCGGCGACGTGATCCGCATGGTCTCCGGCATCGCCGGCGTCGCCTTCGACGACGACGAGCAGCGCGACCGCGTCGTCGCGATGGCGATCGACGGCCTCCGGGCCCGCTGAACAGCGCCCACGCGCCCCTCCCCACGGCCCCCGCGTCTGAGAGTGTTCTCAGACGTGTGAAATCTTCCGTAGGCTGGAAGGCATGGAGCTCGGTGTCTATGCGGTGATCGCCGTCGCGGTGATCGTCGGCGTAGCCGCCTTCGCCCGCAAGCTCGGCGTCGCCGCGCCCATCATCCTCGTGATCGTCGGCGTCACCCTGTCGGTGCTGCCCGGGGTGCCGGACATCGAGGTGCCGCCGGAGATCATCCTGGACGGGCTGCTCCCGCCCATCCTCTACGCGGCGGCGATCAGCGTCCCGCTCACCGACTTCCGCCGCAACCTCGCGCCGATCGCGGGGCTCTCGGTCTTCCTCGTGGTGGTCACGGCGTTCGCGTCGGGATTCGTGCTCTACACGATGCTGCCCGACCTCAACCTGGCCGCGGCCATCGCGCTCGGCGCGATCATCAGCCCGCCCGACGCGGTCGCGGCGACCTCCATCGGCCGCAAGCTCGGTCTCCCGCCGCGGCTGCTGACCGTGCTGGAGGGCGAGGGCCTGGTCAACGACGCCACCGCGCTGGTGCTGCTGCGCACGGCCCTCGCGGCCGCGGTCGGCACCCTGGCCACGCCGCTCGCGGGCGTGCTCGACTTCTTCTCGGCCGTGATCATCGCCCTCGTGATCGGCCTGGTGGTCGGCTTCGTCACCGTGTGGGTGCGCTCCAAGCTGAGCGACCCGGTGCTCGACACCGCGCTGTCGGTCGTCGTGCCGTTCGCCGCGTTCGCCCCGACGGAGGCGCTGCACGGCTCGGGCGTCCTCGCCGTCGTCGTGACCGGCCTCTACACCGGGCACGCGTCGCCGCGGCAGTTCAGCGCGCAGGCGCGGATCAGCGACCAGATCAACTGGCGCACCATCCAGTTCCTGCTCGAGAACGGCGTCTTCCTGCTGATCGGGCTGGAACTGCGCACCCTCATCGCGGACGTCGAGCACCCGGAGATCCTCAGCGTCTGGGACGCGGTCGGCATCGGGCTGATCGCGATGGCCTCCCTGGTCGTGATCCGCTACATCCTGATCGGGCCGCTCATCCTCGCGCTCCGACGACGCGGCGAACGCGCCGAGAAGCAAGTGCTGCGGGAGTGGTTGATGATCAGCTACTTCCGCGACCATCCGGTGCGCTACCGCTGGCAGGCGCAGCGCAAGCAGCGCGCCGAGCAGCGCTACGAGCGGCACCGCAGCGACCTGGAGGAGTTCCGCCAGGAGGCCATCGACTGGAAGGGCGGGGTCGTCCTCGGCTGGTCGGGGATGCGCGGCGTCGTCACGCTGGCGGCCGCGCAGTCGCTGCCCGGGGACATCCCGTACCGCCCGCAGCTCATCCTGATCGCGTTCACGGTCGCGTTCGTCAGCCTGGTCGTGCAGGGCGGCACCCTCCCCTGGCTGATCCGGGCCCTCGGGCTGCAGGGCATCGACGTGAAGGACGACAGGAGGCTGCTCGCGCAGCTCCTCGACGACCTCAGCGAGGCCGGCCTCGCGGTGCTGGACGACCCGGAGGCCGCCTCGGGCGCGACCTCCCCGGTCGATCCGGAGGTCGTGGAACGCGTGCGCCAGACCACCTACCTCCGCGCCGAGGCGGCCTGGGAGCGCATCGTCCTCCACGACACCCCGCCGGAGGGGCGGCCGCACCACGTCTACCGCACGCTGCGGCTGGCGGTCGTGGACGCCGAGCGCGACCGGCTGCACGTGGAGCGGGCGCGCGGCGCCTACCCGTCGCGCATCCTGAGCGAGGCGCAGTCCATGCTCGACATCGAGGAGACCCGGCTTCAGTCCCGCGCCCGGTGACGCCCGGACCGCGGCGGCCGCACGAGCCCCGCGTCGGCCAACTCGCCGAGGACCGCGCGCACGGCGGCCTCCCCGCCGCCGTCCGGAGCCGGCCCGAACTCCCGCTCGGCCGCGGCGACCAGCCGGGGCAGCGGCTGCGGGACGACGAGGAGGCCCCAGAGCAGCGCCGAGAGCGGGGTCAGCACGGTGATCCGGCCCGCGGCGAGGACGGCTGCGCCGGAGTCGAGGGCGACTGCGTCGTCGGCCTCCACCCGGCTGTACAGCGGAGCGCCCGCCGTGGCGCCGAGCAGCGCGCGCACCGGACCGAGGAGGTCGGCCGCCTCCCGGTACCGGATCACGTGGACGCCCCCGCACCGCCGGACGAGGGCGTCGAGGGCCGACAGCGGCCGCGGGAGCGCGTCGAAGTAGTTGACCTGCCCGACCAAGTCGGCGACGACCTCCCCCAGCCCGACCGGCTCGACCTCCGGGACGGTCACCGCGTCGGTGCGATCGAGGAGGGCGACGCACGACAGCCGGAGGCGCGGCCCCGCTCGCAGCAGCCCGAGCTCGTCCGGCCCCTGGACGCGCTTGCCCCCGCCGGGGAGCTTGAACGCCAGCGGCTGCGGGAAGGGGAGCACGTCGCCGCCCGGCGTGACCGCCACGGTTTCATCCGACACATACCCCAGCGCCGTCCCGAGCGTCGCCGCGGCGGTCGACTTGCCTGCCCCGGACGGGCCGACGAGCGCGATCACGTCGCCCGTGGCCGGATCGGCCAGCCCCGCGGCGTGGAGCACCAGCAGCTCCCCGCGGGTCGCCTCGATCGCCCGCAGGTTGATCGCACGGCGGAGGGCGACGGCCACCTCGTCGAGGTCGCGGCCCGTGACCTCCGCGCCGATCCCCGGGCTGCCGGCGACCGTCAGCGCGCTCGTGGCCTCTCCGGCGGTCGACAGCCGGCGCCACTGGTCCTCCAGCCGGCCGGCGTCGGAGTCCGGCATCCCCTCGACCGTCACCCGCACCCGCTCGCCGAGGGCGTCCACCAGGAATTCGCGCGCCATCCGATCCACTCCCCGGGTTGAAACTTCTCATGCAAGATTACGGGGCCGGAAAGCGCCACTCCCGGGATGCACGTTGTTTTGAGTTGTTCAAAACAGAACCGGTAGCGTGGCCGGCATGGACACCGCACAGCTCGAAGGCGTGCTCCGCGCGTCGGGGCTGCGGGTGACGCAGGGACGGCTCGCCGTGCTCCGCGCGCTCGACGCGCACCCCCACGTGGACGCCGAGTCGGTGTACCGCGCGGTGTTACCCGCACTGCCCGGCACCTCGATCCAGAACGTCCACAACGTGCTCGGCGACCTCACCGCCGCCGGTCTGCTGCGGCGGATCGAGCCGGCGCACTCTCCCGCGCTCTACGAGCGGCGCGTCGGCGACAACCACCACCACGTGGTCTGCACCGCGTGCGGCGCGGTCGCGGACGTGGAGTGCGTCGTCGGCCACGCACCCTGCCTGCATCCCTCGGGGGCGGCCGGGTTCGTGGTGGACGTGGCGGAGGTCACCTTCTGGGGGCTGTGCCCGTCCTGTCAGGAACGTGCGGCGAAAGCCCCGTCGCGCGCCGGATGAGGTTAGGAGAACCATGACGGAGAACCACACGACCACCCAGACCGGAAGCCCGGTCGGCAGCGACGCGCACTCGCTGACGTCCGGACGGGACGGGGCGACCGCGCTCCACGACCGGTATCTCGTCGAGAAGCTCGCGCAGTTCAACCGCGAGCGCATCCCGGAGCGGATCGTGCACGCGAAGGGCGGCGGGGCGTTCGGCGAGTTCGTCGTCACCGGCGACGTGACCGCGTACACGAAGGCCGCGGTCTTCCAGCCCGGCACCACCACCCGCACCGTGCAGCGGTTCTCGTCGGTCGCCGGCGAGCAGGGCTCCCCCGACACCTGGCGCGACGTCCGCGGCTTCTCGGTGAAGTTCTACACGACCGAGGGCAACTACGACATCGTCGGCAACAACACTCCGGTGTTCTTCATCCGCGACGGCATCAAGTTCCCCGACTTCATCCACTCGCAGAAGCGCCTCCCCGGCTCCGGCCTGCGCGACGCCGACATGCAGTGGGACTTCTGGACGCTCTCCCCGGAGTCGGCGCACCAGGTGACCTACCTGATGGGCGACCGCGGCCTGCCGCGCTCCTGGCGGACCATGCCCGGCTACGGCTCGCACACCTACCAGTGGATCAACGCGGCCGGCGAGCGGTTCTGGGTGAAGTACCACTTCCACGCGCTGCAGGGCAACGAGGAGATGCACGGCGCGGAGGCGGAGCGGATCGCGGGTGAGGACGCGGACTACTACCGCCGCGACCTCTACGAGGCGATCGAGCGCGGCGACTTCCCGGCGTGGAAGGTGAGCGTGCAGGTGATGCCGTACGAGGACGCCAAGACCTACCGGTTCAACCCGTTCGACCTGACCAAGGTGTGGCCGCACAGCGACTACCCGCTGATCGAGGTCGGCGTCCACACCCTCAACGAGAACCCGGAGAACTTCTTCGCGCAGATCGAGCAGGCGGCGTTCTCCCCGGCCAACACCGTCCCGGGCATCGACATCAGCCCGGACAAGATGCTGATGGCGCGCGTGTTCTCCTACCCGGACGCCCAGCGCTACCGCGTCGGCACCAACTACAACGAGCTGCCGGTGAACGCGCCGGTCGCCCCGGTGCACAACTACTCGCAGGACGGCGCGGCCCGCCACGGCTTCAAGCCGGCGTCCGCGCCGGTGTACGCGCCGAACTCGTTCGGCGGCCCGTCGGCGAATGCCGCAGCAGCCGGAGAGGGATCGTGGGAGTCGGACGGCGCGCTCGTGCGCGCGGCGGCGACGCTGCACGCGGAGGACGACGACTTCGGCCAGGCGGGGACGCTCTACCGCGAGGTCTACGACGACGCGGCGAAGGAGCGGTTCCTGGACACGATCGCGGGCGCGGTCGGCGGGGTGACCCGCGAGGACATCCGCGAGCGCGCGATCCAGTACTGGACGAACGTGGATTCGGCGCTCGGTGCAGCGCTGCGTGCGCGGCTGGAGTCCGGGGTCGCCGACCCGGACGAGGCGGCCGAGTTCGTGGGCGTCGGGGAGTAACCCTCTCCCTCCGCGAACAGAACTGACGCGAACGGAGGAGTCCGTGGCCTGACCGGCCGCGGTCTCCTCCGTTCGCTGCGTTTCCGGGGGTTGCGGTGATGGATGTCCTCCGCTGGCTGCAGCGTCGGTAGCGGAGGAGATCGGGTGCCGGCTGGGGCCGGCTTCCTCCGTTGGCTGCGTTGCGGGGGGTGTCGGAGCTAGAACTCCTCCGCTGGCTGCAGCGTCGGGAGCGGAGGAGATCGGGTGCCGGCTGGGCCCGAAACGCAGTCAGCGGAGGAGGTTGGGGCCGGGGGAGGGTGGATGTCCTCCGTTGGCTGCGGGCCGGGGCCGGGCCGGTCCGCGGGTGGGGGCTGGCGGGGGCCGGGCCGGGCCGGTCCGCGGGTGGGGGCTGGCGGGGGCCCGGGCGGGTGGGGCTGGCGGGGGCCCGGACGGGCGGTCTTCCTGGGGTCGGGCTGGGACGGACTCGGGCGGTCAGGGGTGGAGGCGGGCGAGGGCGCCCGACTCCAGGGCGGCCCAGACCGTGCCGTCGGGGGCGACGGCGATGCCGTGCGGCTCGGAGCCCGGGGGCAGCGCGACGCGGGCGGTCTCGCCGGCGGCGGTGACGTGCGCCAGGGCGTCCGCGCCCCAGAGCGAGGCCCAGACCCCGCCGGTCGCATCGGGCGCGACCGCGTGCGGCTTGGCGCCGGCGCCGAGCGGATGCAGCGCGAGCGCGCCGTCCGTGCCCACCCGGGCCAGGGCGTCGCCGCCGATCAGGGCGGCCCAGATCGCGCCGTCCTCGGCAACGGTGATGCCGACGGGGCCGGAGCCGGCGGGCAGTTCGGTGACCGCGACCGCGGCGTCGCCGCCGCGCACGTGCCCGAGGGCGTCGACGGCGTTCATCGTGAACCAGAGCGAGTCGCCGGAGGCCGCGATCATCGACGCCATCACGCCCTCGCGGCCGACGGGGAACTCGTCGACCTCACCGAGGACCCCGACGCGGCCGAGCGCGTCAGCGGCGAGCTCGGTGAACCAGGTCGTGCCGTCGTAGAGCGCGACGACGCCGAACGGTTGGGCGCCCGCCGTGGGCGCCATGGCCTCGGCTAGGAGCCGCGGGCCCGGTCCCAGCAGCAGGCGGCCTCCCGTCGTGTCGCTCACCCACACGTCTGTGCCGTTCGCCGCGGCGACCACCGACGGCTGTGCGCCCGCGCCCAGGTCGAGCCGGGTCAGCACGCCGGACGGATCGAGCCGGCCGACGGCCGCTCCGTGCACGAGCGTGAACCATACGGCGCCGTCGCCGGTCACCGCGATTCCGTACGGCCCCTCCCCCGGCGCGCCGACCGGGATCAGCTCGACCGAGCCGTGCCGAGTATCCCCGCTCACAGGGTGGCGTCGATGGTGCGGTCGTACACCACGGTCCCGCCGACGCGGACGAGGCCGCCGTCGAGGGGCTGCGTCGTGATCTCCGAGCCCTCGCCCTGCAGGATGTGCAGCGCCCGGCCGAGCTTCGCGGTGAGCGCGACGGCGGCGGCGCCGGTCGCCTCGTCCTCGACGATGCCCATGGCCGGGGCGAACATCCGGGCGCGCAGCCGGCCCTCCGCCTCGTCGATCCAGGCGTACGCGTAGTGCTGTCCCTCGGTGAACGCGAAGGCGTCGAGCGCCTCGACCTCCGCCGGGGTGCCCAGCGCGTGCCAGGTGAAGTCGGGGGTCCACGCGGCGCGGGCGTCGATCGTCGCCGAATCCCGGTCGAGGTCGACGGACACCGCCACATCGCCCGCCTTCTCGACGAGGGCGCCGACCGGGGTGCGCTCGTGGGCGAGCCACCAGGCCGTCCCCACGCTCGGGTGGCCGGCGAACGGGAGCTCGGCCGCCGGCGTGAAGATCCGGATGGCCGCGAGGCCCGCCGTCGTGTCCAACGAGTCGACGAACACCGTCTCGCTGAAGCCCAGCGCGGCCGCGATCTCCTGCTCGCGCCCCGCCGTCGCCGGCGCGCTGGTCACGATGCCCAGCTCGTTGCCGTTCGTGCCGCGCTCGTCGGTGAAGACGCGGACGACCACTACCTCGATTTCATCCATAGCCTCCACCCTGGCATGCGAGAGATAATCGCGCCATGAGTGACGAGGCCCCCACCCCCGCCGCCCCCACCGACGAAGAGGTCGCCATCGACCACGCCGTCGACCGGCTCGCGGAGCGCTTCCCCCAGGTCCCCCGGGACCGCATCGTCGACTTGGTGCACCAGCGGCACATCGACTACACCGGCGCGCCCGTGCGCGACTTCATCCCCGTGCTCATCGAGCACGACGTCAAACGGGAGCTGGCCGCGGAAGTGACCCCGCTGGCCTGAGCGCAGGCGGCGCAGGGCTCGTCAGTACGTGCCCTTGATGACGAAGTAGGAGCCGCGGATCGTCCCCGCGAGCTTCGACTTCTGCCGCGCGAACTTGAACGCCGACAGCTCCTCCGGCACCTCCATGCCGTCGGACAGCTTGAAGCCGACCGCGCGCTTGCCCGCGTCGTCGATGGTGTACATGACGTTGATCGACAGGCCGGACTCGTAGAAGACGTAGGCCATCCGGATGCCGTCCACCTCGAACGAGGTGACCTCGAGGGCGGGCGACGCGATCACGATGCCGCGCTCGTCGGCGAGGATGCGGCTGACCCAGTCGAGCGCCTCCTGCTCCTCGTCGGCCGGCGCGGTCGCGAAGTCGTGGTCGTACTTGTTCTTGAAGTAGCGGGCCTCGTTGGCGCGCAGCCCGGCGAGGGCGGGCGCGACGGGGCTGGACTCCAGTCCCTCCGTCGAGACGTCCGTGAAATCGACCACCTGGCGCATGCGGGCCTCCTCGTTCGCTCCGGGAACGAGCCTACTGAATCCGCCCGGCTACCGAATGACCCGCCCGGGTTCAGGCCCCGCCGGCGGTCACGATGGCGTCGGTGGCGAAGCCGGCGACGATCCCGGCGAAGATGCACCACGCGACGAGGGTCTTCATGCCGGTGCGGCGGGCGACGGCGAACAGCTCGATGACGACGTAGAGGATGGAGCCGGCGGCCAGGCCGAGGAACGCGATCGAGACGATCGAGCTGCTGAACGACTGGCCGATGATGGTGCCGAGGAAGGTGGGGCCGCCGCCGATCAGGCCGAGCAGCGCGAGGTAGCCCCAGGACGGGCGGGTGCCGCTCAGCGGGGCGACGATCCCGAAGCCCTCGGTGGCGTTGTGGAGGCCGAAGCCGACGATGAGCAGGACGGCGAAGGCGAGCTCGCCCTGCGCAGCTGCGGTGCCGATCGCCAGGCCCTCGGCGAAGTTGTGGAGGCCGATGCCGATCGCGATGGTGAGCGCCAGGCGGCGCGCGCCCGCGCGGGACTCCACCTCGGTGGCGGCGACGATGGCGACGCCGGTGGCGGTGCCGACGGCGCCCGTGCCGGAGCCGTGGTGCCCGTGCGGCTGGGAGCCGGCGCCGGGGTGCGAGCCGGCGGGCGATCCGTCGGGACCGGCCTGCGGCCGGATCGGCGACGCGAGCGCCAGCGCGCGCCGCTTCATGTACCGGTCGACGTAGGTGAGGCTGAGCAGCCCGACGCCGATGCACGCGGCCATCAGCAGGCCCTGGCCGAGCGCCGGGCCGAGCTGGTGCGACGAGAGCGCCTTGTCCACGGGCTCCCACGCCTGCGAGAGCACATCCCACAGCAGGAAGATCAGGATGCCGGTCGCGAGCGCGTTCAGCGCGGCCTTCAGGCCGACGGCGTTCGAGCGCAGCCGGCCGATCGGGAGGCCGAGGAAGATGGTCAGACCAGCGACGGCGCCGAGAGCGGCGACACCCATGGGGGACATGAAGATCCTTCGTGGAGGCTGTTGAGATCGAAGCGGCGGCTCCGGCCGCATTCGATTGTAAGGTAAGCCTCCCCTTACAAAGAATCCTGCCTTACACAGAATCCGATGAGAGGAGTCGCAGGATCACTCCGTGCGCGGCACCACGACCATCGGCACGGGCAGCTCGCGCAGCATGGCGGCCGCGGTGGAGCCGAGGAACAGGCGGCTGGGCTGCGCGAGGCGGCTGGAGCCGACCACGACGATCTCACCGGGTTCCCAGTCGAGGCGCGCCACCGCGTGCTGGATGTTGTCGCCCTTGGCGACGACCGCCGTCGCGACGACACCGGTCGCCGCGCTAGCCTCCTCCAGCACCGCCGCCGCGTGGTGCTCGCCGACGCTCTGCTTGGGTGCTGCCGCGTCGCCCGGGAGGTCGAGCGCCAGCAGCGAGACCAGTCGGAGCGGTACGCCGGCCGCGGCCGAGAGCCGCTCACCGGTCGTCAGCACGTCCGCCGCACCCGCGCGGGTGCCGACCATGCTCGTGACGCGCGTGAGCTGCTGCGCGCGATCGCGCCAGCCCTCCGGCGCCAGCAGCACCGGGACCGGGGAGGCGTGCAGGAGCGCGCCCGCGACCGAGCCGACGGTGAAGCGGCCGAGCAGGCCGCCGCGCGCCGCGCCGACGACGATCACCGTCGCGCCCAGCTCCTCCGCGGTCGTGATCAGGCCCTCGGCGAGCGAGTCGCCGAAGACGACCCGCCCGCTGAAGGCGACCGACGACGGGACGCGGGTGCGCGCGTCTGCCAGCCAGCCCTCCGCGGTGTCGCGCAGGAGGGCGTCGTAGGCCGGGTCGTTCGGCACGTTGCCGCGCCGGGAGGTGTCCGGCATGACCAGGACCACATCGAGGTCCGCTCCGAAGGAGGCGGCCAGCGCGGCTCCGGCGGCGAGGGCGTCCTCTCCGGCCGGTGTCGCCTCATATCCGACGAGGATGCGCTGAGTGGTGGTCATGGTCTGCTTCTTCCGGCTCGGGTGGTTCGGAGGTTGGGGATGGTGCTGGGTGGGGGCGGCCCGCCGGGGTGGAACGGGCCGCCCGTGCCGCCGGGTCAGGCGGGGATGAGCGTGTACTTCGTGCTCAGGTACTCGTGGATGCCCTCGAGCCCGCCCTCACGGCCGAGGCCCGACTGCTTGACGCCGCCGAACGGCGCCGCGGCGTTGGAGACGAGCCCGGTGTTGAGGCCCATCATGCCGGTGTCCACGCGGTCGATCATGCGCTGGCCGCGCGCGAGGTCCTGGGTGAACACGTAGCCGACCAGACCGTACTCGGTCTCGTTCGCGCGCGCCACGGCCTCGTCCTCGGTGGAGAAGGTCGTGATCGCCAGCACAGGGCCGAAGATCTCCTCGCGGAGGATCTCGGAGCCGGGCTGGACGTCCACGATCACGGTCGGCTCGTAGAAGAAGCCGTCGCGCTCGGGCGCGGTTCCTCCGGTGAGGACGCGGGCGCCGCGCTCGACCGCGTCGCCGACCAGCGCCTGCATGGTGGCGACCGCACGGTCGTCGATCAGCGGGCCGATGGTGACGCCCTCCTCGGTTCCGGGACCGACGCGCAGCGCAGCGACCTTCGCCGCCACCCGCCGCGAGAACTCATCCGCGACCGACTCGTGCACGATGAACCGGTTGGCGGCGGTGCAGGCCTGGCCGATGTTGCGGTACTTCGCGAGCATCGCACCCTCGACCGCCTTATCCAGGTCGGCGTCCTCGAACACGATGAACGGCGCGTTGCCGCCGAGCTCCATGGAGGTGCGCAGCACGTTCTGAGCGGCCTGTGCGAGCAGGGCGCGACCGACCGGGGTGGAGCCGGTGAACGACAGCTTGCGGAGCCGCGGGTCGGCGATGATCGGTGCGGAGACGGCGCCGGAGGTGTTCGTCTGCACGACGTTCACCACACCGGCCGGCACGCCGGCGTCGGCGAGCAGCTGCGCGAAGAACAGCGTGGTCAGCGGGGTCAGCTCGGCCGGCTTGACGACGACCGTGCAGCCGGCGGCCAGGGCGGGCGCGATCTTGCGGGTCGCCATCGCCAGCGGGAAGTTCCACGGCGTGATGAAGAAGCACGGGCCCACCGGACGCTGCGAGACGACCATGGTCCCGGTGCCCTCCGGGTTCTGCCCGTAGCGGCCGGAGATGCGCACGGCCTCCTCGGAGAACCAGCGCAGGAACTCGCCGCCGTAGGTGACCTCGCCGTTGGCCTCGGCCAGCGGCTTGCCCATCTCCAGCGTCATCAGCAGCGCGAAGTCGTCGCGACGCTCCTGCAGCAGGTCGAACGCCTTGCGCAGGATCTCCGCGCGGGTGCGCGGCGGCGTCGCGGCCCAGGCCTCCTGCGCTGCGACGGCGGCGTCGAGGGCGCGGATGCCGTCCTCCGGGGTGGCGTTGGCGATGCGCTTGATGACGCGGCCGGTCGCCGGGTCCTGCACCTGGATCTGCTGGCGGGTGCCGGCCTCCCAGGCGCCGCCGATGAACAGGCCGTCGGGGACGCGCGAGAGGAGCTCGGCCTCGCGGGCGGTCAGCTCGGCGGTCGCGGTGGTGTCGACGGCGCTCATGCGTTGGCCACCGCCTCCGCGACGACGTCCAGCCCCTCGATGAGGAGGTGGTCCGGGATGCTCAGCGGCGGGAGGAAGCGGATCACGTTGCCGTAGGTGCCGCAGGTGAGCAGCACGACGCCGGCCGCGTGCGCGGCGGCGGCGACCTTGCCGGTCAGTGCGGCGTCCGGCTCGCCCGTCTCGGGGTCGACCAGCTCGATCGCGACCATGGCGCCGCGGCCGCGGACCTCGGCGACGCGCGGGTCGGCGTCGCGGAGGGCGCCGAGCTTCTCGAAGAGGATCTCGCCGATGGCGCGGGCGCGCGCGGCCAGGTCCTCCTGCTCGTAGGTCTCGATCGCGGCGAGCGCCGCGACGCAGGCGAGCGGGTTGCCGCCGTAGGTGCCGCCGAGGCCGCCGACCTGCGGCGCGTCCATGATCTCGGCGCGGCCGGTGACCGCCGACAGCGGGAGGCCGCCGGCGATGCCCTTGGCGGTGACGATCAGGTCGGGGACGATGCCGAACTGCTCGGAGGCGAACATGGTGCCGGTGCGGGCGAAGCCGGTCTGCACCTCGTCGGCGATGAAGACGACGCCGTTCTCGTTCGCCCAGGCCTGCAGCGCGGGGAGGAAGCCCTCGGCCGGGACGATGAAGCCGCCCTCGCCCTGGATGGGCTCGATGATGATCGCGGCCAGGTTGGACGCGCCGATCTGCTTCTCGATCAGGGTGATGGCGCGCTTGGCCGCCTCGGCGCCGGAGAGGCCGCCGTCGCGCAGCGGGTAGCTGAGCGGGGCGCGGTAGATCTCGGGCGCGAACGGGCCGAAGCCGTTCTTGTACGGCTGGTTCTTGGCGGTGAGGCCCATCGTGAGGTTGGTGCGGCCGTGGTAGGCGTGGTCGAAGGCGACGACGGCCTGCTTGCCCGTGTAGTGGCGGGCGATCTTGACCGCGTTCTCGACGGCCTCGGCACCCGAGTTGAACAGGGCGCTGCGCTTGACGTGGTCGCCGGGGGTGAGGCGGTTGAGGGCCTCCGCGACGTCCACGTAGGAGTCGTACGGCGCGACGGTGAAGCAGGTGTGGGTGAAGGCGGCGACCTGGGCGGTCACGGCCTCGACGATGCGCGGGGCGGCGTTGCCCACACCGGTGACGGCGATGCCGGAGCCGAAGTCGATGAGGGAGTTGCCGTCGACGTCGACGAGCACACCCCCGCCCGCTGCGACGGTGTAGACGGGGATGGTGGCGCCGACGCCGGCGGCGACGGCCTGCGCCTTGCGCTCGGCGCGCTTGCGCGACTCGGGGCCGGGGATGGGGGTGACGAGCCGGCGCTCCTGCGGGAGCGAGGGTCCGCCGACGAAGGTTGCGGAGGCGGGGGAAACGATGGTCATGGCGGCATCGTAGGGAGCCGGGCGTGACCTGCGCCTGGACGGGCCGTACAATTCCAGCGTCAGGAATCGACATCCTGGCAGATGGAGTGCTTCCGATGCCCGCGACCCTCGCCCAGCTGCTCGCCCGCCCCGAGCTCGGCCTCCGCCTGCTCACCGCGGGGGACGTCGGCGAGCTCGACACACCGCTGTCGTGGGCGCACAGCTCCGACCTCCCCGATCCGACTCCGTTCCTGTCGCCGGGCCAGGTGCTGCTCGTGACAGGGACACCGGAGGAGGTCGACCCGTACGTGTCCCGGCTGGTGGAGCACGGGATCGCCGGGCTCGGCTTCGGGACCGAGGTCGTGCGGGACACCCCGGAGCCGCTGGTCGAGGCGTGCGCGCGGCACGGCCTCCCGCTGTTCAAGGTGCCGTACCGAACGCCGTTCATCGCGGTCGCGCGGTTCGTCGCCGACCGGCTCGCCGCCGACGCCTACGCCAGGAACACCTGGGCGCTGCGGGCCTCCCGGGCGATCTCGCTCGCGGCGCTGCGGCCGGACGCGCTCGGCTCGGTGCTCGCCGAGCTGGCCCGCCAGATCGACCGGCCGGTCGCGCTGTTCGGGGCGGACGGGACGCTCGACAGGCTCGCCCCGTCCGGCTCGGTGGACGCCGCGGCGCGCGCGGTGCTGTCCGCGGCCGCCGAGCCCCTGCTGCGCAGCAGACGGCGGGCGGCCGGGACCGCGACGACCGCCGCCGGGCCGTTCTCGCTGCAGACCCTGGGCGCGGCCGGGAGACTGCGCGGCGTGCTCGCGATCGGCTCGGAGGGCCTCGACCAGGCGGCGCAGCAGGTGGTGACCGGCGTCGTCGCGCTCGCCGGGCTGGCGCTCGAGCAGAGCCGGGCGACCGACGCGGCGCGGGCGCGGCTCCGCACGGCGGTGTGGCGGGCGCTGCTGGCCGGCGACCTCCCGCTGGCGGAGGCGGTGGCCGAGCCGGTCCTCGGCGCGCTGCCCGAGCAGCCCGCGCGGGTGACGGTGCTGCACGGCGCCGCGGCGGCGGCCGCGGCGGACTGGCTGGAGGCCGGAGGCGACGGCTTCTTCGCGCGCGACGGACAGGACCTGATCGTGCTCGGGGCGGACCCGGAGACGGTCGCGGAGCTGGCCGAGCGGTTCGAGCTGCGCGGCGGCTCCTCCGCCCCCGTCGGCTACGCCGCGCTCGCGTCCGGCGTGACCCAGGCCGGGGTGGCGGCCCGCCGCTCCACCCGCGACGAGCCCGTGCCCTCCTTCGACGATGTGGCCGCCGCGGGCATGCTCGCCCTCCTGCAGACGCCGGACGCCCGCGCCGTCGCCGCCACCGCGCTCGCCCCGCTGGCGGAGGCCGACCCGGCGCTGCCCGGCATCCTGCGCACCTGGCTCGACGCGGACGGCGTGTACGACGTGGCCGCCCGGCGGCTCGGGATGCACCGGCACACGCTGCGGGCGCGCGTCGCCGACGCCGAGCGGCTGCTCGGCCGCGACCTCGGCGGCTTCGCCGCCCGCGCCGACCTCTACGCGGCGCTCCGCGCGGCGGAGTAGCCCGCGAACGACCGGACGGCCGCCCGAACCGGGGTCGCAACACGCCGCTAAACGGCGTGCGTAACGGCGTGTTGCGACCCCTGTGTGCACGGCGCTGGGCGCGGCGCTGAGCCGGTCAGCGGTCGGCGGGGACCAGCGCGTCGGGCGCGGGGGCCTCCGCGGGGCGGGAGGCCGCGCGCAGGCGGGTGATGACGAGGGTGCCCGCGGCGGCGGCGGCCGCGATGAAGAAGAGGGCGGCGATCGCGAGGTCCGCCCACTGCCGGCGGGTGAAGCCGTCGTGGTGGCCGACGGCGACCGTGGCCAGCCCGTGGTCGACGGCGGGGGTGGTCAGCGCGCCCAGTGCGACGGCCGCGACGACGAACGCGAACCCGAACAACGACCAGACCACACTGCGCATGACTCCATTGAAACCCTCGCGGTCCGCCGGGCAACCCCGGCAGGCCGATCGTTACCGGTCGTTCAGGTTCGCCGCGCCCGCGGATGGCCGCTCTGCCGCGTCGGCTCAGCGCAGCGCGAGCTCGCAGATCCGGCGGCAGAGCTCGGCGTAGCCGATCCCCACGGCCGCCGCGGACTGCGGGAGCAGGCTGGTCGCGGTGAGGCCCGGCAGCGAGTTGACCTCGATCGTCCAGAGCACGCCGTCGCGGTCCAGCCGGAAGTCGGTGCGGCTGTAGCCGGACAGCCGCAGCGCCCGGTGCGCCGTCAGCGCCGCCGCCCTGGCCTCCGCCGCGACCTCGGCGGGGACGTCGGCCGGGAAGGTCTCGGCCACCGCGCCGGGCTGGTACTTGTCGCCGTAGGTGAACGCCGCCTCGGGGTCGACCGCGATCTCCCCCACGGCGAGCGCCTCGTCGCCGAGCACGCCGACGGTCAGCTCGCGCCCCGGCACGAAGCGCTCCAACAGCACCGGGCCGAACACCCCCGCCTTCGCGACCGCGGCCTCCAGCTCGTCGGGGTCGCGCACGATGCTGAGCCCGACGGTGGAGCCCTGCGCGTTCGGCTTCACGACCACCGGCAGCCCGAGCTCCGCCGCCGCGGCCCCGGGCTCGAGCGGGTCGAGGAACCAGTCGGGGGTGCGCACCTCGGCCTGGAGGAGGACGCGCTTGGTGAGCTCCTTGTCCATCGCGAGCCCGCTCCCGAGCGGCCCGGACCCGGTGTACGGGACGCCGGCCAGCTGGAGCAGCGCCTGCAGCTCTCCGTTCTCGCCCGAGCCGCCGTGCAGCGCGAGGAACACCAGATCGACGCCGGCGACGTCCGCGGGCAGCCGCAGCGCGCTCCCGGCGCCGGCGAGCCGGGCCAGGGCGGTCGACTCGGGAGGCGCGACGCCGACGGCGCCGGTCAGCACCCGCTCCTCCGCGGCGGCGTCGAGCGCGCCGGAGGCGGTGTCCACCGCCAGGACCTCGTGGCCGAGCCCGCGCAGTGCGCGCACCACCGGCGCCGCACTGGCGATCGAGACATCGCGCTCCTCACTGGAGCCGCCGAACAGCACTGCGATCCGCATCCCGCCACGGTACCGACAACCCGCCGAGTACGCGAACAATCCGCGTACTCGAGCGTTTCGGCCTGATTATTCGCGTACTCGACGGTCTCGGGAGCGGGGGCGGGGGTCAGGCTTCGCGGGTGATGGAGACGGACACGAAGAGCTCCGACCCCGCCGCGCCGGAGTAGACGCCGCGGAGCGGGGCCACGTCGGCGTAGTCGCGGCCGTGGCCGACGCGGATGTGCCTGTCGCCGATCTCGATGCCGTTGGTCGGGTCGTAGCCGTGCCACCCGCCGCAGAACCACTCCACCCAGGCGTGCGACTCGCCGACCACCGTCTCGCCCACCGCCGCGTCCGCCTTCGGGTGCAGGTAGCCGGACACGTAGCGGGCCGGGATGCCGACCGAGCGGAGCGCGCCGATCGCGACGTGCGCGATGTCCTGGCAGACGCCGCCGCGCGCCTCCCACGCCTCGCCCGCCGTCGTGCGTACGCCGGTGACCCCGCTCTCGTAGGTCATCGCCTCGCCGACCGCGACCGCGATCGCGTGCGCCGTCGCACAGGGGTCGTCCTCCGCGGCGCCGGCCGACGCCGCGAAGGCGGCGAGCGACGCGGACGGCTCGGTCAGCGGGGTCTGCCGCAGCTGCTGCACGCACTCCCCGGAACGCGCCACGGCCGCCGCCAGCTCCTCCCACCCCAGAGGGTCCGGCGCGCGCGCCGCGTCCAGCACCTCCACCAGGCTGGTCGCCGTGATCGTCAGCTCGCGGTGCGGGTTCAGCACGTCGAAGGCCAGGACGCGCGTGCCCCAGTAGTCGGTGTACTGGTGGTGCGACGACACCGGCCGCACGTCCAGGGCGCTGTGCAGCACCAGCTGCCGTTCGCCGGAGGCCGGCAGCATCCGCGCCTCGTTGTAGGAGGCCGACACCTCCGCCCCGTACCGGTAACCGGTCGAGTGGGTCACCCGCAGCCGCTTCACACCCGCTCCCCCGTCCAGCTCGGCGCCGTGCTCTCCGGGAAGTAGCGGCGGGTGATCGCGGACGTCGCCGCGCTGGTCGCGTCCTGGATGGCGGACATGTGCGCGGGGAGGTCGTCCAGCACCTCCGCGACCGGCCGGAACTCCAGCTCGCTCTGCACCTGGCCGAGCAGCCGCACCGCCCGGTCGGACACCCCGGCGCGCTCGTGCCGCGGCTCGATGTCGCGCAGGCTCTCCACCGCGCGCGTGATCGCGTACAGGATCGACCGGGGGAACAGCCGGTCGTGCAGCAGGAACTCCGCCGCGTTCCGGGTGGAGGGCACGCCCCGGTAGGTCCGCAGGTACGCCTCGTAGGCGCCGCAGGAGCGCAGGATGGTCGTCCAGCTCGGGCCGCTCGCCTCCGTGAGCGAGCGGGTGGCGAGCAGCCGCGCGGTCATGTCGGCCCGCTCCAGGCTGCGGCCCAGCGTGAAGAAGTGCCAGGCCTCGTCCCGGCTGGCCCCGGAGTCCATGATCCCCACGGCGAGCGCGGTGCGGTCGCGCACCCAGGTGAAGAACTCGTGCACCTTGTCGCTGGTCACCCGCCGCGGCACCCCGGCGGCCGTGGTGTTGAGGCACTCCCACAGCTCGGTCGAGACGATCTCCCTGGCGCGGCGGGCGTTCTCCCGCGCCGCGCCGAGGGAGTAGGCGATGGAGGCCGGGGTGCCGCGGTCGACGGCGAGCAGGCGCAGGACGTCCTCCCGGGCGATCGGCCCGGGGACGGCGGCGGATCCCATCACCCCGAGCAGCGACCGGCAGGCGGTGTCCTCGTCGATCCACGGGTCCTCCAGCAGCAGCTGGAGGTGGACGTCGAGGATGCGCGCGGTGCCGTCGCTGCGCTCGACGTAGCGGCCGATCCAGAAGAGGGAGGAGGCGATCCGGCTGAGCATCAGGGCGCCTCCCGTCGCGGCGCCGCCGCGGTCCGCTGCTGCTGCTGTTGCTGCTGTTGCTGCTGCTGGTCGGTGCGCGGGGCGTCCTCCCGCGAGTGCTCCGGCGCGGGCAGCGGAGGCGCCGCGGCCTGGTCCGCGACGAGGCCGGGGAGGTTCCTGGGCTCCGGCCGGTCCTCCCGGGGCGCCGCCGGCCCGCCGGTGCCCTCTTCGCCCGCCGCGTGCGCTCCCTCCACCTGGGTCCCCGCCACCGGCGCGCCCACCACCCAGGTGTCCTTCGATCCGCCGCCCTGGCTGCTGTTCACCACGAGCTGCCCCTCCGCGAGCGCCACCCGGGTCAGGCCGCCGGGGAGCACCCAGATGTCCCGCCCGTCGTTCACCGCGAAGGGCCGCAGGTCGACGTGGCGCGGCCGCATGCCGTCGTCCACGAGCGTGGGGATGGTGGAGAGCTGCACGACCGGTTGCGCGATCCAGCCGCGCGGGTCGGCGACGAGCTGTGCGCGCAGCCGGGCCAGCTCCTTGCGGTCGGCGTCGGGGCCGATGACCAGTCCCTTGCCGCCGGAGCCGTCGACCGGCTTCACGACCAGCTCGTCCAGCCGGTCGAGCACCTCGGCGAGCGCGTCCGGCTCTTCCAGCCGCCAGGTGTCCACGTTGGGGAGGATCGGCTCCTCGGCCAGGTAGTAGCGGATCAGGTCGGGCAGGTAGGTGTAGACCAGCTTGTCGTCGGCGACGCCGTTGCCGACCGCGTTGGCGATGGTCACGGTGCCGAGCCGGGCGGCCAGCATGAGCCCGGGCGTCCCGAGAACCGAGTCGACGCGGAACTGCAGCGGGTCGATGAAGTCGTCGTCGATCCGGCGGTAGATCACGTCCACCCGCTGCGGGCCGGAGGTGGTGCGCATCCACACCGTCCCGCCGGAGCAGAACAGGTCGCGGCCCTCCACCAGCTCGACCCCCATCAGCCGGGCGAGGAGGGTGTGCTCGAAGTAGGCGGAGTTGTACACGCCGGGGGTGAGCACGACGACGTTCGGGTTCTCCATCCCGCCCGGTGCGCTCGCCTTGAGCGCCTGCAGCAGCCGGTAGGGATAGTCCCCGACCGGCCGGACGCGCATCGAGGTGAACAGCTCCGGCAGCGTCTGCGCCATCACCCGGCGGTTGGAGATCACGTACGAGACACCGCTCGGCACCCGGACGTTGTCCTCCAGCACCCGCCAGCCGCCCTGCTCGTCCCGGATCAGGTCGATCCCGGAGACGTGGATGCGCACCCCGTTGGCGCTCTCCACGCCCGCCGCTGCGCGGTGGAAGTGCGCGGACGAGGTGATCAGCCCGGCCGGGATGACACCGTCGCGGACCGCGTTCTGGCCGCCGTAGACGTCGCTGAGGAAGGCCTCCAGGGCGCGGACGCGCTGCTTCACGCCGCCCTCGATCCGCGCCCACTCGGACTGCTCGATCACGCGCGGCACGGCGTCGAGGGGGAACGGCCGCTCCTCCCCCGCGAAGTCGAAGGTGACGCCCTGGGCGAGGTAGGAGCTGGCGAGCGCGTCGGTGCGGCCGCGGAGCTCCTCCTGCGTCAGCGCGGCCAGCGCGGTGAACAGCTCGCGGTAGGGGGGCCGGGTGCGCTCGGCGGCGGCGCCGCGGGTGCCGGCGAACATCTCGTCGAACGGCGCCGTGCGGCCGCGGCGCCGCCGCGCGGCGTGCGTGCCGTACCCGCCGAACAGATCGCCCATGGCAGGACGCTACCGAGCGTCGGTTTCCCCCAGATTTCGCCAGGTTTCCGCCACGTCACAACCGGTTGAGTACGCGAATAGTCTGCGTACTTCGCGGTTTTCGCCTGAATTTCTGCGTACTCGGCTGTTGCCGACAGAATGGGCGGATGAGCATTCCGATTTCGGGCACGCACTTCGGGTTGACCGCCGGCGACTACCACGCGACCATCGCTTCGGTGGGCGCGTCGCTGCGGACCCTGGAGTTCGACGGCAGGCCCCTCGTGGTCCCGTTCGACGCCGACGAGGTGCGCCCGGCCTTCCGCGGCGCGACGCTCGCGCCGTGGCCGAACCGGGTGGTCGACGGCCGGTACACGTTCGGCGGTGTGGCGCAGCAGCTCCCGCTCACCGAGCCGGGCCGCGGCCACGCCCTGCACGGCCTCGCCACGTGGCTCGACTTCACCGCGATCGACCGCGCGGCGGACAGCGTGACCCTCGCGGCGACCATCGAGGCGCAGGACGGCTACCCGCACCGGGTGGAGGTCGCGGTCGCGTTCGTGCTGGACGACGACGGCCTGCACACCACCGTGACCGGCACCAACACCGGCTCGTCGCCGGCGCCGTGGGGCACCGGTCCGCACCCGTACCTGGTCGCGGGCGAGGGCCGCGTCGACGACTGGACGCTCGACCTCCCGGCCGACCGGGTGCTGACGGTGACCGAGGACCGGCTCATCCCGGTGGGTCTCGCCGACGTGATGGGAGGCCCCTTCGACTTCCGCGCTGCGCGACCGATCGGCGACACGTTCATCGACCACGCGTTCACCGGGCTGCGCCGCGACGCCGACGGCACGGCGACGGTCTCGCTGATCGCCCCGGAGGGCACCGGCGTGGCGATGACGTGGGACGCGGCGTGCCCGTGGGTGCAGGTGCACACGGCCGACCGCGACATCCCGGAGCTGAACCGCCTGGGCCTCGCGGTCGAGCCGATGACGTGCCCGCCGGACGCGTTCAACTCGGGCACCGACCTGATCGTGCTCGCACCGGGCGAGTCGGCCGCGGCGGGGTGGACGATCCGGGCGCTCTAGCCCGAGGGGGCGGCGGGCGCCTCGATCGTGCGCGGGGAGCGCAGTCCCTGAACGAGGAAGAGCACGCCGGTCAGCAGCAGCCCGGACGGGATCGCGACGAGCCCCCAGAGCCAGGCGTCGGTCGCAACCGGGAGGGGTATCCGGCCCAGCACATGCGTGGCCACCAGCAGCAGCGCGAGGGCCGGGAGCGCCCAGCGAGCCGGCCCGGTGAGCACTCCGGCCCGGAAGGCGGCCAGGGCAGCGACGATGAGGGCGACCACGCGGACGAGCGCAAGGGCCCAGAACAGGATGCTGACGACCGCCATCTGTCCCGGACTCACGGCGACTACGGTCAGGTTCATCGAGACGTATCCGGCCGACACAACGCTCGTCAGGGCGAACACCACGAGGGCGGTCCTTCCGACCCGAGACGCACCGGCGATGCCCCGCTCACCGCGGACACCGAACGCCAGCAGGACGAACGCGATGACCAGGACGGCGGCGGATGCCGTCCCGGCGAAGGGCGTGACCGCGAAGTACAGCCACGACGTGCCCGGTGGCGGGAAGATCCAGCCCACCTCCGCAACGATCGGCACCACCGTCGCGAGCACGAGGCCCGCCCCGCCCCATATCAGCGTGGCCCGCGACGCGCTCACCGGCTCATCCGTCACGTCCCACTCCCTCGTCGATCCGAGCCGCAGACAACGGCCCAGCGGACGCCCCACCCGCGGCACCCATCGAAGAGACTCTGCTGAAGCGCTCCCGAAACGTCAAGCACCATCACATCTTTCGACCTCAGCTGCGCGAGTTTCCCGGAAAACGGGCGATGCCCCCAGCGGAACCCGACCGGCTGGGGGCATCGAATGGCTGCACTAGGAGCAGCGTGGCATTGATGACGAAGGCGAGTACCCGTTCTCACCTGCCGTCTGCCACCGGGCCACCGGATGCTTCACGGTGCCCGTAGTCACACGATACATGCCCCATGTGAGATTTCGCAGGTTTCCGGGATGCTATGAAAGCATTTCCGGGCGTTCGTCACCGGCGGCCGGGACGCGCATCCCACGACGGTGCGCGTCCCGGCCGACCGGGAGTGGTGCGCGCGGCCATCCACGACTGGCCGCGCGCGGTCTGGGGAGGCTTAGCGCCCGGCCGGCTGGAGGGCCGCGACGATCGCCGCCGCGGTCTCGCGCCCGACGCGGATCGCGCCGTCCACGTGCTGGTAGCCCTTGCCCGCCATGTCGCTGCAGGAGAAGTGGATCGGGCCGACCGGCGTGCGCAGGTCCGCGCCGTAGCGCGCCAGGCCGCCCATGTCGAAGCTCGCGGCGTAGGCGCCGCGGGTCCACTCCTCGCTGCCCCAGTCGCTCTCGTAGTACACGACGGGGCTCAGCGCCTGGACGCCGTAGTAGTGCGACAGCGACTCGAGGATGCGCGCCTTGCGCTCCTCCGGGCTCAGCCGGAAGACGTCGTCCGCGGACTCGTCGGAGACGAAGCCGACCAGGGTGCCGCGGGGGTCGCCGTGGTAGCTGTTGTCGTACGCCTCGTGCACCAGCTCGTACGGGCTGAAGGCGGTGCCGCTGTAGCCGTGGTCGCGCCAGAACGGCGTCTCGTAGACGGCGTGCACCTTGATGACGAAGCCCATCGACAGATGCTGGTGCAGCTGCTGCTGGCGGCGCGGCAGCGGCGGCTCGTAGGAGATCCGGCTGATCAGCACCGGCGGCACGGCCAGGATCGCGAACCGGGCGTGCACCTGGAGGTCGTCGGTGATCGCGGTGACGCCGGAGCCGGTGCCCTCGGCGTCCCAGCGGAGCGTACGCACCGGGGAGTTCAGGTGGACGTCGTCGCCCAGCCGCTCGGCGAGCAGCAGCGGAACCTGCTGGAGGCCGCCCTTCACCCGCTTGTCGAGGATGAAGTCGGCGTCGACCAGGTTGCTGAAGCTGCCGGCGCTGGCGGCCATGAGCAGGGCCTGCAGCGCCGAGAACGCGTGCGCGGGCTTGGTGAGCATGGCGCCCGCGATGAACATGCCGATGTTGAGGCGGGCCTCCTCGTCGTCGGTCTGGGTCTCCAGCCAGCGGCGGAACGAGATCTCGTCCAGCTCCTTCGCCTGCGGGTGCTCCCACGGCCGGTCCGGGTCGATCTCGGCGACGAGCGCGTCGAGGCGCTCGATCAGGCCGACGATCTCCTGCTCGGTCGCCGGGGCGACGGGGAAGATCTCGCCCTCGAAGGTGCGGCGGGCGCCGTTCTCGCCGAGGTAGATGTTGATGCCCTCGCGGTAGCGCGAGTAGGTCTCCAGCCCGAGCTCTTCGAGGGTGCCGATCAGGGCGTCCTGGTCGGGCGAGACCCACTGGCCGCCGATCTCCAGGGTCGCGCCGTCGATGTCGTCCGTCCAGAGCCGGCCGCCCACGCGGTCGCGGGCCTCCAGCACGGCGACGCTCAGGCCGGCCTTCGTCAGTTCCGTCGCGGCCGTGAGGCCGGAGGCTCCAGCGCCGACGATGACGACGTCACGTTCGATGCTGTTCATGGCTATCACTCCTCCATCGGGGTTCACGAGGATGCTAGGCGGGCGTGCGACCCGGAATCATGTACACGGTGTCGAAGGGACTGGTCACTCCTCGACGACGTGTACGTTCTGCTGCTGGGCGCGCAGTTCGGCGGTCGCCGCGCCGGTCATCCGCAGGTAGACGATGAGCCAGCTGAACACCAGGACGCCGGCGACGAGCTCCGCGGCGGTCAGCACGTAGTAGCCGACGGCGAAGAGCACCAGGACGGCGATGATCGTCGCGAAGAACACGTAGCCGAGCACGAAGAACGACAGCGGCGCGGTGGGCAGCGCGGCGCGCACCCAGAAGACGACGAGCGCGAAGACGAGGACCATCCCGACCGCGGACACGTTGTGCAGCAGGATCGAGATGTTCAGCGTGAAGATGCCCACGCACGCGAGCAGCACGCCGATCAGGATGAGCCCGACGCGCACGCGCACCACCGCGGCCCGCCGCTTCGGGTCGACGATGCCGCGCGCGTCGGTCGCGTACCGGGCGATGGCGGTCACGATGACGCCCGCCACGATCAGCGTGAGGTTGAAGGTGAGCGAGGAGACGCTCTGCGACATCCCCAGCGCGCTCAGGTGCTTCATCCACCAGTGCGGGTCGGGCGCGCTGAGCATGGACGCGAGGATGCCGACCACGGCGAACGCCGCCAGCACGGTGGAGAGCCGCATCAGGTCCATCTGGGCCGCGGAGAGGAACACGGCGTACGCGGTCACGCCGGTGGCGGCGCCCGCGAGCACGGTCGCCGACAGGAAGTAGACGGTGGCGTCCTGGAACCCGTTCGCGAGCACGGCGCCGAGCACCAGCCAGCCGAGCAGGGCGAGGATTCCGTGGGCGAGCGCGATCGCGAAGGTGTCGAAGATGTCCACACCCGTCGCGCGATGCGGCCGGCCGTCGGGCGCAGCGGCGATCTGGAACGGGGTCGGGCCCTCCCGGCGCCACAGCCGGCCGACGAAGTACGCGAGGAACGCGACCACACCGGCCGCGATCGCCACGAACTGGCCGACCGAGTCCGGGCCGGCGATCGGCAGGCTGCTGCCCCAGAACACGATCAGCGCGACGACGCCCGCGAGGACGAAGGTCGCGGCGCCGACCACGATCCCGGCCCCCTCGACGGTGAGCCGGGCAGGCGCGCTGAGGCCGCCGAACGTCGGCAGGACCCGATCCCTGGTGCTCATCGCGACCACCTCCGCACTCCCGCGCGACCAGGCCGGTCGACGTCGCGCACAATGTAACGCCGGGCGCCGCGGCGCGGCTATACGCGTGTCAGCGGAGCTCCTGGCCGCACGCATTCGCGCCGAATGTGGAGAAACGCAACGGGATTCGCGACATTCGTGACGAATCGCGGCGGGGTGGAGCGCGGCGGTGGGCCCTCAGCGCAGCAGGCCGAGGGCGCGGGCCGCGCTGACGGCGGCGGTGCGGGAGCCGACGTCGAGCTTGGTGAAGATGTGCACCAGGTGCGACTTCACGGTGGCCTCCGTGATGTGGAGGCGGCCGGCGATGTCGGTGTTGGAGGCGCCGGCCGCGACGAGCTCCAGCACCTCCAGCTCGCGCGCGGACAGGCTGGTCAGCGGCGCGCGCATCCGGGCCATGAGCCGGCCGGCGATGACCGGCGCGAGCGCGCTCTCGCCCGCCGCCGCCGCCCGCACGGCGGCGACCAGCTCGTCCGGCGGGGCGTCCTTCAGCAGGTAGCCGCTGGCCCCCGCCTCGATGGCGTTGAGGATGTCCGCGTCGGTGTCGTAGTTGGTCAGCACGAGCACGTGCGGCGGGTCGTCCAGCGCGCGGATGCGGCGCGTCGCCTCGGCGCCGCGCGGGCCGTCGGCGAACTGGAGGTCCATCAGCACCAGGTCGGGCGCGAGCTGGTCCGCGAGCACGACGGCATCGTCGGCGGTCGCCGCCTCGCGGATAACCTCCAGGTCGTCCTCCGCGTCCAGCAGCGCGCGGATGCCGGCGCGGACCACCGGGTGGTCGTCGGCGATGACGATGCGGATCATGCGTCGCTCCCTGCTCGTGTCGTGGGCACGGTCACCGTCAGCCGGGTGCCGCGCCCCGGCGCGCTGTCGACCTCGAGCGTCCCGTCGAGCTGGGCGACGCGCTCGGCGATCGCGCGGAGGCCGAACGAGTCGGCGCCGCGCGGACCGGTGGCGACCGCCGCGGGGTCGAACCCGGCGCCGTCGTCGGCGATCACCAGCACGGTCGAGCCGCCGTCCGCGCGCACGGTGAGCGATGCCCGGCCGGCGTTCGCGTGCTGCCGGACGTTCGCGATCGCGCCCTGGGCGATCCGCAGCAGCGCCGTCTGCAGGTCCATCGGCAGGTCGAGCGACGGCGGCGCGTCGACCTCGACCCGGAGGCCTCCCGGCGTGGACTGGGCCTCCCCCAGCCGGCGCAGCGCTTCGCCGAGGCCGGCGTCGAGCGCCGGCGGGGTCAGCTCCCGGATGAAGGCGCGCGTCTCGGCCAGGCTCTCGGCGGCGGTCTGGCGCGCCAGACGGACGTGCTCGATGCCCGGCCGGTCCGGGTCGGCCCGCTCGGCCGCGTGCAGGAGCATCTGGATGCTGGACAGGCCCTGCGCGACGGTGTCGTGGATCTCGCGGGCGAGCCGCGCCCGCTCGGCGAGGGCGCCCTGCTCCCGCTCGGTCTCGGCGAGGCGGTCTCGGGTGGAGAGCAGCTCGGCGAGGATCGCCTCCCGCTCCGCCGCCTCCTGGGCGAGGGCGCGGTAGCCGAGGCCGAGCAGGATGGCGACCCCCGCTCCGATCAGCGGCCCGATGACCGCGGCGACGGAGAAGCCCTGGTGGAGGCCGAGCGCGAGGATCGCGACGACCGTCGTGAGGACGACGGCGACCGGACCGACCCGGTGCGGGAGCAGGTGCAGGAAGAGGAAGAACAGCGGGAACGACAGGTACGCGGCCTCCGGCACGAGGATCACCAGGCCGACCCAGATCAGCGCCAGCGCTGTCACCCAGACGGTCGCCGCCGCGCGGCGCCTGCCCTCCGGCACGCGCCGGACGAACACGCTCGACACGTAGACCGCGGCGAACAGCACGACGAGCACGAGGCCGGCGACCGCGGCGGGAGGCGGCAGCGCCGGCAACCGCACGGCCACCAGCACGAGCAGGCCCGCGATGAGAACGTGCAGCCCGACGCGCAGCCCGACGAAGACCGGGGTGAGGGCGCTGTGGGACATGACACGCCCAGCCTACGGAGGGAGGCCCCCGCGCGGCATCAATGGAAAGTCGGAGAACAGGTTCGACCGCATCGACGATGTGACGCGCGGGCGATGAGCGAAGGCTGGAGGGACACGGGCGGAACCGTTCCGGCCCGCAGAAAGGACTCCTCGTGTTCGTCGCCTGGCGCGACCTCCGGCACGCTCGCGGCCGGTTCATCCTCATCGGCGGCGTCGTCGCCCTCATCACCGTGCTGGTCGGCTTCCTCGCCGGCCTCACCGGCGGCCTCGCCGCCCAGAACGTGTCCGCCGTGCTCGGCCTCCCCGGCGACCAGCTCGTGCTGCAGAAGCCTGCCGGGGGCGCTGCGAGCTTCAGCGAGTCGTCGCTGTCCCCCTCCGCCGTCGCGGCCTGGCGGCAGGCCGACGGCGTGAGCGCCGTGGTCCCGGTCGGGATCGCGCAGTCGCGGGCGACGCAGGACGGCACCTCGGCCGGCGTGGCCCTGTTCGGCCTCCCCGCCGACGCGGGCGCGACCGGCGCGACCGACCTCACCCGCCTCGCCCCCTCCGGCGACGCCGAGGTCGGGCTGTCCGCCGGCGCCGCCAAGGAGCTGCACGCCGCCGCGGGCGACACCGTCTCGATCCTCGGCGCGGACTACCGCGTCGCGCTCGTCGGCGGCGATGCCTGGTACAGCCACACGCCGGTGATCGCACTGACCCCTGACGCCTGGGCGGCCGCCGACAAGCGCATGGGCGGCAACGGCGAGCCGACCGTCCTCGCGGTGTCCGGCAGCCCGGACTGGTCCGCGGTCGCCGGCCGGACCGGGACCTCCGCCCAGCCCACGCTCCTCAGCCTGAGCGCACTGGAGACGTTCAAGAGCGAGATCGGCTCGCTCGGCCTGATGGTCGCCATGCTGTTCGGCATCTCGGCCCTGGTCGTCGGCGCCTTCTTCACGGTGTGGACGATGCAGCGCTCCGGCGACATCGCCGTCCTCAAGGCGCTCGGCGCGACGCAGCGGTCCCTCGTCGCGGACGCGCTCGGGCAGGCCCTCGTCGTGCTCGTCGCCGGGATCGGCGCGGGGATGCTCGTCGTCCTCGGCCTCGGCGCCCTCGCCTCCGGCGCGCTGCCGTTCCTCGTCGCGCCGCTCACCACCGTGGTGCCGGCCGCCGCGATGACCCTGCTGGGTCTCGCCGGAGCGGCCTTCGCCCTCCGCACCGTCACCTCCGCCGACCCCCTCACCGCACTCGGGAGCAACCGATGATCACCCTCGACGACGTCACCCTCACCTTCCCCGACGGATCCTCCCGTGTCACCGCGGTCGACCACGTCACCCTGACCGGCCGCGCGGGCGTGGTCACCGGCATCACCGGGCCGTCCGGCTCCGGCAAGTCCAGCATCCTCGCCCTCGCCGCCACCCTGATCCGCCCCGACTCCGGCCGCGTGCTGATCGGCGGGGAGGACGCGGCCGCCCTGAGCGCGGACGCGGCGACCAGCCTGCGCCGCGAACGGATCGGGATCGTGTTCCAGCAGTCCAACCTGCTCGCCTCGCTGACCGCCCGCGAGCAGCTGCAGGTGATGGGCGAACTGGGCGGCTCGCACCGGAAGGCGGCGCGGGCGCAGGTGCGGGAGCGGGTGGACGAGCTGCTCGACGCGGTCGGCCTGAGCGCCCACGCCGACAAGCGGCCGGCCCAGCTCTCCGGCGGCCAGCGCCAGCGCGTCGCCCTCGCCCGGGCGCTCGTCCGCAGCCCGCAGGTGCTGCTGGTGGACGAGCCGACCAGCGCGCTCGACCAGGAGAGCGGCGCGGCCGTGATGGAGCTCATCGCCCGGCTCACGCACGAGCGCGGCACCGCCACGCTGCTGGTCACGCACGACCTCGTCCACTCGCCCGCGCTCGACGAGCTGGTGACGGTGGTCGACGGGAGGGTGACCGGGGTGGCCGCGACGACGGGAACCATCGACGGTCCGGTGAAGTCCGCCGTCGTCTAGCGCGGTGCGGTGCGCGATCACTGTGTCGTGGATGCGGCTGCACGGAGGACCGCTTCGAGGGTCGCGGCGAGCACGGAGCGGTCGGTTCCTGCAGCCCATCGGGTGTCGCGGCCGTCGCGGTACTCGATGAGCGTGAGGGCGTCGGTGCCGGCGCCGGCGCCGATGCTGGTCTGATGCAAGCTGACGATCTCGATGCGGATGCCGTGCTGTGCGAGGGCGTGGGCGAGCGCTTCCACCGGGCCGATGCCTTCGTGGACGCTGCGGCGCTCGGCACCGTCGATGCGGAGCGTGATCGTCGTCGCCGTGTCTGTGGTGTCGAATGCGTGCAGCGCGGGTGCGTCGGGCTCGTCCGGCTGCGCCAGATACGCCTCGCGGAAGATCTCCCAGAGCTCGGCGGCCGTGGCCTCGCCGCCGCTGGCGTCCGTGTGCCGCTGGACATGCCGGGCGAAGTCGATCTGGAGTCGGCGCGGCAGCTCGATGCCGTACTCGTTCTCCAGCAGGTAGGCGATTCCGCCTTTGCCGGACTGCGAGTTCACGCGGATCACGGCGTCGTAGCTGCGCCCGAGGTCGGCGGGATCGATCGGGAGGTACGGTACTCGCCACTCGATCTCGGCCTCGGCGCGGCCTTCGGCTGCGGCACGCGCGCGGTGCTCGGCGAAGCCCTTCTTGATCGCGTCCTGATGGGTGCCGCTGAACGCCGTGTGCACGAGATCGCCCACGTAGGGGTGGCGCGGGTGGATCTCGATGCGGTTGCAGTATTCGACCGTGCGGCGGATCTCGTCGATGTCGGAGAAGTCGATCATCGGGTCGATGCCCTGGGCGTGCAGGTTGAGGGCGAGCGTCGCGATGTCCACGTTCCCGGTGCGCTCCCCGTTCCCGAACACGCACCCTTCAATGCGCTGAGCTCCTGCGAGCACGGCGAGCTCGGCGCAGGCGATGCCGGTGCCGCGGTCGTTGTGGGGGTGGACGGACAGGATCACGGCCTCGCGCCGGGCGAGGTTCTTGTGCATGTACTCGATCTGGTCGGCATAGACGTTCGGGGTCGCGATCTCGACCGTCGCGGGGAGGTTCAGGATGACGGGCCGCTCGGGTGTCGCGTCCCAGAGCCCGGTCATCGCATCGCACACCTCCAGCACGTAGTCCGGCTCGGTGAGGTTGAAGACCTCCGGAGAGAACTCGAAGCGCACGTTCGGCAGGTCCCCCGCGAACTCCAGCACGTCGCGGCCGCCCGCGAGGATCAGCTCTTTCAGCGCCGCGCGGTCGTGGCCGAGCACCACGTCGCGCCACGTCGGCGCGGTCGCGGTGTACAGGTGGATGACGACGTCGTTGCGGATGCCGCGGATCGACTCGACGGTGCGCTCGATCAGGTCACGGCGGGCCGGGGTGAAGACGACGATCGTCACGTCGTCCGGCGCGATGCCGGTCTCGGCGATCAGGCGCACGAAGTCATAGTCGGTCTGCGACGCGGAGGGGTAGCCGACCTCGATCTCCGTGTAGCCCATCCGGACCATCAGCTCGAAGAAGCGCCGCTTGCGCTCGGGGTCCATCGGCTCGGCGAGCGCCTGGTTGCCGTCCCGCAGATCGACCGGCACCCACAGCGGTGCTGCGGTGAAGCGCTTCGTCGGCCATTCGCGCTCGGTCAGGGGCACCTCGACGCGGGAGTAGACGTCGCGGTACCGGTGCGAGGGCATCTGCGAACGACGCTGACGATTCCACGCGGGCACATCGGCGGGAATCGGGCCGGACGGGGTGGAGAGGCGAGAGAACGTGTTCGTGTTCGTTTTCGTGTTGTGCACAGGGTCCTTCTTCGGTCGGATGAGAGAGGGACCGGCGCGCGTTTCGGCTCCGCGTCGGGGAGCCGGTCCGGCTATGCCCCGCCGCGGCGGCTAAGAAGGAGCTCGAAGGAGCGCATGGCCAGCAGGCTACCACAACTCCTCAGACAAGTAGAGGAGTCGGTGGTTCTGGGATGATGGGCTGATGACCACCGTTCGCCGCGAACCGCTCGCCGATCAGGCCGCCGAACTCCTGCTCGACCGCATCCGCGCCGGCGAGTGGGCACTCGGAGCGAAGCTGCCGGGAGAGACCACACTGGCGCCGCAGCTCGGCGTGGGCCGCTCCACCATCCGCGAGGCGATCCGCCAGCTCGCCGGCCGCGGGATCCTCGCCACCCGGCAAGGCGCCGGCGTCTTCGTCACGGCGCTCGACGCTTCGGAGGACTGGACGCAGAAGATCGGCCGTGCCGACATCCGCGCCGTGATCGAGGCCCGCATCGCCATCGAAGTCGAAGCATCGGCACTCGCGGCCGAACGCCGCACCCCGGCAGAGCTGCGCCGCCTGAAGAAGGCGCTCGAGGCCCGTGAGGCGCACCGCGAGCGAATCGAACAGCACGTCGACACGGACACCGCCTTCCACCGCGCCATCGTCGCAGCGGCCGGCAATCCGATCCTGCTGGAGATGTTCGACAGCTTCACACCGCGCAGCCGCGAAGCCATGATCGCCATGCTCCGCAGACGAGGCGATCACGGCAGCGACGCCGACCAGGCCTCGCACCACCGCATCTACGACGCGATCGCCGACGGAGACCCCGCGTCCGCAGCCGCCGCCGCACGTGAGCATCTCGCGTCACTCACGACGAACCTGACCGGATGAGTCGCCGCGTCGACGACCTCCCGGCCGCCTGCGTCTAGCCCGCGCGGTCGCCCCCGGACACCCGCCTTCCCGCGGCCAGGTCGTCGCCCAGCGCGTGGACGGGGCCGACGATCACCGACTCCAGGCGCCGGACGACGTCGAGGTAGTCGCCGGTCCAGATGATCCGGACCGCGCGCGCGACGATGTGGCCGGTGCCGTCGCCGAGGTCGTCGGCGACGACGTCGGCGAGGCGGTGGCGGTCGGCCGGGTCCGCCGGGACGGGCTCCGGGAGCGGCTCGCGCGCGACCAGGCTGGTGGCGAGCTGCCCGTACCAGCCGTCCAGCCGCTCGACCGAGGCCTCCAGCGACCGGCGCGCGCTCGCCCGCTCCTCCCCCGCGATCTCCTGCCGCCGCCACAGGTCGAGGATCGCGTCGCTCGCCAGCCGGACGCCCGCCACGCCTCCGACCGACGCCGACACCTCCGCGAGCGGCCGCTGCTTGGCGCCGCGCTCGCCCAGGTAGGTGCGGAACGCGTCGTCCAGGCGGCGGGCGGCGGCGGCCGCGCGGAGCGCCTGCTGGCGCGGCTCCGGCTGGTCGGCGGCGGTCATCTCGCAGCGCCCGAGCCCGAACGCGACGGTGGCGGCGAGATACCGGATGCTCTCCCGGTAGGCCTCCGCCAGCGCCTGCCGCAACGACGCAGCGGCGCCCCGCGGCCAGAACAGCAGCCCGACGACCAGGCTGACGGCGCAGCCGAGCGCGATGTCCTCGATGCGGATCAGTCCGACGGTCCAGCCGGACGGCGCGATCAGGTTGAACAGCAGCACCAGCAGGATGGTGAACGCCGCCTGCCCCGCCGCGAACGAGATCGCCGCGGGCGCGATGCCCGCCACCAGGATCGCGAGCGGCAGCAGGAACCAGATCACGATTCGGTTGTCACCGATCGCGACCATAGCCGCCGCGCCGAGCAGGACGCCGACCGCCGTCCCGACCACGCCGCGCAGCACGGTCTGTCCGGTGCTCAGGGCGTTCGAGCGGAGCACGGAGAGCGTCCCGAGGACCACCCAGAACGAGTGCTGCACTCCGGTCAGATTGGCGAGCAGCACGGCGAGGCCGAGCGCGATCGCGCCGCGGATGCTGTTGCGCAGCCACACGGAGTTCCAGCCGATGAACCCGCTCGCGCGCTCGGCCGCCACCGCAACAGGTCCGGCCAGGTCGCCGGGCTGCCGGCCGAGGGCGCGCTGCCACCAGCTGCGGCGTTCGGCGCGGGCGGTGAGCGCGATGTTCCCGGCGACCGTCTCGACCGCCTGGGCGAGCTCCTGCGCGCGGAACCCGGGATCGAGCGCCGTCACGATGTCGTCGGCGACCCTGTGCCGCCCGTCCGGGTCCGCCGCGACCGGCAGCGCCATCGTGGCGGCCTCCACGCCGGTGCGCGCCTCCACCAGAAGGGCGAGCGCCCGCTCCAGCGCGGCCGGGTCCCCGCCGTGCCGGGCGAGCAGGGCGGCCCCCTCCTCCAGGACCGCCGCAGCGGTGCTCTTCACCTCGAACGCGGCGACGTGCACCGGCCCGGGCGTGGCCGCGTTCGGGATCCGCACGTGGTCGAACTGGGCGATCACCGAGTTCAGCCAGTTCAGCTCGTCCACCAGGCGGACGATCGTCCGCGCGGACGTGCTCAGCCCGGTCGGCCGGTACGGCGTGCGCAGGAACGCGGTGTGCAGCGCGTCGACCGCCGCGTCTGCCTCCCCGATCGCGCGGTCGCGCTCTGCCGCCAGCTCCGGGTTCCCGGCGCGCAGCATCGCGGCGGCCTCGGCGCGCAGCCGGGCGGCGAGCGCCCGGCAGGCGTCCACCGCCGGCCCGCGCAGCGGCTCGCGGGCGGGCGCCGGCCAGAGCGCGACGATCGCGACGACCGCGACCGCGGCGGCGATCCCCCAGCCGAGCAGCCGCGGGCCGAGAGAGGCGACGGTCCCCGGCAGGGTGACCGGCAGGATGAACGCCAGCAGCAGGGACGTGCTCGCAGACGCCGTGACCGAGCTCACCGAGCCCGCGAACAGCACGGCGAACGCCACGACGGCCATCGCGACGGCGGAGAGCCACACCGGACGCGACGCGAGCGTGCCGAGGCAGACGAGTACGGCGCCGACGACGGCGAGCGCGAGCTGGGCCTGGACGCGCTCGACGAGGGGCCCGGTGAAGTCGACGAGGAGCAGCATCGCGAAGGAGCCGAACGCGGCGAAGGTCGCGACCTGGGGGTCGTGCAGCACGAGACCGCCGAACGCGAACAGCAGCGGCATGACGATGGCGGCGCGGCCGGCGCGGCGCAGGGCGGAGTAGTCGGGATCGTGGCGCTTCAGCCAGGTCGCCGCGCGCATCCGCACCTCCTCGCTCGTCACCGGACACCCTAGCCCGGCGAGAGGCGCGGACGGCAGCGGGATCAGCGGTCCGAGCCCGCGGAGCCCTGGGAGTCGCCTGCGGAGGGGGCCTTGCCGGGCTTGCCAGAGCTGCCGGAGCTGCCGGAGCCTCCCGGGCGGGCCGAGGAGGGCGGCGCGGAGCCGGTCGCGTTGCGGGCGGGGGCCGGCTTCTCGGCGGTGGTGCCGTCTCCGGCTGGCTGGCCCCCGCTGCCGGACTTCCCGGTCACGGCGCCCGACCTTCCGGAGGACGAGCCCGACGCCCCCGTGGACGAGCCCGACGCCCCCGTGGACGATCCGTCGCGGGACGACGTGCCCGCGCCGCCGGCGGCGCCGTTCCCGAACACGGTGCCCGTGGCCGCGGAACCGGTGTCATCCTGCGCCGAGTGGGTGTCCGTGCCGTCGGTGTCCCCGCTGCCGTCCGTGCCCTCGCCGCCGGACGGCCCCCGGTTCCCGAGGGTCACCTGCGCGCCGGGGGCCGGCTGGGCTCCGGCGGAGTCGCGACCCGGACCGGTGGAGGTGCCGCGTCCCGGGCGGCCGCCTGCCGTGCCGGGCGTCGGGGCGCCCGTCCCCTGGGCCTCCTGCTCCGGGGTGGGGCCGGAGGGGGCCGCGGGCGTCGGGCGGCTGTGCGGTCCGGCCAGCGTCGCCAGGGTGGAGAGGGCGTCGCCGACGACGGTGTGGAAGGCGGGGCTCTCCGCGGCCGCGGCCGACGCGCCACCGGCCAGCGCGGCGGCCAGCAGGACCACCGTCGTGGTCCGGGTGCCGCGCCGGGCGAGCCAGGAGCGCGCCGGACGCCGGCCGGACATCAGCCGTGCGACGTCGCGCGAGGGCGCGGGCGGCTCCGCGGGGGTGGTGGCCTTGAGCTCGCCGAGCAGTGCGGCGAGCGCGGCATCGTCGGCCAGCCCCGCCTCGTCCAGGAGGCGCAGGACCGCGTCGTCGGAGGGGTTCCCTGCGGTCATCGCGCCTCCTCCCGGCCGTGGGCGAAAGCCGGCACAGCGCCGACCGGCACGCCGCCGACCGGCACGGTCTGGTCGTCCGCGACCTCCCGGCGGAGCGCGATGAGGGCCCGGCGCTGCAGCTGCTTGATCGCGCCGGAGCTGCGGCCCATGATCCCGGCGACCTCGTCGATCGTCAGCTCGGCCAGGATGCGCAGCGCGATGACGTCGCGGTACTCGGGGGTCAGCCGGCTCAGCAGCTCCGCGACCCCGGTGTCGCCGTGCACCACGTGGTCCTCGGCCGACGGGGTGCTTCGGGTGTCCGTGAGCGGGTCGTACGCGATCGAGGCGGGGACGCGGGAGCGGCGCCGGTGGTGGTCCACCACGCGCGCGTGCGCGATGGTGAAGAGCAGCGCGCGCAGGCCGTCCCGTCCGCCGGCGAGCGCGTCGAGCCGCGGGTAGAGGGCGAGGAAGACGTCCTGCGTCACGGCCTCCGGATCGTCGACGCCCTGCGACCGCAGATACGCCAGCACGGAGGCCGCGTGGGTGCGGTAGGCGTCCGTGAACAGCACGGCGGTGCTGTCGCGCTGAGCGTGGTCTTTCACGGGCGGGGCCTCCCGCGGCCACTCTAGCGGGATCCGCCAGTCCGCCGGGAGGAGACCGACCCCGTGCAGGGCGAGCCCACCATCACCACCGCCCGCCGCGAGAACCCGAGCCCGCGGCAGGCAGTGGTCCATCGTCTACGCCTTCCGCCGGCCGGCCGGCCCCGCGGCGGGGCCGGTCGGGATCCGCGCGCCCCGGGGGGTCGGCGTGGCAGATCCCGCCGGCCCGGCCGCGACTCCCGCGAAGGGGGCGCCGGACGGGACGGTGGTGCGAGGACGCTGGGCGGCGGACTTCACGGGGACGACCGAAGTCGCACAGCTCGCCGCGATGGCACCCGTCCCGCGTTCCGTCTTCGCGGGGGCGACGAAGACGGCGTCGGGGGCGGGGGTCGTGAGGGGCATCGATGGCCTTTCCTGACTCCGGGGACGAACGACAGGGCCGAGGCCCTCGTACTGGTGATCGTCGGACGGGCCCGGAAGGTTACGCGCGGGACGAACTATTTTCGACCGAGTCCAGGTTCAGCGCCTTCCCGTGCCCCGGCGGCTGCGGCGCGCCACGGCCGGCGAGGGGGCGGCGGCCACGCGAGTACCTATCCTGATCGGATGAGCGTCCTGCCTCCGCCGCCGCCTCCCGGCTGGTATCCCGACCCGAACCCCACGCCGTCGTACCGCTGGTGGAGCGGCGGGTCGTGGACGGCGTACACGTGGCCGGGCGGCGCACAGGCCGCGGGCGGACAGGGTGGCGTCGCGCAGGGCTCTTACGCCCAGGGTTCCTACGCCCAGGGTTCCTACGCCCAGGGTGGGTACGCCCAGCTCCCCGGCGAGGCCGCTACGCGCCCGCGCCGCCGCACCAAGTGGATCGGCCGGTGGGGCGGCTGGCTGATCGTCGCCGGAAGCGCGGCCGTGTGGCTCTGGCTGTTCGGCCTCAGCCTCCTGTTCGAGGCGCTCGACCCGAACGCGGGCGCCGGCGCCCCCGCCGTGCTCTCGCCGTACCTGCTGGTGACGGGGAGCGGGACCGCGGCCGCCGCGATCTTCTACACGATGGCCTACAAGCTCCGCCCGGAGGACCGGCTCAGCGTCCCGCGCCTGGTCGCCGTCGCACTGATCGGCGGCTCCGCCGCGACGCTGCTCGTCCTGCCCATCGAGGGGCTCATCGACATCGCCGCCGGCGGGACGTTCGAGCATCCCAGCTTCGCCGTGCTGGCCTCCGCCGGGCTGGTGGAGGAGCTGGTGAAGATGCTCTGCGCGGTCCTGCTGTGCCTGCGGCTCCCGGTCAAGAACGCCCGGATCGGACTGTTCGTCGGCGGTGCGGTGGGTCTCGGCTTCAGCTTCGTCGAGAACCTGGGCTACCTCCAGCAGTCGTACGTCCTCGGGCACTCGACCGGCGCGGGGATCGGCCTCTTCCTCACCACCACGGCGGGGCGCGAGCTCAGCGGGCCCTTCCTGCACCCGGTGTTCTCCGCGCTGCTCGGCGCCGCGGTGTTCGGGGCGGCGCGCGGCGGCCGGTTCCGGCTGACGATCGGCATGGTCCTCGCCTACCTCGGCCTCGCCGCCGCGCACGGCCTGTTCGACGTCCTCCAGTGGGCGGCGACCGCCCGCGTCTTCGGCGCGGCGAGCGGGATCATCGTGCTGCTGCTCTCGCTCGTGTTCGTGCTCGGCAGCGGGCTGACCTGGCTGCTCGTCGTCCGGCGCATCCGGCGGACGGCGGCCGCGCGGGCCTCCGCGGCCACGCCGACGGCGGTCGGGGCGGGCTGAGCCCCAACGCACGCAGTGTCTCCACGGAACACGTCGATCCCCGCCCTTCCGGACGGGGATCGACGTGGTTCAGGCGGTCGCGCTCAGTGGTGCGTGCGCGGGTTCACCGGGAGGGACGGGGCGACCGGGTGGTCGTAGACGAGGCCGGAGCCCGCCGATCCTCCCGTCTTGGCCGCGGCCGGTGCGAGCGCCGGGTAGGTCGGCGCGATGACCGACCAGCCGCCGCAGCTCGTCAGCGCCGCCGCGTCCGCGTTCAGCACGGACGTCCCACCCACCAGGGTGACCTCGGTGGCCCCCAGGAAGTAGATGTCGTCCAGGGTCCGCTGCGGCACGCAGCCGCCGAGGGTGATGAACAGCGGCGAGGCCGTCGAGCCCGACCAGGCGGAGGCGCCGAGGGCGTCCGGGAAGTTCAGGCCGTTGGCCAGGAGGACCCGGCTGCTGTGCCCGAATGCGGTCTCCACGATCTGCTGCGACGAATCGAATCGGTCGACGCCCGCGAGGTGCGTGACCGTGCCGAAGCGGGCGAAGTCCGCGACCAGCGACGGCGACATGACGGCGGAGCCGCCGATGACGACGATCTTGGTCGTGTGCATCGAGGACAGCAGATTGGCCGTGGCCGTGTCGACCGAGGTCGCGCCGCCGTTCACCAGCAGCAGCGGAGCGTGCAGGCTGCCCGCCGCGCCGCCGGCGCTGAGCGAGTCGGGGAAGTTCAGGCCGGTCGTCACATAGACGAGCGGCGCCGACGTGAAGGCGTGCTGGATGACGGCCTGCGAGGTCCCGAACCGGTCGCCGCCGTAGACGCGCTGGACGTCCGGCGAGAGCTGCTTGAGCGCGGTGACGACGTCCTCGCTCACCACGGCCGGGCCGCCGACGACCACGACGTGCTGCGGCTTCAGGCGCTTGATCTCGTCCGACACCGACGTGGGCAGGTAGCCGGGAGCGGTCAGCAGCAGCGGACCCGAGCCCTGCGTGGCGGCCGGACCGCCGGACAGCGCGTCGGGGAACGAGACGCCGTTGGCGATGTAGAGGGTGGCCGTGGAGCTCAACGCGGCCGGGTACGACGCCTTCGAGACCTCCACCGACGTGGCGAACCGGTCGGCGCCCGCGGTGCGGTCGACGGTGACGACGTGGAGGCTGTAGGTCTGGGTGACGGAGTCGCCGTAGCCGGCGTTGGTGGCGGTCACGTTGAACGTGTAGGTACCCGGGGTGGTGGCGGTTCCCGAGATGGTGTCGCCGTTCAGCGCGAGGCCCGTCGGGAGCGCGCCGCCGCTGATGCTGAAGACGGGCGATCCGGGGTCCGCGTAGCCGTTGAGGACCTGCGAGTACGGAGCGCCGGCGGGCACCACTCCGGAGATGCTGCCGAGGATCGAGATCGGCTCCCACTGAGCGAGGACCGTGTTGGCCGCCGCGTAGAGCGCGGTGTTCGTGTAGACGTCCACAGCGATGTCGCCCGCGGTGACGGAGCTGCCCATCGGGTTCCAGAACCGTGAGGATCCCGTCGTGGTGTCGATGCGGAAGATCTGGCCGCCGTTGCGTCCGATCACCGTCTGCGTGGACGGGTCGATGCCGAGCGACGTGACACCGCCGCTGTAGCCAGGAGTGGAGACGTCCACGGAGGAGCCGGTGAGGGCCGAACCGTCGATGACCGCGACCGTGTTGTTCAGCGCGGCGGACCCGAGGTAGGCCTTGTGGTGCGCGCTGTCGACCGTGATCGCGGTCATGTTCGCCGTGACCGTGACGCTTCCGGACACCGTCCCGGCGGCCTCGGCCACGACCGACACCTTCAGTCCGGCCGAGTCGACCACGTAGAGGACGCCTGCAGCGGAGTCCACGCCGATCCGGGTGAGGGTGCCGCTGACCGGGATGGGCGTTCCGACGGCGAGGGTCACCTCGTCGACCGGGACGACCGTGCCCGTGGAGCCGGTGGTCACGAAGACCTTGCCGGTGGTGTGATCCACCGCGACGTCCCGGAGGTCGCCCGCGATGGAGACCGGGGTGGCCGAGTTCGTCCGCTCGTCGATGCGGTAGAGCTTGTTGTTCGCTGCGTCCAGCGCCCAGACGTAGGCGCGCGTCGCGTCGGCGTCGAGCACAGGGCTGGTCGCGCCGGGGAGCGGGACCGTCGCGGTCCGCGCGCCCGAGTTCTCGTCCACGATGTCCACGCCGCCGCTACGGGCGGCGAACGCCTGGGCGGTGTAGGAGTCGACGGCGACGTCGGTCACCGTCCCGCCGACAGAGGCGGTGAAGGCGTTCGTGTAGCCACCCGTACCCGGGTTGGCCGACGCGGGCATCCCGGCGGCGACGACGCCGGTGACGGCGAGGGCCGCGACGGCGGCGCCCGCGAGGGTGCGCCTGAGCCTCCGCGGCGGCGCAGTCGTGAAGTGGTCGTGGACAGGGACTGCGGCGGCGGCGTGATCACGCAACGGCGGCTCACTTTCGGGTATGGCCCGCTCTGGTGGGCGGGCATCCCGCTCAGTCAAAACCATCTGGCCGGTTTTCCCTCTACCCCAGTACGGGGGTCATCGTGACCGGTCCCTCGCGCGGTCCTAGGATCGGCGCATGACCGCATTCGACGAGGCCGAGCTCGCCGGCCTCCGGCGCGGGCTCACGGTGTTCTGCTATCAGCTGCTCGGGTCGCCGTTCGAGGCGGAGGACGCGGTGCAGGACGCGCTGGAGCGCAGCTGGCGCGCCCGCGACTCGTTCGACCCGGTCAAGGGGTCGCTGTCGACCTGGTGCTACCGGATCGCCAGGAACGTCTGCGTCGACCGGCTGCGCGAGACCCAGCGGCGACCGCTGCCGCGCGACCTTCGCGACCCGGGGCTGGAGGCGACCGCTCCCCTGGTCCCCGCGCTCGACGTGCCCTGGCTGCTGCCCGCCCCCGCCGGCTGGGCCGGCGGTTCCGAGGTGGAGGGCCGTGCCGAGCGGCGCGAAGAGGTGCGGCTGGCGGTGACGGCGATGCTGCAGTACCTGTCCCCGCTGCAGCGCGGCGCGTTCGTCCTGCGCGACGTGATCGGGCTCACCGCCGCGGAGACGGCCGCCGTCCTGGAGGTCTCGGTGGCGTCCGCGAACTCCGCGCTGCAGCGGGCGCGCACCGCCATCGGAGCCGGGGTCGAGCGCGCGCAGCCGCCCGCGCCGGGCGCCGTCGAACGGTACGCGCGGGCGATCGAGCACGCCGACGTCGGCGCGCTGGCCGCCCTGGTCGCCGACGACCTGGTGTTCGAGATGCCCCCGGTGCCGGACTGGTCGGCCGGGGCGGCGCCGTACCTGGCGTTCATGGAGCACCTCTTCGCCTGGCGCGGCCGCGACTGGTCGACCACGCCGATCACGGCAGGCGGCCTGGCCGGTTTCCTGCTCTACCGCGGCGCGGGGGAGGCACGCGAGCCGCACACCGTCCAGCTCTTCGACGGCGACGCGGAGGGCGCGATCGGGCACGTGCTCGTGTATCAGCATCCGCGCCTGTTCGCGCTGTTCGAGGAGTCCGCTGCCGCCCCGCGATGAGTTTCCGGCCTCCCGTTCGTATCCCCTGATGACACCGATCCGCGGTGCCAGGAGGAGGACCATCATGGGAGAGCTGATCGTCGTGCAGTTCATCACGCTGGACGGCGTGGTGGAGGACCCGGACGCCAGCGACGGAACGCCGTTCGGCGGCTGGGCGATGCGCTTCGGACCGCAGGGCGTGGCCGGCGATAAGTTCCGGCTGGGCACGATCCTCGAGACCGGGGTGCTGCTGTTCGGGCGACGCACCTGGGAGCACTTCAGCACGCTCTGGCCGGCGCGCGACGACGACTTCTCGCAGTCGATGAACCGCGCGGCGAAGGCGGTCGTGAGCGGCAGCCCGGTCGAGGTCGGGCGCTGGTCGAACTCACGGCGGGTGAGCGGGCCGCTGGAGGACTGGCTGGACGAGACGCTCCCGGCCCGCGACGTGGTCGTGATCGGCAGCGGCTCGCTGCTCGGCCCGCTGGCCGCCGCCGACCGGGTGGACGAGTACCGGCTGCTCACGTTCCCCACCGCGGTCGGCGCGGGCCGGCGGCTGTTCCCGGACGGCGCAGTGCTGACGCTGACGTCGTCGGAGCAGGTGGGGCCGGCGAGCCTGACCCGGTACCGGAGGGGGTGAGGGGGCGGCGGGTGGCGAGGCGGGCGGACTGCTGGACCCTCCCGAGCCCGGTGATCCTGCTCCGGCGCTGGGCGGGCGCCCACGGTCCCTCCGCTACGGCGCCGCGCCGGGGGGCCGGTCCGCGCGCTGAGCGAACGTCACGAGCCGCTGCTGCGCCTCGGCATACGAGGTCGCGACCGGCACGTCACGGCCGTCGCGCACCGCAGCGGCCACGTCCACGGCCGCGTCGATCGCGACCCGGTACGGCAGTGAGCCGGTGCTGACGCGTCGCACGCCGAGCACCTGGAGATCGTCCAGGCCGAGCCCAGGCACGATGAGGACATTGAGCGGGAGCGGGATGGCCGCGGCGAGTTGCTCGATGGTGGCCGGGTCGGTGACGCCGGGGACGAAGATGCCGTCGGCTCCGGCGTCGGCGTAGGCGCGCGCCCGGTCGGCGACGGCGGCGACCGTGTCGTCCTCGTGGAACCAGTACGAGTCGACCCGGGCGTTGACGAACACGTCCGGCGCCTCCCGTTTGACCGCCGCGATCTTCGCTGCGGGGACGGCCGGGTCGACCAGGCGTCCGGCGGCCGAGTCCTCCAGGTTCACGCCGGCCGCGCCGTCCGCGGCGAGGCCCGCGACGAAAGCGGCGACCTCGCCCGGGTCGTCGCTGTAGCCGTCCTCGATGTCGGCGCTGAGATGCACGTCGAGCGAGGCGACGCGGCGGATCAGCGCGACCGTCGCGTCCCGGCTGGCGCTGCCCGCGTCGGGACGTCCCGCCGACGCGTTCACGCCGAAGCTGGTCGTCCCGACGGCGGGGAAACCCGCGGCGGCGAAGGCGAGCGCCGAGCCGGCGTCCCACGCGTTCGGCAGCAGGAGCGGCTGGTCGCCGTAGTGCAGGTCGCGGAACGTCATGGCCGGCCTCCGTCCTCGTCCAGGTCGGACACTACTCCGCGGCGCGCGCGGCGTCGCGTCACGTTCGCCGGCCGCCGCGGTCTCCCCCGTGTCCGCGTTTCCCGACCGGACGCCGACCGACGCCCGCAGGCAGGAGAGACGATGACGCACGACGAAGCCGGGGCAGGCCGGGTGCGCCACGTCGAGCGCATGATGGCCCCGACGTCCGGCGAGTGGGTGCGGATCGGGTGCGACTGCCCGATCGGCGAGGACCACACCTACGCCGACTGGGTGGCGAGATTCGGCGTCCCCGCCGGCGAGCGGGGACCGGGGCGGACGGCCTGACCCGCCGGCGCGCTCAGCCCAGCTTCACCCGGTCGCTGGCGCCGCTCTCCGGGTCCTTCACCGTGAAGGTATAGCCGTTGCCCGAGCGCGAGTAGGTTAGTGTCATGTACGGCGCGAGATGGGCGAGCACCGCCTGACCAGCGCTGACCGAATGGTCCTTCCCGACCGTGAGGGTGTCGGGCAGGGTCCCCGTGCGCACGTACCCCTCGAGCTTCGTCTCGAGGGTCTGCGCCACGTACTCCAGGTTCTGCATGAGCTGGTGGCTCGGCGCCACGACGGCCGCCTGCTCGAACGGCGGGACGACCCGTGTGCCCGGGCCGTCCACCGCGCCGGCCGCGACGGTGTCCGGGGCCGCGGCCGCCGCGTCGCCGTCGGGGAGGACGTCGACCTGCGGGGTCGTCGGGTCCGCCGGGGCGGACACGCTGAACGGCGAGCCGAGCTGCGGGAAAGCGGGAACGACCGTCGGGAAGTACGCGGCCGCCAGGCTCCAGCTGCACAGCACCGTGCCGATGAACCCGAGCGTTCCGGCCAGCGCCGGGACGACCGCTCCCCCGCCGGCGCGCCGGTACCAGACCGCGATCGAGACGGCGCTGATCCCGGCCGTGGTGAGCGCCCAACCGCCGCCGCCGGTCGCCGACCCCGCGATGCCCAGCGGCAGGACGACCGAGAACGCGCCGAGCAGGATGCCGAGCAGTCCCCACAGCCCATTGGGCCGGTACCGGGGCTCCGGCTCGCGGCTGAAGACGTAGGTCTCCTGCGGCGACCAGTCGCGGGGTCCTGCCACGTTCGTTCCCTTCCCTCGCACGGATGCGGATCGCACCGCTGCGGATCGCACCGCTGTCACAGGGTGGCAGGGATGGGGCAGGCTCCGCACGCCGAACCGGGGCGGGGAGGGCCGAAGAGTGAGCCCGTTCACCAAGTCTTCCGCGGGCGGTCACTATCGCGGGCCGGCGAGCCGGAGGCGCCGGCCCTGCTCACATCCGCAACCGCACGACGAACCCCAGGAACAGCCACACCGGCACCGCGACCACCGACACGACCGCGATCACCGTGCGCACGGCCTCCGGCCGCAGCCCCCTCCGCAGCCCGGCGACCGCGAGCACCCCGAGCAGGCCGCCCACGCAGTTCAGGATCACGTCGTCGACATCCGACGTCCCCACCGCGAAGACCCACTGGAGGATCTCGACCGTCACGCTCGCGGCCGCGACGATCAGCATGGTCGAGCCGATCCGGGCGCGGCGCCTCAGGTAGAGCACGTAGGCGCCCAGCGGGACGAAGGCGAGGATGTTGCCCGCGATGTTGGCGAACGCGAACCGCTGCACGTTCGCCGGGCCGACCAGGTAGTTCGCGATGCTCGCGAACGGGATCAGGTTGAGGGACCGCTCCGAGCCCGGCACCCGGGAGAACAGCAGCAGCTTCAGCAGGAACACCAGGTAGAGGCCGAACGCCACCCCGATGACGGCGGTCTCCACCCGCGCGCGCGTGGTCGAGGGCTGCGGCTCGGTGAGCGTCTTGCTGGGCACGTCAGGACGCTAGCGGACCGACCTTTCCAACGGCTGCACAGCCGCTGCAGGACCTGACACCTGCGAGCCGTCCAGGGAGGCGAACGTCTCCCCGATCCAGTCGGCGATGATCCCCGCGACGTAGGGCATGTTGTCGATGGAGATGTGCTCGGTGCCGCCCTCCGGGTCGTCGAAGATCCGCAGCTCGCGGCGCGGGCTGTTCACCGCCTGCTCGTACGTCTCGTGGGCGTAGCGGACCGGGATCTGCCGGTCGCCCGCGCCGTGCGTGATGAGCAGGGGGACGGTGATCTTCTCGGCCACGCCGTTCAGGTGCATGCCGGCGGTCTTCTCGATGAAGGCCTCCATGGAGTCCACGCCCCAGACCCAGAAGACGTGGTCCCAGTAGTGCGGCACCGGGTTCTCGCCCTCGCGGTTCCGGCGGGCCTCCTGCACGGCGGCCCAGTCGTGGTTGGCGCCCCAGGCGACGGCGAGCTTCAGCCGCTTCTCGAAGGCCGCGGCGCGCGGGGCGTAGTAGCCGCCGAGCGACCAGCCGACGATGCCGACGCGGTCGGGGTCGGCGCCGAGCTCGTCGGCGTGCTCCTCGATCCAATCCACGATCGCCGCGGCCCACACCTCGGTGTCGTGCCGGGCGGTGAGGCCGCGCAGGCGGAGGGCCTCGCCGGAGCCGGGGGTGTCGATCATCAGCGTCGAGATCCCGCGCTCCGCGAGCATCCGCGGGAAGCCGGAGTAGTACATCATCTCCTTGGTCGAGTCGAGGCCGTTCCACTGGATGACCACCGGATGCGGCCCGTCGCCGGGGGCGCGGTAGAAGTAGCCGGGCAGGGAGGAGCCCTCGTACGGGACCTCCACGCGGGTGAGCGGGATGCGGCTCAGTTCGACGTGCTTCAGCAGGAGGTCGATCGACTTCTGGTAGGCGGCGTTGCGGCCCTCCCAGCTCGGCGACTGCAGGCGCTCGGCCTGCGACGTGTAGAGCGACGCCCGGTAGTAGGTCTCCCCCGCGCCGATCCGGCGGCCGGCGGCTTCGTCGTCGGCTGCCTTGGCGACCAGCCGGTCCGCGACGGCCGCCCAGGCCGCGTAGAGCTCGGCCGTTCCGGCGTCGTCGCCGTTCTGCGACGCGAGCAGCACCGGCTTGCACGCCCGGTCGACCTCGTCGATGAAGCCGCCGTTGTTGAGCGTCGCGACGACGGCGAGGCTCCAGACGTAGTTGGTCGGGAAGTACATGAACACGGGAGGACTCCTTACGTCGTCGGGATCGTGGCGCCGCCGGCGATGCGGTCGGCGAGGTGCTTGGCTCCGGCGGAGGAGGCGAACCCTCCGTCAACGGGGAGGTCGACGCCGGTCAGGTAAGCGGCCGCGTCCGAGAGCAGGAACACGGCGACGCCGGCGACGTCGGAAGGCCGGCCAAGGCGTTCGAGCGGGGTCAGGTCGAGCTGTGCCTCGCGCATCGCGGCCGGCGCGTTCGCCGTCATCGCCGTCTCGATGAAACCAGGATGGATGGTGTTCACCCGGATGCCGCGCGGCCCGAACTCGGTCGCCGCGACCCGGGAGAGCCCGCGCAGACCCCACTTGGAGGCGGTGTAGGCGGCGGTGTAGTGCCCGGTCAGCCCGGCGATCGAGCCGACGTTGACGATGGCCGATCCGGCGCCCATCAGCGGCGCGAGGGCGCGCATCCCCAGCATCGGGCCGGTCAGGTTGACGGCGAGGACCCGGTCCCAGTCGGCGCGCTCGGTGGCGGCGATTCCCGCGCGGTGGGTGACGCCGGCGTTGTTGATGAGGCCGCGCAGGGGTGCTCCCGCGAGCGCCGTCGCGAGGTCGGCGGCGAGCGCGGACCACGCGTCCTCGTCGGTCACGTCGAGGCGGCGGAACTCGATCCCGGCGGCGAGCGGTCCGTCGGGGTCGACCACATCGGTCGCGACGACGGTCGCGCCGAGCCCGGCCAGCAGGTCGGCCTCCGCCGCGCCCTGACCGCGGGCCGCGCCGGTGACGACGACCGTCGTCCCGTCGAGGCCCGCACCCCATCCCGCGGCGGAGCTCACAGCGCGACCCGCTCGTCCCGCGTCCGCGCGCGCGAGCGCACCCGCGCGGCCGGCAGCTCGGGCGCGGCGACGGCGGCGCCGACCGGGCCGACCAGTTCGCCGATGCCCTCGACGACCATCCGCACAGTGTCGCCCTCGGTCAGCGGCGGTGGGGTGAGCTCGCCGCGGCGGCCCCACAGCTCGGCCAGGCAGCCGCCGTTCCCGGTCGTCCCCGAGCCGAGGACGTCGCCCGCCACGACCCGCGAGTTGCGGGAGGCGTAGGCGATCAGCTCGGGGAACGGCCAGCCCATGTTCGAGACCAGGTCGTGCCCGATCCGCTCGTCGTTCACGAAGACCTCGGCGCGGACGGCGAGGAAGCCGTCGCCGTCGAGGTACGGCTCCAGCTCGTCGGCGGTCACGATCCAGGGGCCGAGGCTGGTGCCGAAGTCCTTGCCCTTCGCCGGGCCGAGGCGCACCTTCATCTCGCGCGACTGGAGGTCGCGGGCCGACCAGTCGTTCATGATCGTGTACCCGAAGATCGCGGCAGCGGCGTCCGCGGGGGTGAGGTTCGCACCGCCCGGGCCGCCGACGACCGCGGCGACCTCCAGCTCGAAGTCGAGCCGGGCGGTGACGGGAGGCCGCACGGCCTCCCCGGGGCCGAGCACGGTGTGCGGGTTGGTGAAGTAGAACGTCGGCGCCTGGTACCACTCGGGGACCACCTCGCTCTTGCCGTCGACCGACGCGCTGACGCCCTCCACATGCTCCTCGAAGGCCACGAAGTCCCGGATCGCCGCGGGGACGATCGGCGCGAGCAGGCGCACGTCGGCGAGCGCCGTCCCGTCGTCGTCGTGAACGGCAGCGGAGAGGCGATGCGCCTCGTCCAGCCCGCGTGCGAGCACGTCGGCGACGGTCAGCCCGTCGGGGTACGGGACGACCCGCTCCCCGATGACGAATCCCTCGCCGACTCCCTGCGGCGTGCTCCACCGGGCGATCCTCATGCCGGCTCCGCCATCCGGTGCGCGATCCCGAAGATGAGCCCGGGGGCGTCCGCCTCCCGGTCGTGGTCGATCTGCCACTGGCCGAGCTGCACGGAGGCGTCCACCACGGCCTGAGCACGGGCGACGCGGCGGGCGTGGAAGGCGTCCCACAGGTCGTCGTCGACGGCGTCGGCGGCGACCAGCAGCTCGGTCAGCACGAGGGCGTCCTCCAGTGCCTGCGCCGCGCCCTGCGCGATCGTCGGAGGGCAGCTGTGCGCGGCGTCGCCGATCACGACAGAGCGGCCGCGGTTCCATGGCGCGGGGACGACGTGCTGGGTGAACCAGGTGTAGTTGACGTGGGCGCCGGCCTGGAGGTCGGCGCGGATGTCGTTCCACGGGCCGCCGTAGGCCTGCGACTCCTCCAGCATGATCGCGACGGCCTCCTCGTCGGTGAGCCCGACGCGCTCCTGCGCGGGCTCGACCAGGAAGGCGTACATGGTGTTCTCGCCGGTGGGCGTGTAGCCCGCGATGTACACCGGGCCGCCGTAGTAGAGCTCGCTGCGCTCGACCGACGCCGGCCGGGAGACGAACGAGCGCCAGATCCCCATCCCGGTCGGCTGCGGCTTGGTCTCGATTCCGATCAGCTCGCGCACGGCCGAGTTGAGGCCGTCGGCGCCCACCAGGAGGTCGTAGGTCCCGGCGGGGCTGCCATCGACCTCCACGGCGACGCCATCGACGGTCTCCGAGACGCCGGTGACCTTCGCGCCGAAGCGCACCGTCGCGCCCGCGGCCTCGGCGTGGTCGAGCAGGATGCGCGCGAGGTCGGGACGGTACATGCCGCCGGTCGCCGGGTAGTCCGGGCCGCCGGTCTTCACCTCGGGCAGCTCGGCGACGACCGGGGCGTCCGGTCCGGGCGCCCGGAGCGTCAGGCCCTCGAAGAAGTAGCCCTTCGCCTGCACGTCGTCCCAGACGCCGAGCGTCCCGAAGGCGCGGAGGGCGTTGCCCTGCAGCGTGATGCCCGAGCCGAGCGCGCTCAGCTCCGGCTTGGACTCGAAGACGTCGACCTGGACTCCGGCCTTGGCGAGCTGGATGGCGGTGGCCAGACCCGCGACGCCGCTTCCGGCGATCGCGACCTTGCTGACGGCGGTCATGTGGGAGAACCTCTCTGTTCTGCGGATAGGTGCTGCGCGATGCGTGCTGCGCGCGACGCTACAGCAGCGCGATGGGGTTGACCGGCGAGCCGACGGCCCCCGTGATCGGGAGGGGCGGCGCCGAGAGGAGGAACTCGTAGCGCCCGAGCCGCAGGCAGTGATCCGCCAGCTCCTCCAGGTCCCACATCTCGCCGATGGTGAGGCCCAGGTTCGGGATGACGACCTGGTGCAGCGGCTGGAAGGCCGGGACGTCGAACTCGTTCGGGCGGACCTCGAAGCCCCAGGTGTCGGTGGCGATGGCGGCGATCTCGGTGTCGTGCAGCCAGCCGGCGGTGGTCAGCGAGAGCCCGGGTGCCGGGCCGCCCGCGTACTCGCCCCAGCCGTCGCGGCGGGCGCGGGCGTACTGGCCGGTGCGCACCAGGACGATGTCTCCGGTGCGCACCGCGCTTGTCTCGCCCTGCGCCTCGGCGCACGAGCGGAGGTCGTCGGCCGTGATCGCGTAGCCGTCCTCCAGCTCCCCGGACTCCGGGCGCAGGTGCCGGCCGATGTCGAGCAGCACGCCCCGCGACACGATGACGTCCGCGGCGTGCTCGATGCCGGTCACCAGGTCGCCGTCGCTCGTCACGACATCGCCCGCGCGGCGGCCGTTCCAGGCGTAGCCGTGGTCGAAGATGTGGCCGAGGCCGTCCCACTGGGTGGAGCACTGCAGCGGCATCGCGATCACGTCGTCCGCGCCCCCGATGCCGTGCGGGAAGCCCTGGTTGGCGCGCTCGGCGTCGGTGCCGGTGTCCAGCATCGTGTGCACCGGGTTGGTGCGGCGGCGCCAGCCCTTCTGCGGCCCGTTCATGTCGAACGGTTGCGACAGCGACACGGCGACGCCCTCGCGGACGAGAGCGGCCGCCCTCGCCCGCGCGGACGCGTCGATGAAGTTGAGCGTGCCCAGCACGTCGTCCTCGCCCCAGCGTCCCCAGTTGCGGTAGGCCTCGGCGCGCGCGGCGATCTCCGCCTCCGGATTCTGACGGTCCAGGTCGGCCGGGTTCTCGCTCGGGGCGCCCTTGCTCTGTCCGGCCGCGCTCGGCGCGGCCGTGCTCGGCGCGGCCTCGATCGGTGCGGCCATGGTCAGCCGCGCCCCTGCACGGCGTACGGGTTGAACAGCGCCTCCTTGATCTCGTCCGGCACGCCCTCCTCCGTCGCACTCGGGCCGTCGGCGGGCGGGAAGGACTCCGTCATCGACATCGGCATGGCGCCGTTGCGGTAGAAGTTGTTCGATCCGAGCGACGGCTTCCAGGTGTTGGGCTGCCAGTCCGGCACGTAGTTGCGGTAGCCGCCGGTGTTCAGCTCGATCCGGAGCGTGGAGGGCTCGCGGTAGTAGAGGAAGGTCTGCTCGCCGATGCCGTGGATGGAGGGGCCGTACTCGATCGGGACGCCGTTCTCCATCAGGGTGTCCGCCGCGATCAGCAGCTCCTCGTAGGTGTCGACCCAGAACGCGTAGTGGTTGACCCGGCCCGCGGCGGTGGAGCCGTCGAGGACGACGCCCAGGTCGTGCGACTTCTCGTTGGTGGTGAGCACGGAGAAGATCGAGATCGGCGCCTCGTCCAGCACGGTGCGGGCCATGATGCGGAAGCCGAGCACGTCGTTGTACCACTGCGCGAAGGCATCCACGTCGCTGGTCGCGATCGTCACGTGGTCGAGCTGGCGCGGGGCGCCGGCGACCTTGCTGCGCTTCTCCGGACGGTCCGGGTAGATCGACGCGACGTGGCCGGGCGCCTGGTGACGGGTGACGTTCCAGTGCAGGGTCATCGAGTGCCCCCACGGGCCGGTGAACCGGTAGGCCCGCCCGATCGCGTGCAGGTCCTCGATCCACTCGCCCTGCACGCCGGCGGCCTCAACCCGGGCCGCGGCCTCCTCGAGCGCCTCCGGGCTGGAGGTGCGCCAGGCCATCGTCACCAGGGACGGCTGCGGGCCGGGCGAGACGACGAGCGAGTAGGCGTAGTAGTCGCCCCAGCAGCGCAGGTACACGGAGCCGTCGATGCGGTCGACGACGGTGAGCCCGACGTGCTCCTCGTAGAACTTCACGGACGCCTCGACATCCGGGGACGTGATCTCCACATAGGACAGGTGGGAGAGAAGCTTGATCATCCTTGATCCTTTCCAGACAGGGCGAATGTGATTGCCCGGTCTCTACTATCGAGATCGCGTCGGCATCAGGGAACCGCGTATCGGCTATGCCGGGAATCGATGAAACTGATTTCCTAGGTCGGCATCGCTCTTTCTTCGGTCGTTGTGCGACCCAAGGTCCGGGTCTCAACTGCCCAAGTAGCGTCCCGTTCTACCCGTTGCGCGCTGAGGTTGTGTCAGAATCAAGCATGGCTAGGGATTCCGCACTCCGATTCGGCGCGCAGACCGACGAGGTCATGAGCCTGCTGCGCGTCGTGAACCTCGTCCGCACCGGGGAGGCCGACACCCGCCCCGAGATCGGCCGGCTGACCGGGCTCGGCCGCGGCGTCGTGGCACAGCGGGTCGAGGCGGCGATCGAGATGGGCTTCCTGGAGGACGGCGACTACGGCCCGTCGTCGGGAGGCCGCGCGCCGCGCACGCTGCGCTTCCGCTCCGACCAGGGCACCATCGTGATCTGCGCGCTCGGTGCCCTCCACATCCGGGTCGGCCTGGCCTCCCTCGACGGCGCCGTCCACGCCGAGGCGCACTGCGCGTGGGACATCGGCCGCGGGCCCGCGGAGACGATCGACCGGGCGCTCGGGATGATCGACGAGCTGCTGGCCGCGGAGGAGCCGCGCCCGATCTGGGCGGTCGCGGTCGGCGTGCCGGGGCCGGTGGACTTCGAGACCGGCTCACCCGTCGCCCCGCCAATCATGCCGGGCTGGAACGGTTTCGACGTGCGCCGCCGCTTCGAGCAGCGCTTCGAGGCGCCGGTGTGGGTGGACAACGACGTGAACCTGCTGGCCCTGACCGAGCGCAGCCACCGCCGCGACGACAACGTGGACCTGATCTACTGCAAGGTCGGCAGCGGCATCGGGGCGGGCCTGGTCTCGCACGGCCGCATCCACCGCGGAGCGAACGGCGCCGCCGGCGACATCGGCCATGTCCGGGTGCGCGACTCCACCGCGGTGTGCCGCTGCGGCAAGGTCGGCTGCCTGGAGGCGGAGGCGTCCGGCTGGGCGATCATGCGCGACGCGCAGCTGGCGCTGGACGAAGGCGCAGGCGGCATCCTCGCGGGCGTGGTCGAGCGCGGCGAGGCGATCACCCCGGAGGCCATCGCGATCGCGGCCCAAGACGGCGACGCACTGGCGATCTCCCTGGTGCAGCGCTCGGCCCGCCTGATCGGCGAGTCGATCGCGGCGCTGGTCAACATGTTCAACCCGGGGGTGATCGTGGTCGGCGGCGCGGTGTCGTCGGCCGGTGAGATCTTCCTCGCGGAGGTGCGGCAGCGCGTGTACGAGCTGTCGCTGCCCCTGGCAACGCGGGACCTGTCGATCGTCCGCTCGATCGGCGATGAGCGGGAGCCGCTGCGCGGCGGCGCGGAGCTGGCGATCGAGGAGCTGTTCGAGGTGACGTTCCCGCGGTGGTTCGCGGACGGGCGGCCGACGATCGAGGGGGTGAAGGGGGGCGCGTAGGCCCAGCGATTCGTGCCGAATCGCGCGAATAACCGCGACAGAGCAGCGATTCGTGCCGAATCTGCGGGCGGGGGATCAGCGCGTGCGGCGTCAGTCCGCCTTGGTCGAGAACGCCGCGTCGAACGCCGCGGCGGGCGGGGTGATCGCGTTGAGCTCGCGCACGAACGCGATGGCCTCCGGCGCGCCCTGGAGGCGGTCCATGCCGGCGTCCTCCCACTCGACCGAGGTCGGGCCGGTGTAGCCGATGAAGTTGAGGGCGCGGAAGATCGGCTCCCACGGGACCTCGCCGTGAGCGGTGGACACGAACGTCCAGCCGCGGCGCGGGTTCGCCCAGGGCAGGTGCGAGCCGAGGACGCCGTTGCGGCCGTCGAGGTTGGTGATCGACTCCTTCACGTGGACGTGGAAGATGTGGTCGGCGAAGTCGAGCACGAACGCCACCGGGTCCAGCTGCTGCCACATGAAGTGCGACGGGTCGAAGTTGATGCCGAAGCTCTTCCGGTGGCCGATCGCCTCCAGCGTGGCCTTCACCGTCCAGTAGTCGTAGGCGATCTCGGACGGGTGCACCTCCAGGGCGAACCGCACGCCGACCTCCTCGAACACGTCGAGGATGGGGTGGAAGCGGTCGGCGAAGTCCCGGTAGCCGGCGGCGATCCACTCGTCGGAGGCCGGCGGGAACATCGCCACCGCCTTCCAGATGGAGGAGCCCGTGAAGCCGGTGACGGTCCTCACGCCGAGCGCGGCGGCCATCCGGGCGGTCAGCTTCAGCTCCTCGGCGGCGCGCTGCCGCACGCCCTCGGGGTCGCCGTCGCCCCACACCCGGTCGTTCAGGATGTCGCGGTGCCGCTCGTCGATCGGGTCGTCGCAGACGGCCTGGCCGGCGAGGTGGTTGGCGATCGTCCACACCTTCAGGCCGTTGCGCTCCAGGATCTCCTTCCGGGACTGCACGTACGCGGCGTCGTCCCAGCGGGAGACGTCCAGGTGGTCGCCCCAGCAGGCGATCTCCAGGCCGTCGTAGCCCCACTCGCCGGCGAGCCGGGCCACCTCCTCGAACGGCAGGTCGGCCCACTGGCCGGTGAACAGGGTGATCGGTCGGGTCATGGTGGTCTCCTCTACACGTTCGCGGGAATCGCGGACTCGACCGCGACCGGAGCATCAACAGCGACCCAGGCCGAGTCCTTCGCCGCGCTCTCCTCCACGGCGGCGAGAACACGCTGCACGGCCAGGCCGTCGGCGAAGGTCGGGTCGAGCTCGGTGCCGTGCGCGATGGCGGTCACGAAGTCCACCACCTGGTGCGAGAAGCCGTGCTCGTAGCCGAGCATGTGCCCCGGCGGCCACCAGGCCGACACGTAGGGATGCTCCGGCTCGGTGACCAGGATGGTCGTGAAGCCCTGCAGCTCGGCGGGCGCGGTGCGGTCGTAGTAGCGCAGCTCGTTGAGCCGTTCCAGGTCGAACGCGAGCGCGCCGTCCGTGCCGGACACCTCGATGGTGAGGGCGTTCTTGCGGCCGGTCGCGAACCGGGTGGCCTCGAACGAGACGAGCGCGCCGCCGTCGAGCCGGCCGGTGAAGATCGCCGCGTCGTCCACGGTCACCTCGCCCAGCTCGCCGGTAGCGCTGCCGGTGAAGCCGGACCGCTCGCCCAGGACCGGACGCTGCCGGATGATCGTCTCGACCGTCCCCGACACGCGCGTCACGCGCTCGCCGGTCACGAACTGGGTCAGGTCCACGATGTGCGCGCCGATGTCGCCGAGCGCGCCCGAGCCGGCGTGCTCCTTCTGGAGGCGCCAGCCGAGCGGCACGGACGGGTCGACCAGCCAGTCCTGGCGGTACGCGGCACGGACCTGCCGCACCTCGCCGATGGTCCCGCGCGCGATCAGGTCCTGCAGCAGCGACACCGCGGGGACGCGGCGGTAGGTGAAACCGACCATCGCGCGCACACCGCGCTCGGCCGCGCGCTCGGCGGCGGCGGCCATCGCCTCGGCCTCCTCGACCGAGTTGGCGAGCGGCTTCTCGCACAGCACGTGCTTGCCCGCGTCCAGCGCGGCGATGGCGATCTCGGCGTGCGAGTCGCCGGGCGTCACGATGTCGACCAGGTCGATGTCGTCGCGCGCGATCACCTCGCGCCAGTCCGTCGCGTGCTCGGCCCAGCCCCACTTGGCGGCAGCGCGAGCGACCGCCTGCTCGTTCCGGCCGACGACCACGGCGAGCTCCACGGCCTCGGGGAGGTCGAACACCCGCGGCGCCTGCCGCCAGCCGACCGAGTGCGCCGCACCCATGAAGCCGTAGCCGATCATGGCCACCCGCAGCGGCCGCCCAGAGGACTGCGTCATGCCAGCACCAGCTCGCGCTCGACGGGCACCCGGTTGGTCACGTAGCGGCCGGGGCCGCCGTCGACGCCCGGCATGATCTGCATGTAGAGCAGGCGCATTGTGAGCACGACCTCCACGGTCAGCTTCTCGCCCGCCGCGGGCGCGTGGCCCAGCGGGATCACGACGTCCGGGCGGTCCGCCACGAACCAGAGCGTCTCGGACTGCTCGGGCAGCTCCTCGACGCGGTAGCTGCGGCCGTTGAGCACGAACCGGAGGTCATCGCGCGGGATGGCGACGCCGTTCACCGTGGCGGCGACGTCATCCACCGCCGACAGCCAGAGGCTGCGGTACCAGGGCAGCTGCACCGAGACCGCGATGCCGTCGTCGGTGCGGCGGACGTCCTTCTCGGAGAACAGGGAATTGTGAGTGGCCATCGGGTCCTCCTACTTGAACGTGTCGACGAAGGTGTCGTGCGGCGCCGGAGGCTCGGGCTCCAGCTTCTGCACGGTCGACGGACTGTACGGGTGGTTCTCGCTCGGCACGGGCTCGTCGGCCGGCGGCATGAACACCGGCTTGCCGTCGTCGCCGAAGTACATCAGGTCGAGGTCGAAGGCGGCCTGGTTCTTCTCGCCGAAGCTCACCCAGTTCTCCTCGAACGGGGCCCGGGCGAGCTCGTAGCAGCGGAACTTCCAGATCCGCCACTCGCCGTCCTGGCGCAGGAAGTCGATGGCGTACTTGCACCAGACCCAGTGCGCCCAGACCTTCTTGCCCTGCACCTCGCCGGGCGAGTACATGAAGTCGGGGCTGCCCTTGGCGACCTCCGGGTCGGTCAGGCCCGACTCGGTGCCGGCCATGATCCAGACGCCCTTGGCCGTCTCGCCGTCGCCCGCGACCTCGATCACGGGCGTGGTGGTGGCGTGCAGGATGAGCTTGCCCTCGGGCGACGGCCGGCCGCGGTGGTAGCGGGTGACGCTCTCCCAGGTCGTGTACTGCCCGGCGTTGGTGTACCGGGCGCGGATGCCCTCCGTGCCCTCCTTCACCCAGAGCGGGATGATCCGCTCGTCCTGGAAGGCGTTGTGCAGGAACATGTAGCGGTTGAACAGGTTCTCGATCTCGCCGCGGTCGGCGGCGCGGCGGGCGAGGCCGTGAGCAGCCGCGACCTCCTCGCGCAGGCGCGCGACCTCGGCGGCGAGCTCCGAGAGGGTTCCCTCGGCGACTGTCTCTGACATGGCGCTGAGCTCCTTCGGTCAGGCGGGGACGCCGGCGACGGCGTCCTCGATCGTGCGCCGCATGAGCGCGTGCTGCTTCTTCACGAGGTCGATCGGGTCGGCCTCCCCCAGGTCCTGGAAGGCGTGGCCCTCCCACTCGCTGGAGAGGAACCCGCGGTAGCCGCCCTGGACGAACTGGCGCACGATGCGCGGGATGTCCATCGCGGGCTCCTGCCCCTCGGCATCGATGTCGTAGAACTTCGCGTGGACGTGGAAGATCTGCGGCATGATGTCCAGCCACTCCTCCGGCGGCACCAGCCCGTGCATGTTGAACGCCAGCCGGGTGAAAGGGCCGAAGCCGACCGGGTCGACGCCCTCGCCGGTGAGGTAGTCCTCGAACTTCTGATTGCGCACGTGCATGGGCGTGGGCTCGTGCCAGATCTCGTCCATGACCGCGAAGTGCTTCTCGTCCATCCCCATCTTCGCGAGCTGCGCCAGCAGGGTCGGCGACAGGCTGTGCATGGTCGAGGAGAAGTCGGCGGTGAAGCCGAGCCGGTCGCTGCCGAGCTCCTCGTACAGCTCGCGGATGCCCACCACCTTGGGGTCGTTCGGGCCCTGGGGCGCGTGGATCTCGTAGCCGAGCCGCTGGTCGTACTTCTCGGCGAGCGGCAGGAGGCTGCGCAGCAGCTCGCGGCCGGCCGAGCGGATGACGACCCGCTTGAAGCCGAGCGTGTGCGCGGTCTTCAGCTGGCGGGCGAGGAAGTCGTGCTCCTCGTCCGGCGTCATGTCGCGGTCCTTGCGGCGGCCCATGTCGAGGTTGGTCCCGACCGCGCTCGGCTCCAGGCCGTACTTCTCCAGGGAGTCGAACCAGAGCTTCACGAACTCGGCGTCGACGTCCGGATAGGTGCGCAGCAGCTGGGCGATGTTGAACTCCACGCCCGGGCCGATCCCGTTCTCGGCGACGGCCGCGATCAGCGTCTCGGGGGTGTAGACGCCGGCGGCGAACTCGCTGGTCATCGAGTAGAGCGTGGTGCCCAGTTCGATGCCGGTGTCGGCGATGCCGTCGTTGGTCGTGTCGCTCATGCCTTCGCTCCTTCGGTGGTGGGCAGCCAGTTCTTCAGCTGTGTGCGTGCCTCCGCGGCGTCGGTGACCATGCGGCTGCCGGCGTTCTGCGCGGCCGAGCGCTGCACGGCCTGCTCGTCGCGGATGATGTCGAACGGCGACTCCCAGTAGTTCCAGTGCCAGCCCTCGTACTCGCTGGAGATCGCGCCGTTGTAGCCGTTGCGCACCAGCAGGGCGATCAGGTCGCGCACCGGCACCGATGGCTCCTCGCCGTTCTCGTCGATGCCGAAGAACTTGCCGTGGACGTGCTTGATCCAGGGCATGATCTCCAGCCAGTCGTCCACCCGCGCCGGACCGAACAGGCCGGTGCCGTTGATGCCGAAGTCGATGCCGAGGTCCGGGCGGCCGTTCTGCGCGGCGAGGCCGATGAAGCGGCCGAAGCGCTGCCCGTGGTCGGCCTGGTCGGCGGGCGGTCCGGCCTCGTAGAACTCGTTCCACAGGTCGACCACCTTGCCCAGCAGCTCGTCGGTGGCGCCGCGGCGGCGGTAGGCCTCCAGCAGCGAGGGCGCGAAGCCGACGGTCGTCGCGCCCCAGTCGGCGGTGAAGCCGAGGAACGGCGAGCCGACCTCCTCGTAGCGGTCGCGGAGGGCGAGGATGCGCGGGTGCGACGCGTACTGGTCGGCGTGCACCTCCAGCGCGAGCGTGACCCCGTACTGCTCGGCGATCGGAGCGAGCGCGGCCATCGAGTCGGGCGTGATCGAGATCTGCACGCGGGCGATCGGGAAGCCGAGCTTCGCGGCCGCCTCGATCTGGCGGCGCATGTACTCGATCAGCTCGTCCTGGTTCAGCAGGCGGTCGCGGTGGATGCCGATGTCGGCGTTGATCGCGAGGGAGGTCGTCACCAACCCGAGCTCGTCGACCAGGTCGCGGAACCGGCCGGCGAAGGCGTCATCGATCGCGGGGAAGCCGCGGAAGCTCGAGAAGCCGATGATCTCCAGGCCCGGGCCGTAGCCCTCGGCGGCGACCTTGCGGATCAGGCCCTCGAGGTCGTACTCGCGGCCGTGGAAGGCGCGCGTGAAGCTGTAGAGGGTCACTCCCTGGATCGGCGATCCGAGGGTGGTCGCTGCGTCGTTCATGCCGTCACCGCCTTCATGGTCTTGGTGTCGTGCTCCTCGATGTGGAGCACCTCGTCGTCGCCGATGACGATGTACGGGATGTACACGGTGAGGTCGACGGAGACCTCGTGCTCGCGGCCGTCCGCCGCCACCGGCAGGTCGCCGGAGAGCACGGCCGAGTCGAGCGGGAACCACCACGACTCGGTGTCGTCCCTCATCTCGTCGAAGGTGCGCTCCTGACCGTTGAGCTCCCAGCGGAGGGTCTCGGCCGGAGCGGGCACGCCGTCGATGGACAGCGAGGCGCCTGCGATGCAGGACGCCGGGAGCGCACGGTACCAGGGGATGCGCACGTCGACCGCGGCACGCGTGCCGGTGGTCCTGAGCGTTCCCTGCTCGATGATGCGATCGGGGATCACGAAGTCCTCCTTGACTACTTATTCCGTGTTTCTACACACTAATGTTGGTTTGCTGCAAAAGACAAGACCTCGTCACCGCTGGCGGCGAGTTCGCGCGCGATCCGGCGGGCGCCCTTCACCGCGAGCGCCACGGAGGTCAGCGTCGGGTTGCAGGCGGTGGCCGTCGGGATGACCCCGTTGCCCGCCACGAAGACGCCGGGCGCCTCCCACACCTCGCTGTCCGGTCCGCACACGCTGCGACCGTCGTCGGTCTCCCCCATCCGCACGCTGCCCTGGTAGTGCAGGGAGGCGCCGAGCGGCATGGTGAACGGCCGGTCGCCGATCGGGTCGCCGACGGCCTTCGCGAGCGCCACGATCTCGTCCTGCGCGCGTTCGATCGCCGCGCGGTCGCGGTCGGTGAGCCGGTAGTGGATGCGCATCGCGGGCATCCCGTACCAGTCGCGCTCGTCGTCGCGGAACTCCACGCGGTCGTCCCACTGCAGGTCCTTGGCGCAGAACAGGCCGAGGCCGACGATCGAGCCCGGCACCACCGGGTCGTCGTCCGCGAGCGGGATCGGCGACGCGTCGAGCTGCATGACCTGGCCGTGGAACGGCACCGCGTCGGTGAACGGCACCCAGCTGACGCCGCTCCGCTCGCTGATCGGGCCGTCGATCACCTCGTCGGCGCCGATCTCGTCGGCGCCGATCTCGTCGGCGCCGAAGCCTCCGGCGGTCGTGGCCTCCGACGCAGCCGCGGCCACCGCAGCGGCGTCCCGGATGCGCGTCGCGTAGACGATCTGCGTCTGGTCGTTGAGCATCCGGCCGAGCGCGGCCGGGCGGATGCCGCTGGCCCACAGCACCTGCGGGGTGCGCAGCGCGTCGGCCGCAACGACAACGAAGCGCGCCCGGATCGTGTGGACCTCGCCGGTCCGCCGGTCGCGGACCTCGACTCCCGCCGCGCGGCCGTCCTCCAGCAGCACCCGGGTGACGAGCGAGTCGTCGTACAGCGTGAACCGCTCGTTGGCGCGGGTCGCGTCGCCGAACACCACGTCCGACCCCGACCACACCAGCCTGCCGTCGTCGCGGCGGTGCACCGCGAGCGGCATCCGCTGCACGCGCCGGGCGGCCGGCCTCCCGTCGTCCACGGCCGCCGCGAGGCGTTCGCGCACCAGCGCGGTGAAGGGCGCACCGTCGAAGGCGTCGGTGGTGACGCCGAGCAGCCGGTCGGCCTCGTCGAGAAGCGCATCCAGGTCGGGCAGGAAGGCGATCCGCTCGCTGTCGCCCGGCCGCGGGCAGGCGCCGGTCCAGTGTGCGCCCATCCCGCCGACGTTGCTGGAGAAGGCGACGACGGGCATGCCGTCCTCGCCCGGCTCCTGGAAGCCCTCCTCCAGCAGGTAGGTGCCCGGCCGGGCGCGGCGCTGGCCGGCCTTCACAGCGCCCGGCGAGCTCACGGTGTCGGCGCCGGCGCCCGGACCCTCCGAGCGCTCCTGCGCGTCGGCGCGGGCCGCGGGGTCCTCGATGTTCTTGACGTGCGCGCCCGGCGGGTCGGAGACGGTCGGGCCGACCTCGAACAGCGCGATCGTCGCGCCGGGCGCCTCCTCGCTCAGGATGCGCGCGTAGGCCGCGCCGGTCGGGCCGCTGCCGACGATCGCGACGTCGACCGCCTCGGGATACCGGCTCATGCCGCCGCCGCCAGTTCGCGGATGAGCGCGACGGAGGCCGCCGACTCCCGGGTCGGGTAGTACTCGAGCCCGATCGGGCCCTCGTAGCCGGAGGCGCGCAGGATGCCGAGCCGCTCCGCCCAGTCGAGGTCGCCCGAGCCCGGCTCGCCGCGGCCGGGGGCGTCGGCGAGCTGCACGTAGGCGATCAGGTCGCCCGCGTTCGCGAGCTCGGCCTCCATGTCCTCGCCCTCGACGGCCGAGTGATAGATGTCGTAGAGCACGCCGAAGAACGGGGAGTCGACGCCGCGGGCGACGTAGACGGCCTCCGCGGTGCGGTCGAGCAGGGAGCCCGGGTGGTCGACCCGGACGTTCACCGGCTCCAGCGCCAGCGTGATGCCGGACCCGTCGATCTGCGCGATCGCCTTCTGGTAGATCTCGATCAGCTTGTCCAGCTGGACCTGACGTTTCCAGCCCCCGAAGCCCGTGCCGCTGCCGACGACGATGCGCGGGCAGCCGAGGTCCTGCGCGATGGCGACGCCCTCGTCGAGCTTGCGGTAGAACTCCGAGTGGTCCCACGGCGGGATCATGAACTGGGTGCGCGGCTCCGAGAGCTGGGCGGTGAGCGCCGTGCCGGTCTCCTCCAGGGCGGCCTTGAGCGCGGGGAGGTTCTTGGGCGTCGCCGGCGCGTCCACGCCGGTCGGGCCCCACATCTCCACGGCGGTGAAGCCCGCCGCCGCGGCCGCGCGCACGCGGTCGTGGTAGTCGCCGGCCTCGGTGAAGAGCAGTTCGATGTTGGGTGCGAGCTGGTACATGCTTCTCCTGTTCAGAACATCGGGTGGTCGTGGGCGGCATGCGCGGGGACCTGCTGCAGCACGTCCCAGTGCTCGACGATCCGGCCGTCCTCGAATCGGTAGATGTCCGCGACCGCGGCGTCCGGTGCGCCGGGTCGGGATGCCTTGACGTGCACCATCGCGAGGTCGCCGTCGACGAGGATGCGCTGGATCTCGAAGCGCGCGTCCGGGCTGCCGTCGAACTTCGGCGTCAGCGCCGCCACCGCGGCAGCGGGGCCGTCCGGGATGTTCGGGTTGTGCTGCCGGTACTCGTCGGAGACCAGGAAGGCGAAGGCGTCAGCGACGCGCTTGCGCGTGTAGAAGAGGTCGCAGAAGCGCTCGAAGTCGGCGCGCCGGCCGGTCATGCGGCGCCCCGCTCTGCCGCGTCCCGCCCGACCGGGAGCAGCGGCGCGATCGTGACCGGCCCGAGCAGCCCGCTCGGCTCCTGCTGCGCGAACGCGGAGAAGAAGTCCGGCTGGGCCTTGGCCAGGGTGTTGGTGACGTCGATCTGGAGGGTGTTCGTCGTTCCGAGGACGCCCTCCGGCACCTCGAAGACGTACGGCGGCGCGATGCGGCGGCCGAGGTCGACCCCGTTGAGCCGGACCGCCGCGAGCTCGAACACCGCGCCGAGGTCGAGCGCGTGCGGGAGGCCGTCGGGTTCCGCGCCGAAGGTCGCGGTGTACCGGGCGGTGCCGGCGAAGCGCGGCAGCAGGTCCGGGTCGCTGAGCGGCCGGAGTCCGGAGAGCTCGCGCCACGGGGTGAACGCGGCCTCGCCCGCCGTCGCGATGGCGACCGACCAGGCCGGCTCGATCGGAGCGGCGGTCCCGCGCTCGACGGCCGGCGCGACCGGGAGGCCGTCCCACGCGGCCGGCGCGCCGGCCACGAGCACGACGGCGGTCCCCGGCGCGAGGTCGATCCCGACGCGCGTCGCCCGGCCGTCGCTCGCGCTCGGAACAGCCGTCAGGCGCCCGGTGAACCCGTCGACAGCGACAACCTCTCCCGCACGCGGGACCGTCGCCGTGGTCCGGACGGTGTCCCGCACGGACTCGTTGACGAGCATCAGCACGTCCGCCTCGCCCAGGTCGCGACGCAGCACGCGCAGCGACGGCGCTGCCCGGTCGAGCCGCACCGCGCGGTCGGTCATCGCGGACACGGAGTCGACGAACCGCTTCTGCGACACCGGCCGGAAGCGGACCTTGAGCGCGGTGGCCTCCACTCCGGCACCGGACACTTCCGGCACCGAGCCGACGAAGACCACGGGCGCTCCGGCGTCGTCGAGCCGCAGCAGCTCCCGCGCGACGTGCGCGGGCAGGTAGGCGCTGCCCGGCACGATCAGCGCGTCGTACTGCTCCACGCCGATCGTCAGCCGGGTGCCGTCCACCGCGGCCGCCGGAAGGGCGTCGGCCGGGACGATGTCGGCGTCGAGCTGGGCCTCCATCAGCAGCCGGAGCGGGCGCTCGCTCGGCATCGCGTCGCCGAGCCACTCCGCGTCCGCGTGGTAGAGCACCGCGAAGGGCGCGACGTGCGTGCCGCCCTGCAGCAGGTGGCTGAGCCGGTTCGTGTACGCGCTGAGCTCGGCCTGGTAGGGGTACTGCGGGTTGTTGCCGTGCGCGTAGAAGTGCGGTGGGCAGTCCAAGTCGGGGAACGGAGCGGGCGAGAAGGCGTGCGGGACCACGTGGGTCACGCCGCGGACCAGCAGGTGGTCGGTCAGCCAGGTGAACAGCCGGAGGCCGGCGTACCAGCCGTAGGCGCCGATCGTCTCGCACAGCGAGCGCCCGCGCTTCAGCGGGTCGAGGTGCCCGGCCGACGAGGCCAGCTTGGCGAGCCCGAAGTGGAAGAACTCGCCGTCCGCCGCTCCGGTCAGGTTGCCGAACGGGCCGCGCGAGAACCCGGGGACGACCTGGCCGCCGATGATATCGACTCCGGCCAGGTCCTGCCCGGCCATCGCGCGGAAGTAGTGGCCGGCGCCCGGGCCGAGGCGCGCGTGCGCGCCGTTGTCCTCGATGACGTGGCCGATGTACTCCACGCCGTGTGCGCGGCACCAGTCGCCGAGCCTGCGCCCGAAGTTCTCCGAGTAGAGGGCGGTGACGACGTCCATGTAGGCGTAGCGGACCTCGCGCTCGCGGCCTCCCGCGGGCGACCAGAGCAGCGGCAGCTGCAGGCCGGCGTCCGCACCGAGCCGTGCGTCCAGCCGGGCGGCGACCTCGTCGTTCCAGGACAGCGGCACCGGCTTGCCGAGCTGCGAGCCGAAGTCGAAGGTGTCCGGATCGTTGTAGAGCCCCGGCTCGTCGCTGAAGAAGCCGGCGATCGTGCTGCCGAACTCGTCCGCGTAGCGGGCGTGGATGCGCTCGTAGACGGAGTCGATGAGCAGCTGGGTGGAGGCGGCGTCGAGGTAGTCGATGTGGCGGGCGTGAGGCTCGCTGCCCCCGTCGCCGGAGACGGAGAGGAAGAACACGCGCCACCAGCCGTCCGGGACGTCCCAGTGCAGCACCCCGTCGACGATGCGGCCGGTGAGGTCCACCCCGTCGCCGATCAGCTCGCCGCTGTCCTCGGCGCGCTCGTAGGCGACGACCCGGAGCAGCTGCCCGGGGTCCTGCGCGGCCTCGGGCCCCCAGAACTTCCGCCGGTCGACGATGAACGACGCGCCACGCGCGGGACCGACGGCGTCGGTGTGCCGCTCGGTCAGGAACCTGCGGCGCAGCCGGGCCGGGGCGTCCTCCACCGCACCGCCGGCGTGCCCGGTCGGGAAGGTGTCGTCGTCGAAGAACCACACCTTCATCCCGCGGCGTCGGGCGATCTCCAGCACGGCGTCGACGTCGCGCCACCAGCCGTCGCCGAGGAACTCCGGATGCGGGCGCGCCTCCAGGATGACGGCGCCGATCCCGGCGTCGCCGATCCGCTCCATCTCCTCGCGCACGACCTCCACGGGGCCGCCCTTCTGCCAGAACAGCGGCATGATCGCGTTCGGGACGGCGCCGGTCACGACGTCGCGGAGTCGGTCGATGGTCATGCGGTGTGCTCCAATCGCAGGCTCAGCCGCTGCTCGGCACTGCCGTCGCCGACAGTGATCGTGAAGTCGCCGGGCTCCAGGACGCGGCGGTCGCCGTCGTCCCAGAAGCGCAGGTCGTCGCCGTCGATCCGGAAGCCGACCCGGGTGGACTCCCCCGGCTGGAGCGTCACACGGGTGAAGCCGCGCAGGCGACGGACGGGCTGGGTGACGGACGCGACCTCGTCGGTGACGAACAGCATCACGACGTCGTCCCCGGCGCGGTCGCCGGTGTTGCGCACGGTGACGCTCGCCTCGATCCCGGCCTCCAGCTCGGCGGCGCCGACGACGTCGCGGGACAGCGCGAGCCCGTCGAGCTCGAAGCTCGTGTAGCTGAGGCCGTGCCCGAAGTCGAAGCGCGGCCCGAGCGGGAGGTCGAGGAACTTGGAGGTGTAGTAGTCGTCGGTGTTGTTCGGCCCCGTGATCTCGGTCATCGGTCCGCCAGCGAGCAGCGCGCCCCCGGTCCGGGGCGGCCGGCCGGTGCGCTCATGGTCGTAGTGGATCGGCACCTGACCGACCGCGCGCGGGAAGGTCATCGGCACGCGCCCTCCGGGGTTCACGCGTCCCGAGAGGGTCGCGGCGATCGCGGCGGGCGCCTCCGAGCCGAGGTGCCAGACGCAGAGGAGCGCGTCCACACGCTCGACCCAGTCCTCGACGACGAGCGGGCGCCCGGTCGCCAGCACGACCACGACGCGCGCGCCGGCGTCGGCGAGGGCATGGATCAGCCGACGCTGCCCCTCCGGGAGGGTGATGTCGGAGCGCGAGCTGGCCTCGCCCGAGATCCGGCTCGGCTCGCCGACGGCGAGGACGACCAGGTCGGCGTCGGCGGCGCGCTCCACGGCCTCCGCGAGGGAGGCCTCGGTCGCGTCGAAGAAGCCGCAACCGTCGACGACCTCCCAGTCGACGCCGGGCAGCTCCGCGGCGAGCGCGTCGGCCAGCGTCTCCCGCACCGGCGACGCGAAGTGCTGCACCCACGCGCCGAGGTGGTCGAGGCTGCGCGCGTAGGGTCCGGCGAGCAGGACCCGGCCCGACGCCGGGAGCGGGAGGGCTCCGCCGTTGGTCAGCAGCACGGCGCAGCGCTCGGCCGCCTGACGTGCGAGGTCACGGTAGCGCTCGGTCGCAGCGCCGCCGGAGGCTGCGATGTACGGGTGCTCGAACAGGCCGAGCCGCTGCTTGAGGCGGAGCACGCGGCGCACCGCGTCGTCCACCCGCGCGGCCGACAGCTCATCGGGGGCGACGAGCGCCGCGCCGTCGGCGTCCACCAGCAGGGACCCGCCCATGACGATGTCGACCCCGGCCTCGATCGCGGCGATCACGGCGCCGCGCTCGTCGGCGGCGATGCCGTGGTTCACGAGCTGGGCGACCCCGTCGGCGTCGCCGACGACGACGCCCTCGAAGCCCCACTCCTCCTTGAGCACGCCGGTCAGCAGCTCCCGGTTCGCGTGCATCGGGATGCCGTTGAGCGCATTGAAGGCGGCCATCACGGTTGCGGCGCCGGCCTCCACGCCCGCCCGGAAGGTCTCGAGGTAGGTCTCGCGCAGACGACGGGCGGAGACGTCGGTCGTGTTGTAGTCCCGGCCGGCCTCCGCCGCCCCGTACGCGACGAAGTGCTTGAGGCAGGCCGCGAGCGCATCCCCGGCCGAGAGGTCCCGGCCCTGGTAGCCGGCGACCTTCGCGGCGGTGAAGACGGAGGACAGGTACGGGTCTTCGCCGAAGCCTTCGACCACCCGTCCCCAGCGCGGGTCCCGCGTCACGTCGGCCATCGGCGAGAAGGTCCAGTTCACCCCCGCCGAGCGCGCCTCGGTCGCGGAGACCCGGGCGTCGAGCTCGGCGACCGCCGGGTCGAAGCTCGCGGCCTGCGCCAGCGGTGTGGGGAAGATCGTGAACTGTCCGTGGATGACGTCGAGGCCGACCAGCAGCGGGATGCCCAGCTCGGTCTCCTCCACCGCGATCCGCTGGGCGGCGTCGGTCTCCTCCGCACTCGGCGGCCAGAACGTCGAGCCGATGCCGCGCCGGATCAGCGCCTCGCGCTCGGCGGCGTCGGGCCGCCACACGATCTGCAGTTGGAGCAGCTTCTGCTCCCAGGTCATGCGCTCGATCAGCTCCATGTCAACGCCGGGCAGCACGGGGTTGGGGAGGGTCCGGTCCTCGAGGTCGGGAGCGGACGGCGGAGCGTCGGTCATCGTCAGCCCTTGAGCCCGCCGGCGTAGCCCTGGATGAACTTCTTCTGCGCGAAGGCGTAGAACGCGAGGATCGGGATCATCGAGACGATGACCACAGCGAAGATCAGGTTCCACTGCGACACCAAGGAGCCCACGTAGCTGTACATGACGACCGGGAGCGTCTGCCAGGGAGTGCCGTTGAGGAAGATCAGCGAGGTGAAGAAGTCGTTCCAGACGATCAGCCCGGCGAGGATCGCCACGGTTCCGGTGGCCGGCGACATCAGCGGGAAGACGACCCTGCGGAACACCTGGTACCTGTTGGCGCCGTCGATGATCGCGGCCTCCTCGTACTCCGGCGTCAGGTTGCGGAAGAAGTTCGCGTACAGGAAGACCGACAGCGGCAGCAGCATCCCCGTATAGATGAGCACCATGCCCCACGGGTTGCCGACCAGGCCGACGGTCCGGGCGCCGATGTAGAGCGGCAGGGTGCCGAGCTGGGTGGGCAGGATGATCGCCACCAGGAACAGATAGAAGGAGCGCCGGCTCCACTTGCTGGTCGACCGGGCGATGCCGTAGGCGGCGACCGAGCCGAGGGCGACCAGCAGCACGATGGAGCCCGCGGTGATGATGACGCTCGAGAACAGACCGGCCCAGATGTTCCCCGAGGAGGACGACGCAGGCGAGAGCAGCTGGATGAAGTTGTCGAACGTCGGGCTCGTCGGCGGCGCGACCGCGGCCGTGTCCAGGATCTGCGGGAGGGTCTTCAGCGACCCGACCAGCAGGATCCAGAACGGGAGCAGCATGATGGCCGCGGCGATCAGCGTGATGATCTCGATGGTGAGCGTCTTCTTGGTGTAACGGAACACGGTTCACGCCTCCTTGGCGGAGCGGTCGCGGGTCGCCCACTGCTGTGCGATGGAGAAGATGAGGATGAGAAGGCTCAGCACGAGCGCCAGCGCGGCGCCGAAGCCGAACTCCTGATAGGTGAACGCCTGCTGGTAGACCTCCAGCGCCAGGGTCTGGGTGGCGCCGGCCGGTCCGCCGCCGGTGAGGGCGACGACCTGGTCGAAGACCCGCAGTCCCTGGATCAGCGTCAGCGTCGTCGCGATGGCGACGGACGGCTGGATCTGCGGGAGGACGACGTACCGGAACCGCTTGAAGGTGCTGGCGCCGTCGAGCGCGGCCGCCTCCTCCATCTCGATCGGCACCGTTGCGAGGCCGGCCAGGTAGATCACCATGACGAAGCCGATGTTCTGCCAGACCATGACGATCAGCACGCACCAGATGGCCAGGGTCGGGCTGGCCAGCCAGTTCTGCTTGGGCAGGCCGACCGCGGCCATCGCCTGGTTGAGCGGGCCGTTGTAGTCGAAGATGAACTTCCAGATGTAGGAGACCGCGATCGGGCTGACGACCACCGGCATGAAGATCAGCGTCCGCAGCACGTACCGCGACTTCAGCGTCCGGTTGAGGGCCAGGGCGAAGAGCAGTCCGAAGATGTTGGTGAGGACCAGGAAGCCGAAGGCCAGGAACAGTGTGTTCCACAACGAGCCGATCAGCTCGGGGGTCTGGAAGATCTTGACGAAGTTCTGGAGGCCGACGAAGTCGAACGGGCCGAGGCCCGACCAGTTCGTGAAGGCGAAGAAGCCGCCGGCGATCGTGGTCAGGTAGATCACGACGATCATCAGCACGAGGGCCGGGAGCGCCCACCACCAGCTGCCGAGCTTCACCCGGTACGGCTTCCTGCCGGGGACACGGCGCGGAGCCTGCACCTCGGCCGGGCTCTGCGCCTCGGCCGGGCTCTGCGCATCGGCCTGCGCCTTGGGCTGTGTTCTGGTCATTCTCCGCACCTCTGACTGCGTCGTCATCGATTCGTTCCTTCCACCCGGATTCGGGCGGCCGGCCCTCTGCAGGGTCGGCCGCCCGCGTCACCGGATCAACCCCAGTCGGTGTCCATCTGCTGCAGCACCTGCTTGACGGTCATCTGACCGGTCAGGATGCCCTGCACCCCGTTGCCGAGGTCGGTGTAGATCTTCGCGTTCGGCCACTCGGTGGGGGCGTAGCCGCGGACGTCGTCCTTGGCGAGCTGGTCCTGGATGCCGGCGTACTGCGGCAGCAGGGCGGAGGTCTTGCTCGCGTTCGCGGGGATCGTCCCGACGAGCTTGGAGTACGCCTCCTGGCCCTTGTCCGAGATGATGAACTTCAGGAAGTTCTCGGCCAGCTTCGGGCTCTTGGTCTTGGCGCTGGCCGTGACGCCCTGGTCCTCGCTCAGCGACAGGTAGGTCTTGGTGCCCTGCGGCGCGCCGATCGGGAGGGTGACGAGCTTCACGTGGCCGCCGGCCGCCTGCATGATCTGCTCGGCCGCGGCGCTCGGGGCGAAGAAGCCGAGGATCTTGCCCGACGACGCTCCGTTGGTGAGCGCGTCGAATCCGGCGCTGGTCGCGCCGTCCTGGAAGCAGCCCGCGTCGTACATCTTCTTGATCGACTCGAGGGCGGTCGTCCAGCCCTTGGTGCCGGCGAAGGTGACCTTGTTCTTGGCGCGGTCGGCGTTCCAGTTCTTGTTCGGGCCGTAGACCGTCGAGGTGGCCAGCGCGACGGCGAGGATGCCGTTGTTCTGGAACGTCGACCCGGCGAGGCCGTAGACGGTCTTGCCGGCCGCACGGGCCTTGCCGCACTGGGCGATGATGTCGTCGAGGCTGGTCGTGGCGTCGATGTTGACGCCGATCGACTTCGCGAGCTCGTCGTTGTAGATGACGCCGTTGAGCTGGGTGCCGAGCGGGACGCCATAGGTCTTGCCGTTGTAGGTCCACAGGCTCTTGGCGGCCTCCGGGATCTTGGAGGTGAGCCCCGGGTCGTCGAGCTCGAGCACCAGCCCGGACTTGGCGAACGGGATGACCGACTGGGCCTGCCCGGTGCCGCCCTCGGCGTAGAAGGTGTCCGGCGCGTTGCCGCCCTGGACGCGGGTGGCGATCGTCGTGCCGTAGCTCTGGGTGGGGAGGTTCTCGGTGGTGACGGTGACGCCCTTGTTCTCGGCCATGAACGCGTTGGCGAGGCCGGTGTACGCGGCCTTGTCCTGGTCGTTCGTCGCGCCGAAGGCGAAGGTGATCGTCTGCGGCTCCTTGGCGGACGAGGTGCCGCTGGAGGAGCAGCCGGCGAGCAGGAGGCCCGCGGTGACAGGGATGGCGAGCCAGGCGAGCCGCGAAGCGCGGCTCCTGCGTGATTGCTTCATCGGATTGACCTCTTCTAAGACTTCTTTGTCGGGGAGGCGGCGGCTGCGTCGCCGGCCTCGGGGGCGTTTTCGAGTCTCGCAGCGCTAAAGCAGATAAACAACGGTAGTTCTGCTTATCCCAGACATAAGCTGGGTCGATACGCGATCGAGACACCGGCCGCGACCCCGCCCGATGGCCGCGTGGTTATAGTGAAATCGCCCGCCTCCGCGTAGGAAAGGATCACATCGTCGTGACCGATTACCCGTTGATGTCGCGGCTCGACCTCAACCTGCTGATCGCGCTGGACGCCCTCCTCACCGAGCGGAGCGTGACCCGGGCGGCCGAGCGGCTGAGGCTCAGCCAGCCGGCGCTCAGCGCCTCGCTGGCGCGGCTGCGCATCCACTTCAACGACCCGATCCTCGCCCGCCGCGGCAACACCTACGAGCTCACCCCGCTGGCCCTGCGGCTGGCCGACCACACCACGATCGCGCTCGACGCCGCCCGCCGGGTCTTCGAGAGCCAGGCCACCTGGGACCCGTCGGAGTCGGTCCGGCAGTTCTCGATCTACGGCTCCGACTACGGCTTCACGACCATCGGCCGGGTCGTCTCCGAGCTCGCCGCCGCGCAGGCGCCAGGCGTGCACTTCCGGTTCATGCTGCACAACCCGACGGTCGTCGAGGACGCGACCAACCGGCTCCGCTCGGTGGACGGCATGGTCATCCCGCACGGCTTCCTCACCGAGCTGCCGTTCGTCGACCTGTGGCAGGACGACTGGGTCGCCATCGTGGCCGAAGCCAACGACGAGGTCGGCGACGCGCTCTCCCGCGAGGAGATGTCGAAGCTGCCGTGGGTGATGAACTACCAGTCCCGCTCGGCGTTCACCTCGGCGGAGCGGCAGGTGCAGCAGCTCGGCGTGGAGCCGAACGTGGAGGTCGTGGTGGAGAGCTTCCTGGCCATCCCGCAGTTCATCGCGGGCACGCGCCGGGTCGGCATCATCCACTCGGCCCTGGTCCCGCTGGCGAAGCGCGCGGCGGCCGTGCGCGTGGTCGGGCTGCCGTTCGAGCCGACGCCGATCGTCAACGCGCTGTGGTACCACCCCGTGCACAGCCACGACCCGGAGCACACCTGGATGCGGTCGCTGTTCGAGGATGCCGGGCGCATCGTCGGGGCGGGCGCGCACTCCTGAGGCCGCGCGGCACGGTTCTGGGAGCCGGTATCACCAGCGGCCGGCGATCCACCCCGCGATGGCGTCGAGGGTGCGCGCCGCTCCGGGGTGCGACGGCTCGTTGATGTGGGCGTGGTCGGCGTCCGGCTCGACGTGGAGGGTCGCGTCCCTGCCCGCGTTCGCGAGCCGCGCGGCGAACGCCTCGCCGGACGGCCGGAGCCCGTCGTGCTCGCAGACGACGACGAGCGACGGCGGGAAGCCGCCGACCGAGCCGAGGCCGGGGAAGGCGTGCGGGTCGTGCAGCCGCGCCTCCGAGCCCGCGAAGTTGAGCGAGAGCTGCGCGGTCGGCGACGACGGATCGGGGACCGCTCCGGGATGCGCGCCGTCCGGGTCGAGCGCCGGGTAGACCAGCACCAGGCCGGCCGGGAGGCGCTCCCCCGCGTCGCGCAGCCGTGCCGCCGCGCCCGCGGTGAGGTTGCCTCCCGCGCTCGCGCCGCCGAGCAGCAGCGCGCCCGGCTCGACGCCGAACAGCTCGGCGCTGCGCTCTCGGGCGAATCGCCAGGCGGCGAGCACGTCGTCCGACGGCGCCGGGAAGTGCACGTCGCCGAGGCACTTCACGTAGTCGACCGCGAGCACCGGGATGCCGCGGGCGGCGAGCTCCAGCGCGACCCAGTTCGACTCCGGCATGTCGAGGTGCCCGCCGATGAAGGCGCCGCCGTGCACCCAGACGAGCGCGGCGCCCGCGTGCGCCGCGGTGTCGTCGCGGTAGAGGCGCGCCGGCTGCGGGCCGCTCGGGGCCGCCACAACGAGGTCGCGCGTCCGCACGTGCGCGAGGCGCGGGAACCGCCGCTTCAGCGACGCCGTGTCGATGTCCGGCCGGGGGTCGGCGGGCTCGCCGTGCTCACGCAGCCAGGCGAGCGCCTCCGGCAGCGGCAGGGTGCGGAGGTCCGGCTCAGTGTCGGTCATCCGGGCACACCCTATCCGGCCGCGGGCTGAAGCGATCGCATGCTCGCCCGGATCAGGTCGTGCTGCTTGCGCACGAGCAGCAGCGGGTCGACCTCCCCGAGCTCGGCGAACGCGTGGCCCTCCCACTCGCTCGACCAGTAGCCGCGGTAGCCGCCCTCCACGAACACCTTCACCAGTTCGGGGTAGTCGATCGCCGGCTCCTGGCCGTGCTCGTCGATGTCGTAGAACTTGGCGTGCACGTGCAGGATCTGCGGCATGATGTCCGCCCACTCGCGCGGGTCGACGTGGCCGTGCATGTTGAAGGCCAGGTGGGCGAACGCGCCGAGCCGGCCGGGGTCGAAGCCGCGGCTGTTCAGGTAGCCGATGAACTCCTGCTGGCGGTCGCGCATCGAGGCATCCGTCGCCCAGATCTCCTGCAGGCGCAGCACCTCCTCGCCGCCGAGACCCGCCCGCCGCACGGCGCGCAGCAGCGTGGGCGACATGCTGTGCATGGTCGACGAGAAGTCGGCGACGAAGCCGAGCAGCGGCGAGTCGAGCTCGGCGTAGACGTCGCGCACCTTCACGATCTCCGGGGAGTTCGGGCCCAGCGGAGCGTGGATCTCGTAGGCCAGCTTCAGCTCCAGCTCTTCGGCGACGGGCAGCAGGCGGCGCAGCAGGTCCGGCTTCGCCGACTGGATGCGCACCAGCGGGAAGCCGAGCTTCTTCGCGCCGCGGAACAGCAGGTCGCTGAATTCGAACTCCTCGTCGGGCGTCATGTCGCGGTCGCGCCGCTTGCCCATATCGAGGTTCGCGCCGAACGAGCTGGCGTCGAAGCCGTGCCGGTCGAAGGCCTCCCGCCAGGTGGCGACGAACACGTCGGACACCACCGGGTAGGTCGGCAGCACCTGGGAGGCCACGATCTCGATTCCCGGCCCGATCCCGAGCTCGGCCACCCGGTCGAGCAGGCCGTCGAAGTCGAACCAGCCGGCTCGGAACTCGGCGCTCGCAGAGTACAAGGTGAGGCCTAGCTTGAACGGGTCGGCGTCGGTCGCCTCCGGCGCGGGCGGCACGTCGGTGACGAGCGCGGGCGGCGCGGCATCGTGATCGGTCGCGGTGAGCGTCAGCCGCTGGTGGACGACGTTGGGCACGTAGAGGCCCGGGCCGCCGTCCTGACCGGGAGCGATCTGCATGTACGGCAAGCGCAGCTCGCCGTGCAGCTCGACCTCGTGCGTCTCGCCGAGCGCGACGGCCGGGTCCCGCCGCACGATCAGCAGCGGGTGCGACTGCAGGTACCAGAGCACGTCGCTCTGCTGCGGGAGGTCGGCGATCGCGTAGCGCACGCCGTCCAGCTCGAAGGTCAGGTCCTCCTCCGGCACCGCCACGCCGTCGAGCGTCAGCCGGAGGGTGCTGACCGAGGAGAGCCACAGGCTGCGGTACCAGGGGATGGTGAGCGCGAGCGCGAGACCGTCGGGGTGGACGCGCAGGCTCGCGTCGTCGATGAGTCCGTTGGGCATGGTCAGTTCCTGTCTGCGAGCGCCGGGTCGGCGGCGCGGTCGGCGGCCGCGCGTTCAGCGGCGATGGTGCGGAGGAGGGCGTGCTGTCGGCGCAGCTGGTCGGGCGCGCGGTAGGGCTCGTGGTGGCCCTCGTACTCGCTGGACAGCCAGCCGGTGTAGCCGGAGTCCACGACCACGTCGAGGATCTCCCGCCAGGGGATGTAGTGGTCGACCAGGTCGTCGTCCACCTCGTAGAACTTGGCCTGGAAGTAGACCGTGTGCTCCATCACGTCGGCCAGGTCGGAGACCGGCACGAACGGCACCACCGGCGGCCGGGCCGACCCGTCGCCCATCCGGAACGAGGCGCTGCCGCCCCGGCGCGGGTACGGCGACAGCTCGAACACGCCGGTGTCGATCAGGAGGCCGAAGTGCTCGGAGCCGGTGCGCTCCTTGAAGTCGATGTACTCCTCCACCACCGGGGACTTGATGATCGTCGGCCAGTGGATCTCGGGGCAGATCACGATGTCCAGGTCGGCGGCGAGCTGCAGGTTGCGCTCGACGGCCTCCTGCCAGATCGGGTCGACGCGCAGGTCCTCGGAGATGACGCCGATCTTCGGCCGCACGAACGAGAAGCCGAGGGTGGAGGCCAGTCGGAGGTCGAGCTCCAGCTGCGCCGCGCCCTCCTGGACGGTCATGCCGCGGCCCGGGAAGCGCCGGGTGTCGAGCCACGAGCCGTAGAGCGTCGGCGTGAGCCCCAGGCGCTCGTTGCGGGCGAACCAGGCGTCGATCCAGGCGGTGGACGGGTTCGGGTAGTCCTCGACGTGGCCCTCGCCGAGGAGCTCGATGCCGGTCGCGCCGAGGTCGGCGACGTCCTCGATGCACTCCTCGACGGTCATGGTCACGCCGATGTCGTCGGTGTACGAGTACAGCGAGACGCCGAGGCCGAAGGGCAGATCGGTGGTGGTCCCCAGAAGATCGGTGGTCACAGCACGATCACCGCCTTCCGCGACGCCGTCCAGATCGAGGGCTGCAGCTCCTCGGGGATGTACGACATCCGCAAGCGCAGCTCCAGCGTGACGTCGTGGATGCCGCGGGAGAGTCCGCCGGCACGCGGCACGGTCAGCACCGCGGCGTGCCCGAGGGGCCAGCGCGCGTCCGTGGACTCCTGGAGCTCGGCGAACGAGAACTCCGCCGCGGTGTCGTGGCCGGTCGGCAGCGTCCAGCGGATGTCGTCGCCGTCGAATCGCTCGCCGTCGACGGTCACGGTCGGCTTCTCGATCAGGTTCGCCCAGAGCCCGCGGTAGTAGGGGCTGCGGACGCGCAGCTGGAATCCGGTGCGCGCGCCCTCCGGCCCGACATTGCGGAAGCCGGAGGTCTGTATCAACTGTTCTTCGAGCATTCGATCCTCGTTTCGGTGGTGCTGGTCCGGGTCAGTTCCGCGCCTCGGCGGACGCCTCCGCGGTGAGCCGCGCCGCGGCCTCCCGGGCGCCGCGGACGGCGATGGCGACGCTCATCAGCGTGGGGTTCATGGTGGTGGCGGTGGGGATGAGCGCGTTGCCGCCGACGACGAGGTTCTCGTACCCCCACACGCGGGAGTACGGGTCGGCGACCGAGGTGCCGTCGTCCTCCGCGCCCATCCGCATCGTGCCCTGGTAGTGCAGGCTGGAGCCGTTGGGCAGCAGCCGCGGCTCGGCGACGAACGTGCCCAGCGCGTTTCCGGCGCGGCGGAGGCGCTCGGTGGCCTCCGCGATCTCGGCCTGCTCGCTGTCGGTGAGCGCGTACTCGATGGTCAGGTTGGGGAAGCCGCGGTAGTCGGGCTCGGCGTCGTCGAACGTCACGGCGTCCTCGAACCGCGGCTGCTTGCGCATCCCGTAGCCCATGTTCACGTAGCCCCAGCGGTTGCCCGCGGCGGGGTGGTCCGGGTCGAGCTGGAACGGCGGGTTCTCCGCGTACATCACCTGCAGCGAGAACGGGTGGCCCGGCTCGGAGAACGGGATGCGGTTCACCGCGGCGACCGGGTCGGCGGCGTTGAGCGCGCGGCGGGCGAGCTCGCGGTCGAGGTCTTCCTCGGACGCGTACCGGGACATCCCCTCGGGGTCGAGGGCGACGGTCGAGATCACCACCGGGTGCTCGGTCAGGTAGTGACCGAGGGCGCGCGGGCGGATGCCGGACGCCCAGAGCAACTGCGGCGAACGGAACGCGTCGGCCGCGACGACCACGAGGTCGGCCGCCACCGCGTAGACCTCGTGACTGCGCAGGTCCTCGACCGTGACGCCGGTGACGCGGCCGTCCTCGTGGTCGACGCGGCGCACGAGCGAGAGGTCGCGCAGCTCGAACCGGTCGGCGAGGCCGCCCTCCGGGTCGAGGAGCGGGCCGAGCACGACATCGGCTCCGGCCCAGCGCATCGTGCCGTCGGGCTGCGGGTCGCCGGAGACCGGGAGGGTGCTCGGGCCGTAGCCCTCGGGCAGCTCGCTGCCGAACTCCTCGGTCAGCAGCGAGCGGATGGCGGCGCCGATCTCCGAGTCGGCGAACGCCGCGGTCTGCACGTGCAGCAGCCGCGCGGCCTCCGCGATCAGCTCCTCCCACTCGGCGTCGGAGATGAACGGGATGCGCTCGCTGAACGACGGGCTCGGCGTCGCGCAGGTCCAGTGCGCGCCCATCCCGCCGACGTTGGTGGAGGCCGCGGCGGCCGGGAAGGTCGCCGCGTGAGCTGAGCCCTCGCCGCCGAAGTCGAGCAGGTGCGTCCCGCCGCGCGCAGTGAACATGCCCTCCACGACGACCGACGACGGGATGCCCAGCGACTCGCGGAACGCGCCCGCCTGCGGTCCCTGGGACAGCTCGCGGGCGCGCTCCTTCTCGGCGGGGTGGGGGATGTTGCGGACGTTCTCGCCGGCGATCGCGGTGAGCTGCGGGCCGGCCTCGAACATCACGACGCGCGCGTCGGGGACGGCTTCGAGCAGCAGGCGCGCGTACGCGGAGCCGATCGGTCCGCTGCCGACGACGGCGACGGTGCGGGCGGTGTTCGTCGGGGACGGGTTCATGGTGCTCTCCTGCGGTCTCTCAGGTGGGTCAGGCGGGGATGGACTCGGTGGTGGCGCCGCGCAGCGCGCCCGGCTCGTCGGACAGCCGGCGGTTCGGCAGCAGGATCGACGCGACGACCCCGACGAGGTAGGTCGCCGCGAGCGCGACGAAGATCGGGACGAAGACGCCCTGGTAGACCCGGGCGATCTCCTGCTGGAGCGCGGGGGTCTGCGCGTGGGCGATGGCAGGTGTCAGGGTCGCGGCGTCGAGCCCGGCCGGGAGCAGCGCGGCGACGCCCGCGCCGATCAGACCGCCGATCAGCGCCGTGGCGACGGTCGCGCCGACCTGGCGCACCAGGTTGACGCTCGCCGTGATCGAGCCCGTCTCCGCGCGCGGAACCGCGCTCTGCACGACCGCGACGATCAGGCTCATGAAGGCGCCCGTCCCGAGGCCGACGACGGCCATCGCGAGCGTCGGCGCCCAGAGCGGGGCGCCCGCGGGCAGCAGCGCCATCGCGCCGAGGCCGGCGGCCCCGAGGACCGTGCCGGCCAGCGGGTAGAGGCGGTAGTGGCCGGTGCGGCTGACCAGCCAGCCGGTCGCGAGGTTGCTGACCAGCATCCCGAACACCGTCGCGATCGGAACCAGCCCGGAGACGGTCGCGCTCGTCCGGTACGCCATCTGGAAGTAGGTGGGCAGGTAGGAGGTGATCGAGAATAGCCCGATGCCGACGATCGCCGAGATGACGGTGCCGGTCGCGACCGTGCGGTCGGCGAAGTGGGAGAGGTCCACGAGCGGTTCGGTGACCCGGAGCTCCACGACGAAGAACACGGCGAGCGCGGCGGCCGCCACGACGAACGCGACGAACGCGGACGCCGCCTGCGCCGGATCGCCCACCCAGGCGACCGCGAGCACGAGCGCCACCAGCCCGACGGTGAGCGCGATCGACCCGGCGACGTCGAAACCGCCGCGCCGGCCGGGCTCGAGATGCGGGACGGCGACGATCGCGAGAGCCAGTGCGGCGACGCCGACCGGGGCGTTGATCCAGAACACCCACGGCCAGCCCCAGGTGTCGGTGATGATCCCGCCGAGGACCGGGCCGATCAGGATCGCGATCGGGAAGGCCGCGCCGATGATCGCCAGGAACTTGGGCCGCTGCCGCGGTGTGGTGGTCTCCGCGATGATCGTCTGCGACATGAGCTGGAGGCCGGCGGAGCTCATCCCCTGGACGACGCGCGCGACGATCAGCCAGACGATGCCGTTCGCGAAGCCGCAGGCCACGGACGCGAGCACGAACACCGTCACCGAGCTGAGGAAGACGGCTCGCGGCCCGATCCGGTCGCCCAGCTTGCCCAGGATCGGCAGCAGGACGGTGCTGGCGAGCGTGTAGCCGACCACGATCCAGCTCATGTGCTCGAGCGCCCCGAGCCGGCCGGCGACCGTCGCGATCGCGGTGCTCACGACGGTGTTGTCGAGCGCCCCGAGGAACGAGACGGCGAGGAGGGAGGTGACGAGGAGGCGGAACCTCAGTGGCGAGAGCGGCATACGCGAGACCCGAACGATCGGGTGATCGACGCGACGGTTTGTGCCCTCGCCCGCGGCTTTACGGGGAGGAACGGGCGCAGGGCCCCGACGTCATGGTCAGTCTAAGACAGACTTACGTCATTTTTCAACCTAAGAATCGCGCCGCGATTCGTGCCGAATGTCGACTCTCGTTACGCGAAAGGCGACATTCGGCACGAATCTGCGATCGCGTCAGCGCCCGTCCGCGGCGGTGAAGACGTGCACACCGTCGGACTCCGGGACGAAGACCCGCGCCGGGCTCCCGATCGCCGTGACCTGATGGAAGCCGAGCGCGCCCTGACCCAGCGAGATGTTCGTCACGAACCGGTCGCTCCTGGCGTCGATCACCATCACCGCGGGCGGGTAGAGCTGCGGCAGTGGCGGCGGTCCCGCCGCACCGGCCTCCGCCGCGTAGAAACGGTCGTCAGCGCTGTTGAACCAGACCTCGTCCGCTCCCCCGGCGTTGTGGCCCGCGTAGCTCTGGAGGATACGGCCCGTCGCGGAGTCGATCAGCACCGGGGCGCCGTCGTTGCAGCCGAGCAGGAGCTCGCCCCGCAATCCGACGGCGAGCCCGCCCGGGTGGCAGGTCTCGTCGACCGGCATCAGGCTCTCCAGCCGGACGCGCACCGGGTCGATGTGGACGACCGCGCCGTCCGGCAGGTCGGTGGTGGAGCGCACCGCCTCCACGAACGACCGCGTCGCGGGATCCCACTGCGGCTGCTCGATCGCGTCGGCGCCCGCACCCGGGATGACGACGTGGCCGAGCACCCGGTGCGTCCCGTCCGCGCCGGGCCGGGCGCTGATCAGCGTCACCCACGGCGTGGCGGCTCCGGTGGAGGACGTGGCGTCCGGGCTGGATACCGCGATCACCTGGTCGACCGGGTCGTAGCCGATCTCGTCCGCTGTCGGCGCCCCGACCGGCACGGAGTCGACGATCCGGTAGGGCGCCTTCGCCGACAGCACCTTGACGGCGCCCGCGCCGTCCCCGGCCCAGACCTGGCCGAGGTCGTCCGCGAGGACGCCGGCCGGCCCTCCGGTGAAGCCGGGCACCTGGGCCAGCAGCTTCGCTGTGCGGCCGTCGATGACGTCGAGTGTCGAGTTCGCCAGGTCGCTGAGATAGACGCGGCCGGTGCGTTGATCGCCGAAAACGATGTCGGCGAACAGCGGCCCGCCCTGCGTCGGGATCGGGATGACCGCGGTCTGCGTGAAGGTTCCCCCTCGGCTTCCTTCACCTCCGCCCGCCGCGTAGGCCGCCCCGCCGGTGCCGGCGGTCGCGAGGGCGACGAGAACGGCGGCGCCGACGCCGATCGCCCTCGCCGGGACTCGTCCGATGACGCCGACTCTCGTCCGACGTCGCGTGCCGTGGATCATCGATGACCTCCCATCGCCGGCGCGCCAGTGCGCCGGACTGGGCTTCACCGTATTCATGACGGCACCCTGTCGTTACCTGCGATTGTCTGATGCGAGGAATCAGTCACATTTATACGGACAGGCTACGGATCGATTCTGTGAATACCCGCATGCTGACGGACGCGAGCGATCCGGACCCGCCGGCGCCGCGGACCGCACGCCTCACGGCGTGGCGGTCGGAACCGGTGTCGGCGTCGCCGCCGGCGCCGGAGTGCCAGTGGGCTGGGGCGCGGGCGTCCCCGTCTGCGCCGGAGCAGGAGCCGGCGCGGGCGCCGGGTTCATCGTCGGGCCCGGCGTGCTGCCCGGCGCGTTCGGGCCGGTCGGCGCCGGTGACGGAGCGGGGGCGGGCGCGGGCGCGAACGTCGGTCCGCTGCCTGGCACATGGATGGCGGCGGGATCGCGGGCGATGATGTCCTTCAGCTCCTGCTCGTAGACCAGGAGTTGCGCCTGCACCTCCGACAGCCCCAGTCCCTGGAGGTTGTGGGAGAAGGCCATGATCTTCGCCCACAGCGCTGCGATCCTGCTCATCGTCGCGGCGTCGGGCGGCCCGCTCACCGTCAGCACCAGCTGGTTCGCGAGGGCGGCGGTCACGCAGTCGACGCACCCGTAGTTCGCGGCCGCCGACAGGTTCTGCGGGACGACGACGTGCGTCTCCCCGACGACGATCACCACCTGGAAGGCCACGGCGACGGTCGTGCAGCCGGAGCAGTGCGCGAAGGCGTACGCGGAGTTGGTGTTCAGGGCCGACTGGCCGCCCGTCACCCAGACCAGAGCGAAGGCGACGTCGTACAGCGTCGACCCGTTCGTCGTGTTCACCGCGAGCGCCTGGTTGTCGCCCGGCCGGGGCGGGGCCGGCTTGTTGAACGGGAAGACCCAGGACGGCGACCGGCCGTCCCGCGGGACCAGGACCATGGCGAGCTGCGGATGGTCGGCGGTCGGTCGCGGGCCGGTGCCCGGCCAGATCGTCTGCACGGCACCCGTCGACCCGGCGGAGAGCCGGCCGGACTCGAGGGACGCCGGCGCGAGGATGTCGCTGAGCGTGCCGCGCTCGTAGGGCTGGATGGGCCGGTACGTCTGCGGCGCCGGCCACCAGGCGAAGGCGAGGCCGCCGATCAGCGCCAGCACGAGCGCGGCCGCGACGCCGCGGCGCACCGGCCTCCCGCGCGTCCCCGTCCAGAGCCGGACGAGGCCGGTCCTGCCCAGCCGGACCAGGATGTAGAGAGTGCCCAGGATCGGAATCGCGGTCGCGAGAATGAGGACGAGCTGCGCGGCCCCGGCGGCCACGTCGCCGCGGCCGAACTCCAGCGCGAGCGTGTGGCCGCGCTCCGCCAGCGCCGCCCAGGCCGTGGCGATCACGCGCGGAAGCGTCAGCACCATCGCCACCAGCGAGAACAGCAGCATCGGGACGACGACGAGCACCCAGACGCTGACGACGGCGCGCGCCCACGGCCGGAGCGTCCGGGACTCCGGACGCCGCCAGCGCCACGGCAGCAGGCCGAGCAGGGTCGGGCCGATGCGCTGGAAGAGGTCGGGCACACCGGTCAGGTCCGCCAGCACGTGGTACCCGTCGAACCGCACGGTCGGGAGCAGCTGGTGGACCATCTGCAGGAGCTGGGTCAGCACCACGAGCAGCAGTGCGTCCCAGCGCGTCGCGAGCCAGACGCCGACGATCGCGACCGCGACGATCGCGTTGAAGTAGAGGCCGCCGAGGTCGGTGCGGACGCGGCCGACCCGGCCGAGCCGGTACGAGTCGGTGACATCGGTGAAGAACGCCGGCCAGAACAGGTAGAGCCCCATCCCCATCCGGCCGGGCGTGGCGCCGCCGTAGCGCGCCGCCGCCGCGTGGCCGAACTCGTGGAAGCCCGCCGACAGGACGGTCACGGCGACGATCAGCAGCAGGACACCCGGGTCCTGGAACGCGTGGTAGGTCGCCGCGGCCAGGCCCTGCACCATCAGCAGCCACCAGCACGCCGCGACGAACAGGCAGATCACCGGCACGACGACGAGCGGATGGAACAGCCGCGCGAACGGCGCGGTGAGCCGCCGGGTGCGGTCGGGATCGGTGATCTCCTTGCGCAGCCGCAGCCCGAGCAGCGGGGACGACCGCTTGACCTCCGGCTCGCCGCCGTCCGCCCGCGTGAGCAGGCCCAGCGGGCGCAGCGAGGAGTCGACCAGGTGAGCGACGTCCTCCGGCCGGATCGCCCGGCCCACGCGCGCACTGACGCGCTCCGCGATCCCCGCGATGTCGCGCGTGCCGTCGACCTCGTCGAGGATGGCGAAGAGCAGCGGAGTGAGCTGGAGGACCTGGCCGTCGCCGCGGCGGGCGAGCGACGGCGGCTCCCGGTACCCCGAACCGCGCATGGCGCCGATCAGCTGGACGCCGTGGGCGCGGGCGAGCACCTCCGTGGAGCGGTCGACGCCGGCCGGCGCAGCGACGCGCTGCGCCGGCCCGGCCAGCTGCTCCGTCGGCCCAGCAGCCTGCTCCGCCGGCCCGTCCTGCTCGGCCGGCGGCTTCGATGCGATCGTCACAGTGGTGCGGCGTTACTTCTGCGCGGGCGGCTGTCCGATGGTCGACTGCTGCCCGGCGGTCGCGTCGGCCGAGCCGGTGATGTTCTGGTCGATCGCCGCGTCCTGGTGCGAGACCGCGGCCGCCTGGCTGTCGATCGAGCCGATGTTGGCCGCCACGCTCGCGTCGATCGGCGCAGCGACGTTGGCGTTCGCGGCGACCGCGCCGTTGATCGGGGCGGCGATGTGCGCGTCCGCGGCGGCGTTGATGTTGACGTTCAGGAGGTTCCCGTCGGTGATCGTGCCGGGCGTGGCCGTCGACTGCGGCGGGGCCGTCGTCGTGTCGGCGGCGGGTGCCATGTTGCTCACCTGGTGGGAGTTGGCGACGGCGTCCGCCGCGATGCCCTGGTGGATGCCGGCGGCCTGGTCCGCGCCCGCGACGGCCGTGGAGCCGGCCGACAGCACATTGGCGCCGGCGGAGGCCTCGATCGGGGCCGCGACGTTGGCGTTCGCCGCGACGCCGAGGTCCACCGGGGCGACGAGCCCCAGTCCCAGGTTCAGGTCGGCGTTGAGGTCGAGGATCGACGCCACCTCCTTGTCGGGGAGGGGTGTGGCGGACTCCGCCGCGAGCTCTTCGGCGGAGAGCGGCGCCTCCGTGGAGGCGGGCTGGACTTCGGCTGCGCTGTCGTCGTTCATCGTGGACTCCCTCTCCGGCGCGTGCAGCGCCGGGGTCGTGTGCGGCGCGCGTCGTGTGCGGCCGGCTCTACGAATGCGTGCTGACCGTACGGCGGGCCGCATTCCGGCGGAAGGCCGTTCACCTCGTGCGGCCGCGGTGGTATAGGCGCGGGAGCCCGCGCGGAACGGCCCCGGCGGTCCACGAGGACGCCGGGGCCGTTCTCACGCGCTGCGCGCGCCGTCACGTCGGGAGGCTACCCCCGCACTACTTGCACTCCCCCGACCCGCTGTCCGAGTAGTTCAGCGCCGAGGCCGGCTGACCCGCTCCCGCGAGGGCCGGCGTGTAGGAGTACGAGTAGCTGTGCTCCTTGAGCGTGAGCTTCATCGTGCCGTAGCCCTGGTCGTAGCCGGTGACGACGTTGCTGTTGGCGAAGCTGCCGTCCGCGTTCTTCGCCAGGGTGTCGAGCGCCTCGCCTCCGGTGCCGATGATGAACTCGGGGATGCCGTGCTTCGGGTCGTACTGCCCGTCCGGGTTCATCGGCTTGAGGTGCGCGTAGGCGTGCTCGTGGCCGTTGAGGACGAGCGTGGCGTGGTCGGCGTAGAGCAGCTTCCACCAGGCGTCCGCGACCTGGCCCTCCTGGCCGCCCGCGCCCGGCGCCGACGCGGCGACGGTGCTGGTGGCGGCGGTGGTGGCGCTGAAGGTCGGCTGGTGCCAGTAGGCGATCGTGCACTCCTGCCGGTTGCTCTTCAGGTCGCTCGCGAGCCAGGTCGTCTCCTGCGCCAGGAGGCCGTTGTCCGTGGTGGAGCAGTCGTTGTTGAACGCGGCCGAGTTGCACTCCACGTTCAGCGAGATGATGTGCCAGTTTCCGAGGTTGTACGAGTACCAGCCCTGGTTCGCGCTGGTGTCGTCGCCGGCCTGGCCCGAGGTGTTCGGGGCGCCGGACTGGTCGTGGCCGTTGAAGTAGGCGAAGTAGCCCGTGCCGTTCTGGCCGGCCTCGTTGTCGCCCTTCTTCGTGTACGAGTAGTACTCGTGGTTGCCGGGCGCCGGCTTCTCGAGGAACTTGAGGCCGCCCCAGGCCTGCTCGAACGAGCCCTCGAAGTCGCTCAGCTTGCCCACCTGGTACTGCTCGTCGCCGAGGAGGGCGACGGCGTCGGGCTTCATCGCGTCCGCCTGCTTAGCCGTGGCGAACTCCGCGGCGTAGCCGCCGAGGCTCGGGCTGCCGCACTTCAGCGCGGCCGGGTTGCCGGCGTTGTCGCTGTCGTTCGGCTCGCAGGCGATGTCGCCGACCGCGGCGAGCGTGTAGGCCTTGTCGTCGTGAGCTTTGGCCGCCGAGGCGTACGGCCAGCCGTTGTCGATGGCGGGCGCGGCGACGGCCGCGGCCGTACCGAGGAACGTCGCGGCGACGACGCCGACGGCGATCAACGAGAGCTTGCGGGTTCTGGAACGCATCGAGATCCTCCTGAGACTGGTGAGTCGACCCCCGGACAGGTGCGAGCCTCGAAGCAGCGGACGTCGCCGCGGTGAACCGCCGCCGACCGGTCGGTGAACGCTCTCTGCGGACCCTCACAGAAAACCCCCGAAGGCAACCGGAACGCTCAGCGAGTCGGCGACTCACGACGCGCGGCAACGGGGGTAGCGTGACCGGCGTGCACCAGAACCACAAGCAGTCGACGCAGACGGTGGCCGAGCGGAGTCCCTCCCCGCGGAGGCCCGACCATCGGCAGCGGCTGGTGTACGCGGCGGCCCTCGCCGCGCTCGGCGTCGTCTTCGGCGACATCGGGACGAGCCCGCTCTACGCGCTGAAGACGGTCTTCCTGCTCGACAACGGCGTGGTCAGGGCCCAGGAGGACGACGTCTTCGGCGTGATCTCGCTCATCTTCTGGAGCGTCACGATCATCGTCTCGATCAAGTACATCGGGATCCTGATGCGCGCCGACAACGACGGCGAGGGCGGCGTGATGGCGCTGGCCGCGCTCGCCCAGCGGCTGTACGCGTCGAAAGCAGGCAAGGCGGGCACGCTCCTCGTCATCGGGATCGTCGGCGTCGCCCTCTTCTACGGCGACTCGATCATCACCCCCGCGATCTCCGTGCTGTCCGCCGTGGAGGGCCTGCACGTCACCGTCCCGGCCGTCTCGCACCTCGTCATCCCGATCGCCGCCGTCATCCTGATCGCCCTGTTCGCGGTGCAGCGCTACGGCACGGGCAGGGTCGGGGTGCTGTTCGGGCCGGTCATGGTGCTGTGGTTCGTCGTCATCGGCGCCGCAGGGCTGGCGATGGTGGTCCAGTACCCGGCTGTCCTGCTCGGCCTGTCGCCGACCTACGCCATCGCCTTCCTGGTCAGCAAGCCGCTGGTCGCGTTCGTCGCGCTCGGCGCGGTCGTCCTGGTCATCACGGGCGCGGAGGCCCTGTACGCCGACATGGGACACTTCGGCCGGTCCCCCATCAGCCGGGCCTGGTTCTTCCTGGTCTTCCCCGCGCTGACGCTCAATTACCTCGGCCAGGCCGCTCTCGTGCTGCACGACCCGGCCGCACGGGCGAACCCGTTCTTCCTCCTGATCCCCGAGTGGGGCAGGCTCCCCGTGGTGATCCTCGCCACGGCCGCCACCGTGATCGCGAGCCAGGCGGTCATCTCCGGCGCCTACTCGCTCTCCCGCCAGGCCGTGCAGCTCGGGCTGCTGCCGCCGCTGACCGTCCGGCAGACCTCGCAGCACGAGGGCGGCCAGGTCTACCTCCCGGCCGTCAACCTGCTGCTGTTCATCGGCGTCATGGCGGTCATGCTGTCGTTCGGCTCCTCCGACCGGCTCTCCACGGCGTACGGCATCTCGGTGACCGGCGCGCTGGTGGTCGACACTGTGCTGCTCCTGCTGGTCGCCCGGCCGCTCTGGAACTGGGCGCCGTGGAAGATCGTGCTCGCGGCCGTCGCGTTCGGCGGACTGGAGCTCACCTTCCTGGCCGGCAACCTCTCCAAGATCGTCAACGGCGGCTGGGTGCCGCTGCTGATCGCCGCCGTCGTCATCCTGGTGATGACCACCTGGCGGCGCGGCCGTCAGCTCGTGCAGGCCGACCGCCTCAAGAAGGAAGGCTCGATGGCGGACTTCATCGAGGAGATCCGCACGAAGAACCTGGCGAGGGTGCCGGGCATCGCGATCTTCCCGCACCCGAACAAGGCGACGACCCCGCTGGCGCTCCGCGCCAACGTCAAGCACAACCACGTCCTGCACGAGCACGTCATCATCGTGGGGGTCAGCACAGCGCAGGTGCCGCACGTGCCGGCCGAGGACGCCTTCGACTACGACCCCCTCGGCTACGCCGACGACGGGATCGAGTTCCTCCACATCACGTTCGGATTCTCGGACGAGCCCGACATCCCGCGCGCGCTCCGCGCCGCCGTGCGCGAGGGCGTCCTCCCGCTCGACTCCGCGAACTTCAAGCAGGCGTCGTACTTCATCTCCCGCGGCGCGATCCGCATCACCCGGAAGGACACCATGGTGCCCTGGCGCCGGTCGCTGTTCGTCGCGCTCGCCCACAACGCCGCGAACCCGGCAGCCCGGTTCGGGCTGCCGGCGCTGCGGACGGTCACGATGGGGAGCGACGTCGAGATCTGAGCGCGGCGCTCAGCTCCCCGCCGCCGCCCGGATCACCTCCGCGATCTCCGCGTGCCTCGGGATGAACGCCGTGTGCGAGCCGTCGACGTGGGAGGTCGTCGCCCCCATCCGCTGGGCGTAGAACTCCTCGGCCTTCGGCGAGATCGCGTTGTCCTGGTCGGAGACCACGAACCAGCTCGGGATGTTCTTCCAGCCCGCGGCGGTCGCCTCCTGGGTGAGGGAGGCGACGGCGAGCGGGCGCTGGGTGGCGTACATCACCGCGGCCGCCTCCTCCGAGGAGTCGCCGCAGAAGACCTCGCGGAAGCGCTCCTTCTTCACGTAGACCTCCGGGCCGCCGGGCGATCCGACCGCGTCGTACGGGGTCGGCTGGTTCTCGGTCGCGAGCAGCGGGGCCGGGAACGGCTCCTGCGCGCTCACGCAGCTCTCCCCGACGTCGAGGCCGAACGCGGCCAGGTAGACGAGGGCCTCCACGTTGCTCAGCCCGGCCGACGCCTGCGTGATCACGGCGCCGCCGTAGGAGTGGCCGACCAGGACGACCGGTCCGTCGATCGCGCCGACGACCCTGGCGATCGTGTCGGAGTCGGTGAGGAGGCTGCGGAGCGGGTTCGGCGGTGCGACCACCGTGTGGCCGGATCCCTCCAGATCGCCGATCAGGCCGGCGAAGCCAGACGCGTCGGCGAACGCGCCGTGGACGAGGACGATCGTGCGTTGTGCGGCCATGACTCTTCCTTCGTGTCAGTGAGTGAGTCGAACGCCGCCATCCTGAGACTCCCTCACCGCGCGCGGCAAGACCTGACCGCTACTCGGCTTCGCCGGTCTCGCCGTCCAGCTCCGCGCGGACCTCGTGCTCGACCAGCACCGGCACGAAGTCGCGCACGGGTGCGTCCTCGTACTGCTCGTAGTGCTCCTCCACCAGCTGGTCGATCTCCTCCTTCGGCACCTCGGGGAACCGGTCGCTGAGCCGCTCGGCGGCGTGCTCGAGTGCCACGGCCTCGTCCTGGAGCCCCGCACCCTGGGGGCGCTTGTCGTGTTCGCTCGTCATGCCGCGATTGTCCGCCCGGGAGCGCAAAAGGCAAGTGAACGTCCGTTGAACGGGCCGGCCGCTACGCCGCGAACACCGTCCTCCCCGCCCTCACCAGCACCGCTTCCTGAGCACCCGTCCGCCGCTCGGCGCAGGCTATTTCTCGACTCGGTCCAATGTGCTTGCTGTTCAGCAAGTGATTGTTGCTATCGTGTCCTCACCGCACTCACACGCTTCACCCGAAGGGCGTCTGAACAATGAGCACCGTGGTCGACCAGGATCCGGCCTGCCCTCTCCCGCAGGCATCGCCGGCGTGCGGCGGGTCCGACCCCGGCCGCCCCACCGTCACCGCGTTCGTCGACGGCGTGTCCGGCCACAACGACCGCGCGCGCCGGGCCACCATCGACCTCGCGAAGGCGCTGGGCCGGCGGATCGAGGCGAAGGTCGGCGTGATTGGTGAGGGCGCGTCGCAGGGGCGGAGCCTCGGCTGGCGGGCCGCCCTCCACCAGGCACGGCAGGAGCTGGACGCGCTGGCCGAGACGACGGAGCACTCCCTGCGGACCGCCACCTTCAGCGCGTTCTGCCTGACCAGGAACGCGGCCGCCCTCGCCACCCTCCCCGCCGTCGCCCGCGCCCACCCGGACGCCGCGGTCGTGTGGCTGGGCGCGCACCCCTGCCTGCACACCCCCACCACCACCCGCACCGGCGACCTCAGCGGCATGGCGCTCGGCGCCGCGACCGGGCTCTGGCAGTCCGGGCACGGCGGCGAGTTCGCGCTGTCCAACGTGGTGCTGGTCGGCGCCCGCGACCTCGACCAGGCCGAGAAGCACATCATCGCGAACTCCCCCATCCGCAACATCCCGACCGGCCCGCGGATGCAGGAGGAGCTGGCCGCGACGATCGCCGGCCGCGAGGTGTTCGTGCACTTCTCCGCCGACGTCCTGCAGCCCGGCATCGTCCTCACCGACTACCAGGTGGCGAACGGCCTGACCATCGACACCGTCGTGGCCACGGCCCGCACGCTCGCCGCCGAGCGCGTGATCGGCCTCCAGCTCAGCGAGCTCGAGCACGACCCGACCGACCGCTTCAACACCTCGGCGCAGCTCGTGGTGGAGATGCTGTCGCCGCTGCTGCCGCGGCCGTAGCCGGAGCAGCAGCGGCCGCGTGTCACTCCGCCGCGATCCCCTCTCCGCCCGCGGCGCCCGGCACCAGCACGGACCCGACGCTCGTCAGTCCGCCGCCGGCGTCCACCCGGAACCCGTCGACGGCCCCGTCCTTACCGGTCTGGACGTAGAGGAACCGGCCGTCGGAGGTCGCCGAGGCGTCCACCGTCCCCGCACCGGTCGCGGTGTTCCCGAGCGCCGTCAGGCCGCCCGCACCCGCGTCGAGGTAGCCGGAGAGCGATCCGCTGCCGGCGTTCGACGCGTAGAAGGCCGAGCCGTCGCGCGCGATCCAGCAGGTCGCCGCCTGTCCTGTCGCCGCGGCCGCGATCGGGGTGACGGCGCCGCTCGGCGCGAGGGCGAAGGTCGCGACGGCGTTCGCGCCCGCCTCGGCCACCACCAGGTGGCCGCCCGCGTCGAAGGACACCGCGAACGGCACCGCGCCCGGCTCCACGTTGGTCACGGGATGCTGCGACAGGCCGCCCAGCCGGTCGACGCCGAACACGTCGATCGCGCTGCCGTTGCCCTTGGTGGTGACGACGACCTGCGACCCGTCAGGAGTGAAGGCGACCTGCCCCGGCGTGTGCGTGAACTCCGGCGTGAGCGTCGGGTCGAGACCGAGCGGGCGGTTCGAGAACGGGATGCGGACGAGGAAGCCGCCCACCCGGACGAAGCCCTGCACCGTCCCTCCGGCGCGCGCGTTCAGCACGTAGACCAGGCCGCCGTGCGCCGTCACGCTGACCGGGAAGCTCCCGCCGGAACCGATGACCTCCCGCCGGACGAGCTGGTCGCCGTGCACGGCGAAGACCGTCACCGTGTCGCTGCCGGCGTTGACCGCGTACAGAAGCCCGCGGTCGAGCACCAGCGAGCCCTGCGACGCGAGGTGGTCCACGACCGCACCGGTGAGCGCACCGCCGAGGCCGCCGGTCGGGTAGGTCCCGGCCTGGTGCAGCGAGCCGTCCGGCGCGCGGTCGTAGGCGACTACGGCATTGCCCGCGAGCCCGTCGGTCTGCACGAAGACCGCCGACCCGGTGCGTGCCGCGTCCGGGGCGGCGTCGGCCGCGGAGGGCGCGGCGAGCGCCGGCGCCGCGAAGAGGGCCGTCGCGGCGACGGCGGCCGCCGACGCGAGGGCGAGACGAAGTGGTGTTCTCATGATGCTCCTTCGATCCATCCGTTCGGCGCCCGGGGCGCCCTGGGCCGAGCGGCGCTCACGGCGCGCTCGAGGGGTGAGTGTCGCGCGCGGGGGGATGCTTACCTGCTCCGCGGATCTTTTCCGCGAGGTCCTACGATCGAGCCATGGGAGTCGGTGACGCGGAGCCGGAGCGGTGGCGCCCGTCGGACGACGACCTCCGGGAGACGGACGAGTGGCGCCGCTCCCTGACCGCGGGCGGCGCCGCGCAGCGCGCCGCGGAGACGCGGCTCTACGACCTGCTCCTCCGCGTGGCCCGCGGCGAGGTCCGCCGCCGGTCGGCGTCGCTGCCGTTCGCCGGTCCGGAGCTCGACGACATCGCCCATCAGGCCGCGGCCGACGCTGTGGTCGGCGTGTTGCGCCGGCTGCACGAGTTCCGCGGGGAGAGCCGGTTCGCGACCTGGGCGTACACCTTCGCGATCTTCGAGGTCTCGACCAAGATCGGCCGGCACTTCTGGCAGCGCAGGACGCTCTCCCTCGACGCGACCGGCTGGGACCGCCTCCCCGACCGGCTCGGCATCACGCCGGAGGAGGCCGGGGCCGCGGCCGAGCTGCTCGCCGCCCTCCGGCACGCCATCGACACCGTGCTCACCCGCCGGCAGCGCGAGGTCCTGCTGGCGGTGGTGGTCGAGGAGGTCCCGCTGGAGGCGCTCGCGGTGGCGCGGAGGACGTCGCGCGGAGCGCTCTACAAGGTCCTCTTCGACGCGAGAAGGAAGTTACGGAGCTACCTTGTCACTAATCACTATCTGGACGACGGCGACGAGGAGGTGACATGAGCGCTCGATCCCGGATCGGGGAATTCCTGGACACGGACCGGCGCGACGCGGGCTGCGCGGAGACGATGTCGCTCATGCATGTCTTCGCCGAGCTCGTGCTGGCGGGCAGGGACGCCGCCGCGCGCTACCCGGGGGTCGCCCTCCACCTGTCGCGGTGCGCGGCGTGCGGGGACGACTACGCGGGGCTGCTGGCGGCGCTGCGCGGCTAGGGCGCGGCTCGCCGTTCCGGTTCAGTCCGCGGGCCGCGCCGTGGAGGAACGGACGACCAGGCTGGTCGACAGGTCCACCCGGGCGAGTTCCGCCTCCGGCGCCGCGGCCGGATCGGACGCCGCGAGCAGCAGCCGCACGGCGACCTCGCCCATCTCGGCGATGGGCTGGCGGATCGTCGTGAGCGGAGGCGCGCCCCAGCTCGCCTCGGGCACGTCGTCGAAGCCGACCACGCTGAGGTCGTCGGGGACGCGGAGGCCGGCCGCTTTCGCCGCGTCGTAGACCCCCATCGCCATGAGGTCGGAGCAGGCGAACACCGCGGTCGGACGGTCGGGGCCGGCGAGGACGGGGGCGATGGCCTCGGCCGCGCGCGCCCGGTCCCAGTCGCCGTGCACGACCGTCGGCCCGGCCCCTCCGGCGACCTCGAGCGCGGAGCGGAACCCGTCGATCCTGGCGCGGCTGTAGAGGTGCGCGCGGGTCCCCCCGACGACGGCGAAGCGCTGGTGCCCGAGGGCGAGCAGGTGCTCGGCGGCCGTGCGGCCGCCGTCCCAGTTCGTGACCCCGACGCGCATCGCGGGGGCGCTCGGCTCGCTCATCGGCGTGACGAGGACGACGGGGATGTGCGCGGCCTCCAGCGCGGCGAAGTGGCCGGGAGCCGGGTCGACCAGCACGACGACCGCGCCGCGCGAGGGCCGGCGCAGCAGCCGCGACACCCAGTTGCCGTCCGGCCGGGCGATGGTGATGACGACATCGACGCCCGCGGCGGTCGCTGCGCTCTCCACGCCGGTGAGGACGCCGTTCGCCCAGGTCCCGTGCACGTGGTCGACGACCAGATCGATCATCGCGGGGGCGTCGGACTCGGGTGCGCTCGACCGCGGCGCGGTCGCCCGCGGGCTACGCGCGTAGCCGACGGCGTGGACGGCGTCCATGACCCGGGCGCGGGTCGCCGGGGACACGTCGGTCCCTCCCCGCAGGACCTTCGACACGGTGGGGACGCTCGTCCCCGCCATTCCCGCGACGTCGGAGAGGGTCGGCCGTTCCCGCCTGAGACCCTCGTCACTCATGACCGCAGCCTATCCAGCCGTCGATGCTTGCGCAAACTTTCGTAGACGGAACGTCTTGCGGATGACGCTTTCGGGCTGCAAGCATGGCCGAATCATCCCTCCGGCAGCAAGAAATTGCGCAAATCAGTGGAGGCGATGGTCCACCTCTCCAGGTGTTCGACGAAGAAAGCCGCCGGAAACGCTCCGGCCGATGGAGGAGAAGACACGCATGACGAACGGCCTGCTCTCGGGAACCGTCTCCCGGCGGGGACTACTCGCCGGCACCGGAGGACTCGCCGTCCTCGCCGCCCTGGCCGCCTGCAGCTCGCCGGGCGGCACCGCGACCTCGACCCTCAAGTTCTGGAACATGCCGTGGGGAGGGACCGCCTTCTCGCCGCTGGACAAGAAGATCACGCTCGCCTACAAGCCCGCGAGCGGTCTCCCGGCGGCCGGCTACCAGGCCGTGCAGTGGTCCAACTTCACGACGACCTTCGCGTCCGCCCTCGCCTCGAACACCGGGCCGGCGGTCAGCAGCGGCGCCGGCACGCAGGCGTTCCAGTTCGCGGAGAAGAACTACATCGCCTACGCCGACTCCCTGTTCGACTCCTGGAAGAGCAACGGCATGCTCGACGACTTCCTGCCGGGCGTGCTCGACACGATGAAGACGAGCAAGGGCTACGTCGCGGTGCCGTACAACCTCGACATGCGCGTCCTCTGGTACCGCAAGTCGCTTCTGGAGAAGGCGGGCGTCGAGGCGCCGACCGACTGGCAGTCGTACCTGGATGTCTGCGCGGCGCTCAAGAAGATCGGCGTCTACGGCTTCGGGATCGCCTCGGGAGCCCAGGGCAACGGCTTCCAGGTCCTGACCGGACTGCTGATCAACAACGGCGGGGGCCTCTTCAATGCCGACCAGAAGCCGGACTGCGTGACACCGGCCAACATCGAGGCGCTCGAGTTCGTGGTCGAGATGGTCCGCAAGGGCTACATGGACCCGGGGAGCGTCAGCTACTCCACGACGAACGCGCAGTCGCAGTGGAAGGCCGGCACCTTCGGGATGGGCTTCGAGAGCCCCGGCCTCGCGCAGGTGCTCGGCGGCCCGCTGGTCCAGGACATGACCGTGGGCGAACCGCTCACCGGCGCGCGCGGCGGCAAGGGCGCCCTGTACTTCCCGAACAACATCATGATGTACAAGCACACGCCCAGCCAGAAGGGCTCCGAGGACTTCCTGACCTACTACTACAAGAACATGGCTCCGCTCTGGACCCAGAACACCGGCATCGGCCTCCCCGTGCTGAAGTCCATCGCGGCGACGAAGGAGTTCCAGGCCGACCGCAACGCGGTCACCATGATCGAGAAGTGGCAGCCCATCTGCAAGACCTGGGCTGCGCCCGGAGGCGACGCGCTGTTCGCCGACGTGACCCTGGTCGACAGCACGCCGGCGATGAGCACGTGGGCGCAGAGCGTCCTGTCGCTGAAGGCCACCCCCAAGGAGTCCCTGCAGACCCTGCAGAAGACCCTGACCTCGCAGCAGAAGTAGCTCATGGCCACTCCGACCACACTGGAATCCGTCCGGCGCGCGCGGCGCGGCGTCGCGGTCGCGGGCCGCGGGCGACCCGGCGCGCGGCCGCCCGGGCGCCTGAGCTCGAGCGCCCTCACGCTCGTCCTCTTCGCGACCCCGGCCGTCCTACTGCTCCTGCTGCTCAACCTGTACCCGGTGCTGTACGCCGGCCAGCAGTCCTTGCGCAACGGCGACCTGGTCGACGCCGGCACGTTCGTCGGCCTGCAGAACTACGTGACCGTGCTGACCTCCCCGGAGTTCTGGCACGCCGCGTGGTTCACCGTCGTCTTCACGGTCGTCGGCGTCTTCGGGAGCTGGATCATCGGCCTCGGCCTGGCGCTGCTGCTGCGCACCCGCGTTCCAGCGAACGGCATCCTGAAGGTTCTGCTGCTGCTCCCGTGGGTGGTGCCGATCGTGGTCTCCTCCACGTCGTGGAACTGGCTGGTCGCCACACCGCAGAGCCCGCTCCCGCTGCTGGCGAAGGCGCTGGGCTTCGGTGACGTGCTCTTCCTCGCCGACCCGCTGCTCGCCCAGGTCACGGTCTGCGTCTTCAAGGTCTGGGTCAGCTTCCCGTTCATGATGATGATGATGTCCTCGGCCCTCGCCTCGGTCGACACCACCGTCTACGAGGCGTCCCGGGTCGACGGCGCATCCCGATGGAAGACCTTCCGGTTCATCACGCTCCCGATGATCTCGCGGTCCACCTACATCAGCTGGATCCTGATGACGATCTTCTGCGTGAACGACTTCCCGACGATCTTCCTGCTCACCGGCGGAGGCCCGGTGAACTCCACCCAGACCCTGGTCGTGCTCGCGTACACCACGGTCTTCCAGAACTTCCAGACCGGTCCCGGTGTCGCGATCGCGTTCCTGATGACGATCGTGCTCGTCATCGTCAGCGTCACGCTCTACCGGCAGATCCGAAAGGCGGCCATCGAATGACGGCACTGGCCCAGCAGACCGCGCCCTCCCCGCAGACCGCGCCGGCGAGGATCCGGCGTCCCCGGCCCGAGGGCGACCGCGGCCGGTGGTGGCGGTTCTGCCTCCTCGCCGTCGTGACCGCCGTCGTGCTCGTGCCGCTCGCGGCCGTCGTGCTGCTCTCCCTGCAGCCGGGGCTCGGCAGCTCCGCGACCGGCGTGACGCTCGACAACTACGTGAGCGTGATCACCTCGACCGACCTCGGCGCCTGGGTGACCAACAGCCTCGTCGTCACGCTCGCGACGGTGGTCGTCTCCGTCGTCATCGCCGCGCCGGCCGGCTACGTGCTCTCCCGGGGCCGCGGGAGGCTGGTGGCGGGGTTCTCGCTGACCCTGTTCGTGATCCAATCGCTCCCCGTGGTGACCGCGGTGATCCCGCTGTTCATCCTCTTCGCGAACATCGGGCTGGTCGACACCCTCGGCGGCGTCGTGATCCTCTACGTCGGCGGGACGATGTCGGTCGCCATCTGGATGATGGCCGCCTACTTCGACTCCATCCCGATCAGCCTCGAGGAGGCGGCGTGGATGGACGGCTGCTCGGTCTTCGGCAGCTTCTCCCGGGTGGTGCTGCGCAACTCGCTGCCCGGCGTGCTCTCGACGGCGATCTTCGCGTTCCTGCTGGCCTGGAACGACTACCTCGTCGCCGTGATCTTCCTCCGCTCCGACCAGAACTACACCCTGCCGATCGGGCTCCAGACGTTCTTCCAGCAGAACCAGACCGACTGGGGGCCGGTGATGAGCGTCGCGGTGGTGATGATGATCCCGCCGATCGTGGTGTTCGCGGTGCTCAACCGGTACTTCAGCGTCGGCGGGATCGGGGGGTCGCTGGCGGGGCGGTGAGCGGGAGGCCGGCTACACCGCCGCCCACGCGCTCCCCGCCTCCGCGCTCCCCTCGACCGCCGCCAGCACCCGCTGCACGTGCAGCGCGTCCGCGAACGACGGCTCCGGCTCCCGCCGCTCCGCGATATCGGTCACGAAGTCGACGACCTGGTGCGAGAAGGCGTGCTCGTAGCCGAGGGCGTGGCCGGTCGGCCACCAGTTGGCCGCGAAGGCGTGCTCGGGCTCGGTCGCGAGGATGCGGCGGAAGCCGAGGCGGTCGGCGGGCTCGGTCGCGTCGTAGAACTCGAGCTCGTTCAGGCGTTCCAGGTCGAACGCCAGCGCACCGCGGGTGCCGGAGACCTCCAGCCGGAGCGCATTCTTGCGGCCGGTGGCGTAGCGGGTCGCCGTGAAGGAGCCCATCGCGCCGGAGGCGAACCGGGTGGTGAACCAGGCCGCGTCGTCCACCGTCACCTCGCCGAACCGGTCGGAGGCCACGCCGCCGAGGCCGCGCTGCTCGGCCAGGACGGGGCGCTGCCGGACGTACGTCTCGAGCGTGCCGCTGACCGAGGCGATCAGGTCGCCTGCGACGAACTCGGCGGCGTCGATGATGTGCGCGCCGATGTCGCCGAGCGAGCCGGAGCCCGCCTTCGCGCGGTCGAGGCGCCAGGTCATCGGGCCGGCCGGGTCGCTCAGCCAGTCCTGGAGGTACTGCGCCCGCACCTCGCGGACCTCGCCGATCGCGCCCTCCCGCACCAGCCGGCGCGCCTCCAGGATCGCGGGCACCCGGCGGTAGGTGAACCCGCACATCGCGATCGCCCCGCGCTCCTGGGCGGCCGCGGCCGCCGACGCCATGCGCTCGGCCTCGCCGATGCTGTTCGCGAGCGGCTTCTCGCACAGCACGTGCTTGCCGGCCTCCAGCGCCGCGATCGCGATCTCGGCGTGCGTGTCGCCGGGCGTCACGATGTCGACCACGTCGATGTCGTCGCGGGCGACGGCCTCCCGCCAGTCGTCGGACGACTCCGCCCAGCCGAGCCGGTCCGCCGACTCCGCGGCGCCGTGGCGACCCACCAGCAGCGCCGGCTCCGGCCGCAGCGGGAGGTCGAAGAAGCGCGGCGCGACCCGCCACGCCTGGGAGTGCGCTGCCCCCATGAAGCCGTGCCCGACGAGCGCGACGCGCAGCGCCGGCGCGGCCGTCACGACGCCACCTCCGCCGCCCCGCGCAGACGCAGGCGTGCGACGCTCCCCCACTGCTCCAGGCGCTCCCGCACGTCCGTGCGCCGCTCGGTCCGCACCGCCTCGGCGTACCGCAGTTCCAGGAGCTGCGCGATGTCCACCCGCTCGCCCGTCCGCGCGCTCAGAACGGCGGCCTCCACCATCGCGAGACTGTGGATGTTCTCGTGGATCTCGTTCTGCGGCACCTCGCCGCTGCGCAGCGACCGCACGAACTCGGCGAGCGAGCCGGCGATCTCCTCCGGGCCGTCCGGGGCCTCGGGCAGGCTGTCGATCCCGTCCGCCTCCGGGACGCCGTCCCCGTCCCAGACCGCGGTGCCGTGCTCGGCGCTGATCCGCCAGGCGCCGTTCCAGGAGGTCTCCCGGCCGGGCGCGCACCAGCTCCCGGTGAAGGAGTAGCGGGCGCCGTCGTCGAACTCGAACGTCGCGGCGGCCGACGCGTCGCCGTCGTACCAGCTCCACGCCGGGTTCCACGACGAGCACGACACCGAGACCGGGTCGGCGCGCAGCAGGTAGCGGGCCATGTCGAACTGGTGGATGGCCATGTCCACCAGGAGCGGCTGCTCCATCCGGTCCCGGAACCCGCCGAAGTGCGGCGCCTTGTAGAACTCGGTCGTGATCGCGCCGACCCGGCCGAGCCGGTCCGCGATGGCACGCAGCCGCACCAGCTCGGTGAAGTACCGGCGCGACTGGCTCACCATCAGCAGCCCTCCGGCCACCTCGGCGAGCGCCGCCTGCTGGAGGGCGTCGACCAGCGTCGGGGCGATCGGCTTCTCGCAGAGCACGGGGAGGCCGGCGAAGAGCGCCTCCTCGTTGACCGGGCGGTGCGCGGCGGGGACCGTGACGTTGACCACGGCCGCTCCTCCGCTCCGTGCGGCGACCTCCGACACCGACGACCCGATGGCCACGTCCAGCGCCTCGTCCTGGGCGACGCGCGCGGCCAGGTCCAGGTCGAGGTCGACGATCCCGACCAGGCGGACCTCCGGGGTGGACTCGATGGTGCGGATCCAGTGGCGGCCCATATTGCCCGCCCCCACGAGCACGACGGGCAGCGGCTCGGGCGACTCGCTGAGAGCCCCGGTCACAGAACGACCTCGTCGCGGTTGTGCAGCGCGCCGGCGTAGCCGTGTCCGTTGAAGAAGTCCTCCCGCTCGTAGCGCAGGAGCACGGGCACCTGGCGGGACGGCCGGTCGGACACGGCCCACTCCACGCCGTTGGCGATGACGTGCCGGACGTCCGGGTGGTGGTACACGGGGTAGTCCTGGTCGCCGGGGCTGAAGAAGAAGATCTTGCCGTTGCCGCGCTTGAACGTCATCCCGCTGCGGAAGCACTCGCCGCCGCTGAAGGTGCTGATGAAGACCAGCTCGTCGGGTGCGGGGACGTCGAACTGCTCTCCGTACATCTCCTGCGCCGGGATCTCGATGGGATGCGGGATGCCCTTGGCGATCGGGTGGGTCGGGTCGACCGTCCAGACCAGCTCGCGGTCGTTGTCGCTGCGCCAGCGCAGGGTGCAGGTAGTCCCCATGAGCTTCGTGAAGATCTTGGACCAGTGCCCGGAGTGCAGGACGAGCAGCCCCATCCCGGAGAGCACGTGCCGGTGAACGCGCTCGACGATCTCGTCGGACACCTCCGCGTGCGCGGCGTGGCCCCACCAGGTCAGCACGTCGGTCTGCTCCAGCAGCTCCTCGGTCAGCCCGTGCTCCGGGTCGTCGAGCGTGACGGTGGTCACGCTCACGCGGTCGCCGGCGAACTCCTCGATGCCCTCCTTGATGGTGGTGTGCATGCCCTCCGGGTAGATCGCCGCGACCTCCGGCTCCAGCTGCTCGTGGCGGTTCTCCCCCCACACGACCACGCGGATCGGGTCTTCTGCGGTTCCGATTCGATGAGACACTTCTCGTCACTCTCCTTGTTGCTGTCGTCGGCCTTGTTGCTGTCGCCCGGGGCCGGGCGCCCCGGCCGGGTTCACTTGATCGCGCCGCCGAGGGCTCCGGCGGCGATGTACCGTTGCGCGAGGATCAGCAGCACGGCGGCGGGGATGGAGGCCAGCACCGCCGTCGCCATCACCGGCCCCCACTGCTGCACGTTCGCGCTGATGTAGTTGTAGATTCCGAGCGTGATCGGCCGGACCTGCGGTGTGCTGGTCAGGGTCAGCGCGAACAGGAAGTCGCCCCACGCCCCGAGGAAGGTGAACAGCGCCGCCGTCACGATCGCGTTCTTGCTGATCGGGACCACGATCGAGATGAAGGCGCGGAAGTTGTTCGCGCCGTCGACCAGCGCCGCCTCCACCAGCGAGGGCGGGAGCGACCCCATGAACGCCCGGATCAGCAGGATCGCGAACGGGATCTGCGCCGCGGTGTCCGCCAGGATCAGGCCGAGGTACGAGTTCAGCAGGCCCAGGTCGTTGAACAGCGCGTAGAGCGCGTTGGCGATCACGATGACCGGGATCATCTGGGTGATCAGCAGCGCGAACACGAAGACGGTCATGCCGCGCATCCGGAACCGGGCCAGCCCGTAGGCCGCCGGGGTCGCGATCGCGATGGTCAGCACCACCGTGCTCAGCGCGATGATCGTGCTGGTGACCAGGTTGCCGCCCTGCTGCTGGATTGCGGTGACGTAGCCGTCGAGCGTCGGCTGGAGCGGGAACCACGCGGTCGTGGCGGCTCCTGCGTTGGCCTGCAGGCTGCTGTTGACCATCCAGTAGACGGGGAAGATCATCACCGCGAGGAAGACGACGCCGAGCACGGTCATCGGCCAGCGCCGCTTGACGTGCGGACGCGTCGGGCGCGTTCCCTTCGGGAGCACGATGGCTCGGGTCTCGGTCATTCGTCGACCTCCTTGCGCGACATGTACAGATAGACGACGGCGAAGACGAGCGAGATCACGATCAGGATGTTGCTGATCGCGGCGCCCTCCCCGAACGCGAACTGCACGAACGACTTCTGGTACGCCCAGGTCGCGAGCGTCTGGGTGGAGTTGGCGGGCCCTCCGCCGGTGAGGCCGAGGATGACGTCCACGACCTTGAGCGTGTAGACGACGCCGAGCACGATGACGACGCTGACGACAGGGCGGATGCTCGGCCAGGTGATGTGCCGGAACGCCCGCCAGCCGACCGCGCCGTCGAGCGCCGCCGCCTCGTAGAGCTCCTCCGGCACGCCCTGCAGGCCGCTGTAGAGGATGGTGGCGTTGAACGGGATGCCGAGCCAGACGTTCACGCCGATCACGGCGATCAGCGCGAGCGACGGGCTGACCAGCCACGGGACGGGGTGGACGCCGAAGACGCCGAGGAACTGGTTGAGCGCTCCGCTGTCCTGGTCGAGGATCCACTTCCAGACCGCGCTCGACGCGATCAGCGGGAGCAGCCACGGCAGCAGGAGCAGGGAGCGCAGGAAGCCGCCGAGCGGGAAGTTGCGCTTGAAGAACAGCGCGAGCCCGAGCCCGATCGCGAACTGGAGCACGATCGAGCCGATCGTGAACAGCGCCGTGTTCAGCATGGTCGTGCTGAACAGCGAGCTGGTGACGGTGGTGATGTAGTTCTGGAGGCCGACCCAGGGGGCCTCGCCCGTGTAGAAGGTGGTGGTCGTGTAGTCCTGGAACGACATCGCCAGGTTCTTGACGATGGGGTAGCCGAAGAAGACCAGCACGAACAGGACCGCAGGCAGGACGAACAGCCACTTGCTGATCGACCGGGCGAGGCGGAACCGGCGGCGGCGCGGGCTGCCGGCCACGGGGCCGCTGTCCCGAACGGGTGGTGCGATCGCGGGGGTCTCCGCGTTGAGAGTCGTCATCGACCTCGTCCTTTCCCTTCGCCAGGCGGGAGCCGCAGCCCCCGCCTGGCGTCGAGTTCGCTACTGGTTCTCCGACTGGGCCTGCTTGAGGGCGTCGGCCGGGGACGCCTTGCCGGTCAGCGCGAGCTGCACGGCGGTGTAGATCTTGGTCGCGGCCTTCGGCCAGTCCGGGCCGAGCTCAGCGGTGCGCGCCCGCGCGTCGGCGACGACGCCGACGAAGGAGGCGACGTCCGGGTTCGCTGCGCCGAACTTCTTCGCCTCCGCGAGATCGGTCGGCACGGTCTGCGCCGTCTTGGCCTCGAACGACTGCATGGCCGGGGTCATCAGGCACTGCACGAACTTCGCGCCGGCCGCCTGGGCGTCCTTCTTGCCGGTCTGCGGCACCGTGTACTGCTCGCCGCCGAGGGGCGCGACCGACGTCTGCGAGGCGTCGCGGACCGGGATGGAGACGCTGGCCCAGTGCAGCCCGCTCGCCTTCGACAGCGCCGGGATCTGCCACGGACCGTTGATCATCATGGCCGCCTTGCCCGCGATGAACTGGTTGTTCACGTCGGCCTGCGCCCACGAGATGGAGCTCTTCGACAGCGACCCGTCGTTCTGCAGGTCGAGGACGAGCTGCAGGGCCTGGGCCGCCTCTGGCGTCGCGATGTTCTTCTCGTCGCCGCCATTCGTCCAGAAGAAGGGCAGGAACTGCCAGGTGCCCTCGTAGGTGTTGATGTTGCTCATCGCGAAGCCGTAGCGGCCCTTGCTCGCGTCGGTGAGCTGGCGGGCGGCGCTGCGCAGCTCGTCCCAGGTCTTCGGCGGCTGGACCCCGGCGGCCTGGAGGATATCGGTGTTGTAGAACAGCGCGATCGAGTTGGCGAGCGGCTGGGCGCCGTACAGCTGGCCCTTGTAGGTGCCCGCCTTCACGGCGGCGGGGGTGAGGCCGGAGCCGGTGATCCCGAAGTTCTTGAGCGGCGCGAGGGCGCCGGTCGCGGCGATCTGCTGCACGTCCGGGTTGTCGATCATGAGCACGTCCGGGAGGGTCTTGGACGAGACCTGCTGCAGGACCTTCTGGATGAGCGAGGCGCCCGCGACGTGGACCGCGTTGACCTTGATGCCGGTGCTGGCCTCGCACTTGGCGTACTGGGCGTCGTGCGATCCGTCGGTGAAGTAGTCCTCGAGCGTGATGCTCTTGGCGGTGGAGGCCGCTCCCCCACCGCTGCACGCGGCGAGTCCGAGCGGGATGATCGACGCGGCCGCGAGGGCCACGACGACACGATGTGCTGTCTTCATGGGTGGATGCTCCTTTGCATTGCACTGTGGGCTGACGACGGTGTGCGCGAAATTGTAAGCATAAAATCCGACGGAAGTCACGAACTTTTTTTATGCTTACAAGTGAGTAACCAGCACTGTGCGAAGATGAAGGACTCATGACCGCTCCCAAGAAGGCGGGCAAACGCAAGCCCAGCATGGCCGACGTCGCCCGGCACGCCGGCGTCTCCGTCATGACCGTCTCCAACGCCATCAACCGCCCGGACATCGTCAGCGAGTCGACGAGGGAGCGGGTCCGCGCGTCGATGGACGCCCTCGACTACCGCAACAACCTGGTCGCCCGCAGCCTCCGGCTGGCCCTCCCCCGGCAGATCGGCTACCTGATCGGCCCGCACCGCTTCGCCGCCGACGCGTACATGGACCAGTTCCTGCACGACCTGGCCGCGACCTGCGAGCAGCACGGCCGCAACCTGACCCTCATCTCCACCGGGTCGCACGAGATCGAGGCCTGCGAGGACCTCTACTACGGACAGATGGCGGCCGGCTTCATCGTGCCCGACATCTGGTTCGGCGACCCCCGCTTGCCCGCGCTCACCGAGCGCGGCATCCCGTTCGTCGCCTACGGCGGCGACCCGCACGACGAGAGCGCCACCTGGAACTGGGTCGACACCGACGCGGAGAAGGGCATCATCCTCGCCGTCGACCACCTGACCTCGCTGGGCCACAGCGAGCTGGCCTATCTCGGCTACCCCGACGGCCTGATCACGACCCGCTACCGGCGCCTCGGCTACCTGGGCGCGTGCACCGCACGCGGGCTGGAGTCGTCGCTCGCGCCGGGCCGGGTGATGGAGACCGGACCGGAGTTCATCGACCTGCTGGCCGCGGCCCGCGCCCTGCTGACCTCCGACGACCCGCCGACCGCGATCGTGAGCGCGACGGACCAGCACGCGCTGGCCGTGTTCCTCGTCGCCCGCGAACTCGGCATCCCGGTGGGTTCGGGCGTGGCCGTCACCGGCTTCGACGACTCGCCGGTGGCCGGGGAGTCCGGCTTCGGGATCACCTCGATCCGCCAGCCGAAGGACCGCATCGCGGAGCTCCTGGTCGAGATCCTCGTCGACGAGGGGACGGCCGTACGGCACGAGCTGCTGGAGCCGGAACTGATCGTGCGGTCGAGCACGGTCTGACGAGTGGAGACAGCCCTGGACGACACCGCACACCTCCGCCACGCCCTCATCATCGGCGCCTCCCGCAGCCTCGGGCTCGGGCTGGCCACCGAGCTCGCTGCCCGCGGCTGGGTGGTCACCGGGACGGTGCGCGGCGACACCACGACCGGACTCCACCAGCTCGCGGCGGCGTCGGCGGGACGCGTCTCGGTCACCCGAGCGGACATCACGGCGCCGGCCGACCTCGAACGGCTGCGCGGCGAGTTCGCTCCGGGGAGCCTCGACCTGCTGTTCGTCAACGCCGGGATCACCGACCCCGACCTCCCAGCGTCCGCGGTCGCGACCGATGTGTTCGAACGGGTCATGGTCACGAACGCACTGGGGCCGGTGCGAGCGGTGGAAGCGCTCGCGCCGCTCGTCCGGGAAGACGGCACCATCGGGGTCATGACCTCGCGGCAGGGCAGCATCAGCCTCAACGTGCGCGGCGGTCACGAGGTATACCGGGCCAGCAAGGCGGCACTCAACCAGCTCATCCGCAGCTACGACGCCCGACGCACCGACCGGCGGACGCTCCTGCTGCTCCATCCCGGATGGGTGCAGACGGAGCTCGGCGGCGACGGCGCACCGCTGACCGTCGAAGAGAGCGTCACCGGGCTGGTGGACACGCTCGACCGGCACGTCGGGGACGGCGGCCTGCAGTTCCGGAACCACCTCGACGAGGTCATTCCCTGGTAGGGTCCGCGACCTCCGCCCGCTTCCCGACGTCCGCGAGCATCCCCCGCTCCCGCAGGCTCTCCGCCGTCTGCACGATCGTCTCCACCGCCGGGCGCGGCCGGAATCCGAGCTCGGCCTTCGCGCGCTCGTTGTGGATGACGAGCGGCGCAGGCTCGTCGCCCGGCAGCTCCGCCGTCGGCACCCGCCGCGCGACGTCGCCGAGCCGGTCGCGCAGCACGTTCGCCACGTCGAGGAACGTCATCGTCGGCCCGTCGGCGAGGACGAGGTAGCGCCTGCCCGCCGCCGCGGGGGTCGTCATCGCCGCGACGTGCGCCGCTGCCACGTCCCGGACGTCCGCGATGCCGAAGCGCTGCCGCGGGACGGCCGGCATCGTGCCGTCGAGCATCCCCGCGAAGAGCTGCAGCGACGACCGTGCCGAGGCGGTCAGCGTCGGTCCGGCGATCCAGGTCGGGTTGACCACGACCAGCTCCAGGTCGCCGCCGTCCCGTTCGATGAAGTCCCAGGCGGCGCGCTCGGCGACCGCCTTCGACAGCGGGTAGGCCGGGAGGCCGGGGGTCTCCGGGTCGGTCCAGTCGGTCTCGTCGTAGTCTCGGACGGGTTTCGGCGAGTAGCCGACGGCCGCGAACGACGAGGTGAGCACCACCCGTCTCGCCCCGGCGGAACGGGCGGCGCGGAGCACCCGGAGCGACCCGTCGCGCGCGGGGACGACCACCTCGGCCGGGTCCGCCGTCTGGATCATCGGCGATGCGACGTGGTAGACGTCCTCGATCCCGGCGAGCGCGGCGTCCCAGCCGTCGTCCTCGGTGAGCGAGGCCGCGGCGAACGACAGCCCGGAGTCGTCGCTCCCGGCGCGCCGGACGGCCGCGCGCACCTCGTCCGCGCGGTCGGGTCCGCGCACCGTCGTGCGGACCTCGGCCCCGGAGCCGAGGAGGTCGGCGAGGAGGCGGGTGGCGAGGTAGCCGGTGCCTCCGGTCACCAGGATGGTGGGTGCGCTGTTCATCGGAAGGTCTCCTCGAGTCGGGGAAGGATGGCTTCGAGCTCCACGTGCGCCTCGGCCTCGCCCGCGACGTCGCCGCGCGCGCGGGCGTCCCACAGCGCGGCCTTGGCGCGCAGGTAGTCGAGGTGCGTGCGCAGGGTCGCGAGCTGCTCCTCGACGCGCACGGCGTGACGGAGCAGGATGTCGCGCTGCTCTCCCGCCGCCGCGTGCCCGAGGAGCCGGTTCGCCTGGTACGTGCGCATGTCCTCGATGCCGACGCCCATCGCGCGCAGGCAGGCGAGCACCTGCGCCGCGTCGAGGTCGCCCTCGCTGTAGCGCCGGTGCCCGCTGCTGCCGTCGCGGGCGATCGGGCCGAGGAGCCCGACCTCCTCGTAGTACCGCAGGGTGGGCTCGCTGAGCCCGCTCTGCCGGGACACGTCCTGGATGCTCAAACCGGTCATGACCCCATCAGAACAGACCTCAAGCGCTTGAAGTCAAGCGCCGGTCGGCTGTGAGTTCAGCCCCGGTCGTGGAGGGTGACGTGGTAGCCGTCCGGGTCGGCGAACGTGAAGGTGCGGCCGAACGGTCCGTCGACCGGCGCCGAGACGACGGTGCGCCCGTCGGCGGCGAGCGCGTCGTGGATCGCCTGGACGTCGGTGGCGCGGAGCCAGAGCGCGACGCCGACGCCGGGCTGCGCGACGGACGCCAGGTCCGTTCCCGGCACGACCTCCCGGAGGGCGAAGGCGATCGGCTCCGTCGCGAAGACGACGGCGTGCGGAGGTCCGGCGGGCGAGCGCACGAGGCCGAGGTAGCGCTCGTAGAAGGCCTGTGACGCGTCGAGGTCTCGCGCCTGGAGCGAGATGAAATCGGGGCCGATGGCGGGCATGATGGAACTCCTCTCGTGTGTCAGTTTTCTGACACCCCGAAGCCTATGTCAGACTACTGACATGAGCGCCCCTGTCGACGGAATCCACCTCGCGACCTCCCTGGGCTACACGCTGAAGGAGGCGTCGAGCGCCCTCCGCACGGCGATGGAGGAGGTGCTCCGCCCGCTCGGGATGACCGTGACCCACTACTCCTGCCTCGAACTCCTGGCGCAGCGCCCCGGACTGTCGAACTCCGACCTGGCGCGCGGCGCGTTCGTGACCCGCCAGACCATGAACGTGCTGCTCCAGGCGCTCGAACGCGACGGGTACGTGACCCGCCCGGCGGCGCCCCCGGTCGGGAAGGCGCTGCCGGCACGGCTCACGGCTCGCGGGCGGCGGAGTCTGGCGACGGCGAGCGCGGCGGTGCGCTCGGTGGAGCTGCGGATGCTGGGCGGGATGACGCCGGACGAGCAGGCAGCCGCGTTCACGGCGCTGCGGAGCATGGTCCGAGCGCTGCGCGACGACGTCGAGCCGCAGCCGACCGCGTAGCGGCCCAGCGTTTCGCACTCAGTCCGACAGCGCAGGCACCCGCTCCGCGAGCACCGCGCGGAGCGCGTCCACGATCGTCGTGGCCCGGTCGTCGGCGCCGGCCTCCAGCCAGTTCGTCACGAACGCGAACCCGACCTGCGCCTCCGGGTCGGCGAAGGCGACCTGGCCGCCCGCGCCGTCGTGCCCGAATGCGGCTGGTCCGAGGTAGCGGCGCGCCTCCGAGTCGAGCTGCAGGCCGCGGCCCCAGCGCGGCCACGGACCGGGGGTCGGGAAGACCGGCTCGCCCCAGGACGTCGGCACGACCGCTCGCGCGAGCGTCGCATCGTCCAGCAGTCGGGTGCCCGCCGTGTCCACCACGGTCGAGGACCAGATGGCCGCGAGCGCGTCCGCGGTCGCGATCCCTCCCGCGCCAGGGATCTGGGCGGCGCGCACTCGCGGGTCGTTGAAGCCGCCGTCCGGCGTGACCAGCGCCGCGGGGAGAGCGCCGCCCAGCGTCATCGCGAGGCCCGTCCACTCCGAAGGCGCCTCGAGGAGCTGCTCCCCTGCCTCCAGCTGACTGGCCGAGGCCTGCAGGTGGGCGACGCGCGCGGCCTGGGCGTCCGGGAGGCCGATCCAGGCGTCCTCGGTGATCGGGGACACGAGCTCGGCGAAATAGTCGCCGGGCGACCGCCCGGTGACCCGGCGGACCAGCTCGCCCGCGAGCCAGCCGTGGGTGATGGCGTGATAGGCGTACCCGGTTCCCGGCTCCCAAAGCGGGCTCTGGCGAGCGAGCACGTCGGTCGCGGCGTCCCAGTCGAGCAGTTGCTCCATGCCGAACGGCTCGCGCGGCGCCGAGAGGCCCGCGCGGTGCGACAGCAGCTCGGCCACCGTCACGCCGGCCTTGCCGGCCGCCGCGAACTCCGGCCAGTAGCGCGCGACCGGTGCCGCGTAGTCGAGCCGGCCCTCCTGCACGAGCCGCGCGACCAGCACCGACATCAGGCCCTTGGTGCAGGAGAAGATCACCGTCGGGGTGTCCGCTGTCCAGGGCCGCCCCGTGCGCTCGTCGGCGACGCCGCCCCAGAGGTCGACGACGCGGTGACCGCCGACCCGCACCGAGAGCCCGGCGCCCATCGTCGGCCGGTCGCGGAACGCCGCCGCGAACGCGTCGGCGAGCGGCTCGTATCCGCGCTCGGTGTCTCCGTGGATGTCAGCCATCAGGCGGGGTTCCTCTCCTGGACGTACAGGACGGCGCGGGGCTCCGCGCCATCGGTGGCGATGTCGAGCGGGTCGGTGATGCGGCCGAGGAAGCCGCCGTCCGTCCCGCCGTTCTCGAAGGCGATGAGGCGCGGCGTCCCGCTGCGGTCCTCGACGATCCGCCCGGCGTACAGCGACTCCGGGGTCAGCAGGTACGCACCCGTCAGGTCGAACGGCCCGGTGGCGGACTCCGCGTCGGCGAGCCAGACGCCTCCGGCCGCGCCGACGCGGTCGCCGGCGAGGTGGGCCGCGTCGCACGAGAACAGCAGCAGGTCGCGGCCGCCGAGCCGGACCGTCTGCGGCACCTCGAGGTGCGCGAAGCCGCCGCCGGGCGAGCTGAGCGGGGGCTGCACCGTCCAGTGCAGGAGGTCGGCCGAGCGGGCGTGCCCGACGACGCCCCGGTCGGTGTCGCGGCGCGAGCGGGCGCCGCGGGCCCGCGCGGTGACGAGCATGTGCCAGCCCTCCCCCGCGCTGTCGCGGAACACCCACGGGTCGCGCCAGGCCTCCTCGTGCCAGGTGCCGTCCGGGAGGATCTCGTACCAGGCGGGGTCGGCCTGCAGCTGCAGCCGGGGGTCCTTCCGCCAGGTGTGCAGGTCGTCGGACACCGCGACGCCGATCGTCTCGACGTTCGTGATCTCGCTCGGCGAGAGGAACCGCGAGCCGGTGTAGAACATCCGCCAGAGGCCGTCGTCGCCCCGCACGACGCTGCCGGTCCAGGTCGCGGAGCTGTCGATGTCGCCGGCGTCGCCGGCCGACAGCACTTCGCCGAGGTCCTCCCACTCGACGAGGTCGCCGGAGATCGCGTGGCCGATCCGCGCGTTCCGGTGCCGCAGCTGCGGGTCGCCGAGCGAGGTCGGGGCGTGCAGGTAGTAGAGGTGGTACCGCTCACCGTCGTCGGCGAGCCAGAAGTCCCAGACCCAGTGACCGTCTTTGCTGAACGCCATCCGTCAGCCCTTGACCGCGCCCTGGATCAGCGCCCGGATGAACTGGCGCTGGAAGATCACGAAGACCACGATCGTCGGGATGATGATGAGCAGCGCGCCCGCGTTGAGCAGCGGGATGCTGAGGCTGTACTGCCCCTGGAAGAACGTGAGGGCGCCGGCCACGGTGCGCTGGAGCGGGTCCGCGACCAGGACGACCGGGAGCAGGAACTGGTTCCAGGTCCAGAGGAAGAGCAGGATCGCGAGCGCCGAGAGGGCGGGCCGGGCCAGCGGCAGGTGGATGTGGCGCAGCTCCTGCCACATCGTCGCGCCGTCGACGCGGGCCGCCTCGGAGAGCTCCGCCGGCACGTTGACGAAGTGCGCGCGCATCCAGAACACGCTGAACGGCATGAACAGGCCGATCAGCGGCAGGATGATCGCCCACTGCGTGTTCAGCACGTTCAGCGACTGCATCTCGTAGTACAGCGGGATGATCAGCGCCTCGAACGGGATCGTCAGGCCGAGGACGAACAGGATCAGGAGCGCGCGGCCGCCGCGGATGTTCAGGCTGCCGAGCGCGTACCCCGCCATGCTGGAGATGAGGAGGCTGATCGGGACCACGCCGAGGACGATCAGCGCGCTCGATCCCATCAGCTCCCACACGTGGCCGGTCGTGAAGGCCTCCGCGAAGTTGCCCCACTGCGGGTTCGAGGGCCAGGTGAGGCCGGTCGGGTTGACGTCGGCGGGCTGCAGCGCGGCGGACGCCATGTTGACCAGCGGGATCAGGGTGAGGACGAGCACGACCGCGAGCAGCGCGCGGCCCGTCCACTTCTCCACGGGGTTGACGATCATGAGTCACGGACTTTCGAGAGGCGCTGGATCGGGAGGACGACGGCGAGGACGAGCAGCATCAGGATGATGCCGAACGCGGAGGCGAGGCCGACCTGGCTCTGGGTGAACCCGATCCGGTAGATCGAGATGCCGGGGACCAGGGTCGCCCGCCCCGGACCGCCGAGCGTGGTGGTGTAGATGATGTCGAAGCTGCTCAGCGCCGCGATGACGGTGAGCGTGATCAGGACGGCGAGCTCCTGGCGCAGCCCGGGCAGCGTGATGGTGAAGAACTCCCGCCACCAGCCGGCGCCGTCGAGGCGGGCAGCCTCGTACAGCGAGACGTCGATCTTGCCGATGCCGGTCAGCAGCAGCACGGTGCACAGGCCGGTCAGCGTCCACGACCCGATCAGGCCGACGGCGGGCAGCGCCGTCTGGTAGTCGCCGAGCCACGGGCGGGCCAGACCGCCCAACCCGACCGCGTTCAGGATCTGGTTCACCGCGCCGGTCTGCGCGTACATCCACGACCAGGCGATGCCGGCGGCGGCGAGCGGGATGATCTGCGGCAGGAACAGGACCGTCTGCGAGAAGCTGGTGAACGTGCCGGCCCGCATCGAGCGGATGAGGGTCGCGAGGACGAGGCCGAAGCTGACCGGGATGATCGTGAAGAACGCGATCAGGATGAACGCGTTGACGATCGAGCCGAGCAGGTCGGGGTCGGTGAACACCGTCAGGTAGTTGGCGAAGCCGACCCAGGTCGAGGCGCCGATGCCGTTCCAGTCGTAGAACGAGTACTGGATGCCCTGGATGAGCGGCCAGAGCACGAACGCGGAGTACGCGATCAGGGCGGGTGCGACCAGGAGCCAGCCGATCCGCCGCCCTCGCCCGGCCGACCGTCTCCGGGCGGCCGGGCGCTGCGCAGCCCCGCGCGGGCGGCCGCGTTCCGTCTGCCGCGCCGACGGATCCTGGCGGACCGCGGGAGCGCCCGTGCGGGACTGCACAGCGGACATGGTTACTTCTTCACTTCCTGCGCGTAGAACGCCTGGACCTTCTGGACGAACTCCGCGCCGGTGATCTTGCCGGTCACCAGCAGCTGGGACTCGGGGATGATGGCGCCGGCGTAGATGCCGGCCGTGGTGTTCGCCATGAAGTCGACCTGGCCGTTCTCCTTGCCGATCTGGGCCGCGGCCTGGAGGACCTGCTCGGTGATCGAGCCCTTCTCGACCTTCGGCTGCGCCTCGGCCGGGTCGCCGCCCGGGGCGGCGCCCGTCACGTCGACGACGATCTGCCGCGCCTTGGCGTTCGTGTGGACCCAGTTGAGGAAGTACGCGACGGTGTCCAGGTTCTTCGACTTGGCGGCAGCGGAGAACGAGTTCGCCGCTCCCATCGCGACGTGGTCGCCGCCCGCCTTCGCCGGCGGGACGAGGAAGAACTGGACGTCCTTGCCGAGCTTCTTGGCGTAGTTCGCCGCCTCCCAGTTGCCGTTGAACGTGTAGACGCCCTTGCCGTCCTGGAAGTTGCTGACGAAGGTGAAGTAGTCCACCGCGTTGATGTCGGACGGGAAGTAGCCCGCGTCCGCCCAGGTGCGGATGAGCTCCGCGCCTTTGACGTTGCCCGGCTGGTCGTAGGTCGCGCCGGGCTTGTTGAACATCCAGTCGAGGAACTGCTGCTTGTCGACGTACTGGTTCATCGCGGCCTGGACGGTGAAGTTGACCACGCCGTCCTTGTCGCCCTCGACCAGCGGGGCGACGCCGGCGGCCTTGGCCTTCGCGAAGTCCGCGCCCAGCTCGTCGAGCGTCTTCGGGATCTCCGTGATGCCCGCCTGCGCCGCGAGCTTCGTGTTCACGAAGACGCCGGTGACGCTGTAGCCGAGGCCGAGCTGGTAGAGCGAGCCGCTGCCGCGGACCCCGTCGGCGGTCATCCGCAGCGGCGCGAGCTGGGCGGCCGGCCACTTGTCCCAGCCATAGGCGGTGAAGTAGGGGTCGAGGTTCGCGACGAGACCGTCCTTGACGGTGTCGCCGAGGGTGGGGAGCCGGATCAGGTCGGGTGGCGTGGAGCTCGCCAGCAGCTTCGGCGCGTTGGCGGTGAGGTTCTGAAACGTGTCGCGCGTGACCTTGAAGGTCACGTTCGGGTGCTGCTTGGTGAACTCCTTGGTCAGATCGTCGGTGAGCGGGAAGCCCGTCTCGTCCGCGATCGTGAGCGTGACCTTCTTGGAGGTGAGCTGGGTGCTCACGTCGGTGGCGCCCTTGGCCGGTCCGGTGGTGGCGGACCCGGGCGCGCACCCGGCGAGCACGAGGGCGACGGCCGAGGCGACGACGCCCGCCGTGAGGACGCCGCGGATGCGGCGCCGGGGGGAAGCGAATGACATACAGGACTCCCTTGTCTTCAGGACCGGATCGGGTTCGATCCCGCTGCTAAATGCTTTCAGCACGCTTATACTGGGGTCACGTCCGCCGGTTTGTCAAATGATGTCCCCGGATTGCGATGACCGAACCGGATAGCATCCGCTAGAGGAGGAAACTCGATGCTGAGCAAGCGGGTGACGCTCGCCGACGTAGCCAGGCGGGCCGGGCTGTCGATGTCCGCCGCGTCCATGATCCTCAATGGGCGGCCGGACACGCGGCTCTCCCAGGACGCCCACGACCGCGTCCACGCCGCCGCCGCCGAGCTCGGCTACCGGCCGAACGTCGCGGCTCGCGGCCTGAAGACCGACAAGACCCACACCATCGCCTTCGTCTCCGACCTCGTCGCGACGACCCGCTACGCGTCCGGCCTGATCACCGGCGCGATCGCCGCGGCCGAGGCGGCCGGGCATGTGATGATGGTGCTCGAGACGGGCGGGGAGCCCAAGCGCGAGTCGGAGGCCATCGGCGCCGCGCTCGACCGGCAGGTCGACGGGTTCGTGTTCGCCAGCATGCGGGCGCGGGAGCTCTTCCTCCCCGAGATCGCGTTCGATACCCCCGCCGTCATGCTGAACGCGACGAACGCCCGCTTCCCGCGTGCCGTCCTCCCCGACGAGCACGGCGGCGGCCGCAGCGCGGTCGGCGTGCTCGTCGCCGCCGGCATCCGCGAGGACATCGCCCTGCTCGGGCACAGCGAGAAGAAGGAGGAGGGGCTCTTCCGGTCGGCGACCGTGGCGGACCGGATCGCGGGCATCCGCGCGGCCATGGCCGAGCACGGCGCGGAGTTCAGCAGCGAGTCGTCGATCTGGCTGTGGGAGCCGGACGGCGGCTACCAGGCGACGAAGAAGATCCTGCGGCAGCGTCCGCGCCCCTCGGCCATCCTCGCCATGAACGACCGGCTTGCGTTCGGCGCGTACCAGGCGATCGCGGAGGCGGGCCTGCGGATCCCCGACGACATCTCCATCGTCTCCTTCGACAACGACGAGCTCGCCGCCTACCTGCGACCGGGGCTCACGACCGTGGCGCTCCCGCACGAGGCGATGGGCCGGCGCTCGGTCGAGCTCCTCCTCGGAGACGAGGGCGAGGGCGACGGCGAGACGCGGCTGCCGATGCCGCTCGTGGAGCGCGACTCGGTGCGCGCGGCGGCGGTGTGACGCGCCGTCGGCGCCTCGTCCCGACCCTCCCTGTACGTTCCCTGTGCAGATTCTGATGCCCCTGTCGTAGTACCCGTACAGCTTCCTGTGACGGCGAGCGGGCACTGGATACCGTCGAAGCGGTTCGACATTCCTGATCCGCAACGAAAGGCCCGCACCCATGGACGGCATCGCCTCCACCTTCGCACTCGCCCTCGGCGTCGTGCTCAGCCCGCTCCCCATCGTCGCCACCGTCGCCCTGCTGCTCTCAGCGGGCGGGCGGAGGAACGCGCTCGCGTACGCGGTGTCGTTCACGGCGGTCGGGTTCGCGGTGACGCTGGTGGCCGGGCTGACCTCGGCCGGGTCGACGGGGGCGAAGTCCGGGTCGTCGACGTTCGGGATCATCGCGGCCGCCGTCCTCGGCCTCGGATTCCTCGCGCTGGCGGTCGCGAGCTGGCTGGGCCGGCCGCGGGCGGGGAAGCCGCGGCGCACTCCCGCCTGGCTCGCGGCGGTCGACACGCTGACCCCCGCGCGGTCCGCCGGGCTCGGCGCGCTCATGGCGGCCACCAACTCCAAGAACATCCCGCTGGAGCTGAAGGCCGGGGCCGCGTTCGGCGGCGCCGGGCTGCCGCTGCTCGCGATCGCAGCGCTCTGCCTCGCCTTCGCCCTGGTCGCCGCTCTGGGCGTCCTCGCCCCGACCGCGCTCGCGGCGACGGGAGCGCCCGGCGTCACGGCAGGCCTGACCCGCCTCAAAGATGTGATGATCGAACACAACGCCGTCATCATGACCGTCCTCTTCGGGCTCCTCGCCGTGATGGAAGCGGTCAACCTGATCACAGCGCTGGCGGCCTGACGATGAGCACCGACCAGACGAGTACCGACCAGAGCAGCACGACCCAGGCGAGCACGGACGAGACGAGGGAGCAGGACACCATGGACACCGCAGAGACCACCTCCCCCGGCGGACCCGTCGTCGTCACCGCCGCCGGCGCCGTCCGCGGCGTCGCCGGCGAGCGCGCGTCGTCCTGGAAGGGCATCCGCTACGCCCAGCCGCCGACCGGAGCGCGCCGCTGGCGGGCCCCAGTGGCCGCCGAGCCGTGGGAGGGCTGCGTCGACGCCACGGCGTTCGGCGCCGCGGCTCCGCAGAAGCGCGTCCCGGCGATCGACCTCGGCCCCGACCCGGTCCTGGACGAGGACTGCCTGTTCCTCAATGTCTGGCGGCCGGAGGGCGGCGCCGAGAGCAAGCCGGTCATGGTCTGGATCCACGGCGGCGCCTACACCTACGGCTCGGCGAGCCAGCCGCTCTTCGACGGCACCGAGCTGGCCGCGACCGGCGACGTCGTCGTCGTCACGCTCAACTACCGGATCGGGCCGCTCGGCTTCCTCGACCTCTCCTCGTTCTCGGACGCCGAGCACGTCTTCGACAGCAACCTGGCGCTGCGGGACGTGCTGCTCGCGCTCGAATGGGTCCGCGACAACATCGCGGCGTTCGGCGGCGACGCCGGCCGGGTCACGGTGTTCGGGGAGTCGGCGGGAGGCGGCCTCGTCACGACGCTGCTCGCCACGCCCGCGGCGGCCGGTCTCTTCCACGCCGCGATCGCCGAGAGCTCTCCGGCCAGCTCCATCTACGGGCGGGAGCGGGCGCGCGCGGTGGCCGAGCGGTTCCTGGCGGCGGCGCAGGTCGCCCCGGACGACCTCGACGCCGTGCGCGACCTGCCGGTCGACACGATCGTCGCCGCGGGAGCGGAGGTCTACAACGACGTCCCGAGCACGATCCCGGGAACGCTGGCGTTCGCCCCTGTCGTCGACGGCGACCTCGTCCCCGAGCACCCGATCACGGTCCTCAGCGAGGGCCGGGGCCACCCCGTCCCTCTGGTGATCGGCACGAACCGCGACGAGGCGACGCTGTTCAAGTTCATGAAGTCGCCGCTCATCCCGATCACCCGCGACTCGATCGAGCGCATGTTCGCCCTGATGATGGAGGACAACCCCGGCCTGGTGCCGCCGGAGCGCGACGACGTGCTCGCCGTCTACGCCGGCGTGCGCGAGAAGGTCCGCGGGCTCGACATCGCGACCGACATCGGCTTCCGGATGCCCGCGGTCTGGGTCGCCTCGGGGCATTCCCGCGTCGCCCCGACCCGCCTGTACCGCTTCGACTACGCGACGCCGATGCTGCGGCTGATGGGGATCCGGGCGGCCCACGCGACCGAGCTCCCGTACGTCTGGGGCGACCTGCACAGCCAGAAGAAGGATCCGACCTTCCTCCTCGGCGGCCGCCGCACCGGTGAGGCGCTCTCCGCCCGGCTGCTGGGCCGCTGGACCGCGTTCGCGACGACCGGGGTCCCCGGCGACGACTGGCCCGCCTACGACGAGAACGGCCGCGACACCCTCGTCATCGGCGCGGAGGACCGCGTCGTGCCCGACCTCGACGGCCGCCTCCGGGCTGGGTGGGGCGATGCCGTGCTGTCCTTCCGGTAGGTCGCCGCCGCGGCGCGAGGACCCGGAGTTTCGGTAGACGGTAGAGAATCTTACTTGTCTAGGGATATCCTCGGCACTGGGGCGATCCAGCGCCGGGAAGGACCTCACCATGGCCAAGAAGACTTCGATGACGGTGATCGAGTACGACACGAACGGCGACACCGACGTCCTCAGCGCGCGGTCGCGGGCGATCCCCGCTCCCGGGCCCGGTGACGTGCTCGTCGAGGTGATCGCCGCCGGCATCAGCCACATCGACGGGTTCATCCGCAGCGGTCGCGAGGAGGCCTGGGCGGACGAGCCCTTCCCGCGCGGTTCCGGGAGCGATTTCGCCGGCATCGTCGAGGTCGGCGACGCGGACGGCCGCTTCCGGCGCGGCGACGAGGTCATCGGGCACGTGCGCCAGGGTGCGCACGCCACCCATGTCGTCGTCCCCGTCGCGGCGCTGGTCCCCAAGCCGGCGCACGTCCCGTGGGAGGTCGCGGGCGGGCTCTTCCTGGCCGGCGTGACCGCGCTCGACATCCTCGACGACCTCCGCATCGGCCCGGGCGACACCGTGGTGATCTCCGCCGCCGCGGGCGGAGTCGGCAGCATCGAAGCCCAGGTGGCCAAGCACCGGGGCGCCTTCGTCATCGGCACCTGCGGGGAACGCAACTTCGACTATCTGCGGCAGCTCGGCATCAAGCCGGTGACCTACGGCGAGGGCATCGAACGCCGCATCCGCGAGTTCGCGCCCGACGGCGTGACGGCTCTGATCGACAACTTCGGTCAGGACGGCCGTGGCCTCGCGGAGGAGCTCGGCGTGCCGGCGTCACGGTACCGGTCGAGCGCCGACCGCCGCGACACCGAGCTGCGGCTGCTCCAGGACGATCCCGCCTCGATCGCGCACGCCACCGCCCAGCTCGGCCGCCTCGCCCAGCTGGCCGACGAGCGCGCGTTCACGCTGCTCATCTCCGGCTACTACCCGCTGGACGAGATCGCGGTCGCCTACGACGACCTGGCGAAGCTGCACTCGCGCGGCAAGGTCGTCCTCGGCACCCACCCGGTCACCACGTACCGCAACCTGAAGGCCCGCGACGTGCAGGAAGCGCGGGGCTGATCGCCCCGCGACCGTCAGCTCGGCGACCGTCGGCTCGGCGACCGTCAGGCCAGCGACCGTCAGCTCAGCGCGGCCGCCCGGGCCGCCGACGGCGACTCCCCGTACGCCGCCTTGAACACCCGGCTGAAGTGCGCGGCGTCGACGAAGCCCCAGCGCGTCGCGATCGACGCCACCGAGCGGCCGGCCGACAGCGGATCCATCAGCTCGCGACGGCAGCGCTCCAGACGGCGCGACCGGATCCACGCCGAGACGGTGGTGCCCTGCTCCTGGAACAGCCCCTGCAGGTGCCGGGTCGAGATGAAGTGCGCCGCCGCCAGCTGCGCAGGTCCCAGGTCCGCGGACGACAGGTTGGCCTCGATGTACTCGCGGATGCGGCCCATCAGGGCGTGGTGCGGGTGGGCGAGCTCGGCGGCGGTGCCGAGGTGGTCCGCGAAGAGCGTGGCGGTCAGGTCGAGGGCGCTGTGCGCCAGCCGCGCGCCGGTCGCGCCGGAGAGCCGGTCGAGGTTGCCGGCGAGCTGGCCGAGGTACGGCGCGACGATGCTGCCGACCCCGGCGCCGCCGTCGAACCGCACGGCGGTGAGCTGCGAGACCAGCTCGGCCGGCAGCCCGATCAGGTGCTTCGGGAACATGACGACGACGGTGCGGAAGTCGTCGTCGAACACCAGGGTGTACGGCCGGTGGGTGTCGTAGACGGCGAGGTCGCCGGGCCGCAGCACGGCCTCCCGCCCCTCCTGGATGAGCAGCCCGGTGCCCGAGAGCATGAGGCTGAGCTTGAAGTAGTTGCGGTCGGCGCGCGCGATCAGTTCGGGCGTGCGCTCCACGACGTGCCGCGAGGCGTTCACCTCCGACACGTGGATCTCGTCGGCCTCCGCCGAGCGGATCCGCCCGAAGAACGGCTCCGGCCGGTCGCTGGTCACCTGCAGGGGCACGAAGGACTCCGACACCGCGGTGCGGAAGCCGCTGAAATCGAGCAGGGGCGCTGACTCGGAGGACCGGAGAAGCTCGGGTGGCACGATCGACCTCATTCTGGACCGGGGACTACTTTGTATACGATCCGTGACGAGGATGTTAGCACCGTCCGTGCACCCCTCGTCATACCCCCTGCGCGCACGGACAACCTCCCCGGGCCGGCCCGAGCAAGACTGAACGGACCACTTCCCGCGCAAGGAGAACCACCATGACCGATGTCCGCGACCTCCTCGACCGCGTCAGCGCACCGGACGGCGACGGCCGGCCCATCCACGATCCGGCCACCGGCGAGGTCATCGGCAACGCTCCGGAGGCGACCGTCGCCGAGCTCGACGCGGCGATCGCCCGAGCGCGGGCGGCGCAGCCCGCGTGGGAGGCGCTCGGCCACGAGGCGCGCTCGGCCGCGCTGAACGCCGCGGCGGACGCCGTCGACGCCCGCGCCGAGGAGCTCGCCCGGCTGCTCTCCCGCGAGCAGGGCAAGCCGCTGAACGGCCCGAACGCGCGCTTCGAGGTGGGCGCCTGCTCCGCGTGGCTGCGCACCAACGCCGCCCTCCGGCTGGAGCCCGAGGTGCTCGTCGACGACGGCGAGACGCACGCCGAGCTGCACTACCGCGCCGTCGGCGTGGTCGGCGCGATCGGCCCGTGGAACTGGCCGCTCATGATCGCCGTCTGGCAGCTCGCGCCGGCCCTGCGGATGGGCAACACCGTCGTCGTCAAGCCGTCCGAGTACACCCCGCTCAGCGTCCTCGCCCTGGTCGACGTGCTGAACGAAGCCCTCCCGGCGGACGCGCTCATCGCCGTCTCCGGCGGCCGCGACGTCGGCGCCCGGCTGGCCTCCCACCCCGACATCGACAAGGTGATGTTCACCGGGTCCACCGCGACCGGCCGTCGGATCATCGAGAGCTCGGCGGGCAACCTGGCCCGGCTGACGCTGGAGCTCGGCGGCAACGACGCCGGGATCGTGCTGCCCGGCACGGACGCGACGGCGATCGCGCAGGATTTGTTCTGGGGCGCGTTCATCAACACCGGCCAGACCTGCGCCGCGCTCAAGCGGCTCTACGTGCACGACTCGGTCTACGACGAGGTCGTGGAGGCCCTGGCCGAGGTCGCGAAGGCCACCCCGATGGGCAACGGGCTGGACGAGGACAACGTGCTCGGCCCGCTGCAGAACCGGCAGCAGTTCGACATCGTGAACCGCCTGGTGGAGGACGCCAAGACGCACGGCGCCCGCATCGTCACCGGCGGCTCCCCGGCCACCGAACTCGGCGAGCTCTTCTACCCGATCACCCTGGTCGCCGACATCGCCGACGGCGTCGCGCTCGTCGACGAGGAGCAGTTCGGCCCGGCGCTCCCGATCATCCGCTACACCGACGTGGAGGACGCCATCGCCAGCGCGAACCGCCTCGACGTCGGCCTCGGCGGCTCCGTCTGGGGACCGGACCGCGACGAGGCGCGCCGGATCGCCGCCCGCATCGAGTCCGGCACGGTCTGGATCAACTCGCACGGCGGCGTCCACCCGATGATCCCGTTCGGCGGGGTCAAGGGCTCCGGCTACGGTGTCGAGTTCGGCGTCGAGGGCCTGAAGGCCGTGGCGGTCCCGCGCGTCATCAACGGCTGAGGCCGCTGTGCGAGCCGAACCCGCGACCGCGACCGATCCCGCCGAGGAGCTCGCGCGGCGCGCGCTGGGCGACTTCGGGATCGACCGGGAGGCCGCCCTCCGTTTCGCGAACCGCCGGGAGAACGTGGTGTTCCGCGTCACGTCCGGCTCCGCGGAGTGGGCGCTCAAGGTCCACCGCCCGGGCTATCGCACCGACCGGGAGATCGAGTCGGAGTCGGCCTTCCTGGAGTCCGCCGCCCGCGCCGGCGTGAACGTCGCGCGTCCGCTGCGGCGGCGCGACGGATCGCACGTCGCGCACGTGACCGACGCGCAGGGAGCCGTCGCCCAGGTCACCGCGCAGGAGTGGCTGCCGGCCGCGACCCCGATCGGCTCGTCGCCGGACACCTTCACCGGCCGGAGCCGGCCCGCCGCCGCCCACCTCCGCGAGCTCGGCCGCACGATCGCGGCGCTGCACGACTGCGCCGAGCGCTCCGGCGCACCGGAGGGCTACGACCGGCCCGCCTGGGACGCCGCCGGCCTCTGCGGACCCGCGGCGCTCTGGGGTCGCGCCTCCGGGCTCCCCGCGCTGACGCCCGGGCAGCGCGCGACGCTGGCGCAGGCACAGGACACGCTGGCCACGGAGCTCGCCGCGCTCGAGCGCTCGGCGGCGACCTACGGCCCCATCCACGCCGACCTGACGCTCGAGAACGTACTGCTCTCCGCCGGCAGGATCGCCGTCATCGACTTCGACGACTGCGGGGAGGGCTGGTACCTGTTCGATCTCGCGACCTCCGCCTTCTTCCTCACCGGGCATCCGGAGGCCGACGCGCTGCTGGCGGCGCTGCTGGACGGCTACCGGGAGCGGCGGACGCTGACCGCGGCCGACGCCGCCGCCTGGCAGCCGCTCCTGCTCGCCCGCTCGCTCTCCTACCTGGCGTGGTCGGTGGAGCGGCCCGACGAGGAGGCCACCCGGTTCCACCTCGAGCACCTCCTCCCCCGCATCGTCCGGGCCTCGTCGCTCTATCTCGCGACCGGCCGCACCGGCTGGCCCGAGCTCGTCCTGGGCTGACGGGCGCCCGGCGCCCCCTCTCCGATCCCCGATGGACTCCCCGACCCCGATGGACTCCCCGACACCGATGGAAGCAGCCCCATGACCGACCTCCTGACCCGCCGGTTCGACACGCTCGGCCCGTACAGCCCGCTGTTCTACGACCGGCCCCTCGAGTTCGTGCGAGCCGAGGGCGTCTGGCTGACCGACGCGCACGGCGACCGGTACCTCGACGGCTACAACAACGTCCCGCACGTGGGCCACGCGCATCCGCGGGTCGTCGCCGCGATCGCGGAGCAGGCCGCGACGCTCAACATCCACACCCGCTACCTGAACGATCGCGTGGTCGACTACGCCGAACGGCTGCTCGCGACCTTCGACGACGCCCTCGACCGGATCGTCTTCACGAACAGCGGGTCGGAGTCGAACGACCTCGCGTTCCGGATCGCCACGCAGCACTCCGGCGCGTCCGGAATCCTGATCTCGGACTTCAGCTACCACGGCCACACCCAGGCGCTCGCGCGGGTCACGACCGGCCTGCGCGCGCACGAGGGGCTCGGCCCGCACGTCCGCACGCTGCGGATCCCCGACCTCGACGGCGCCGACGTGGACGGTCCCGCCGGCGCGCAGCCGGAGGACGCGGTGCTGGACGCCGCTCTGCGCGAGGTGGACGAGGCGATCGCGTCCCTGCAGGCGGCCGGGTTCGGCGTCGCCGCGGTGCTGTTCGACTCCCTGTTCTCGACCGAGGGGCTCAACCGGGTGCCGGAGGGCTACGTCCGCGGGCTGGCCGAGCGCGTCCGCCGCGCCGGCGGCCTGGTCATCGCCGACGAGGTCCAGTCCGGCTTCGGCCGCACCGGCCGCAGCTTCTGGGGCCACCGGAACCACGGCATCGTCCCGGACCTGGTGACGATGGGCAAGCCGATGGGCAACGGCCACCCGCTCGGCGGCGTGGCCCTCCCCGCCGCCTTGTTGGACGAGTTCGGCCCCCGCAACATGTACTTCAACACCTTCGGCGGCAACCCCGTCTCCGCCGCGGCCGGCCTGGCCGTGCTCGACGTGCTGGCGGACGAGCGCCTGGTCGAGCGGGCGCAGGAGAACGGCCGCGCCATCCGGGCCGCCCTGGCGCAGCTCGGCGCGGAGCACCCGTGGATCGGCGTGCCGAAGGGCGACGGACTGTTCTTCGGCGTGGAGGTCTACGACCGGCCCGCCGCCGACGCCGGCGCCCGGCCCGACCCCGCCCGCACCAAGGCGGTGGTGGAGGCGATGCGCCACCGCCGGGTGCTGGTCAGCAGGATCGGCCGCCACGACAGCGTCCTCAAGATGCGGCCGCCGCTCGCGATCGAGGCAGCGGAGGTCGACCTGCTGCTCGCGACGCTCGCCGACGCGCTGGCGGAGGTCGGCGGGCGCTGACCATCGGAAACGAGGATGCCCGGGCCGTCCTCAGACGGCCCGGGCATCGTCGTTCGACTCGCCTCAGAGCTCCGGCGCGTTCTGCTCCGCTGTGTTGTGCTCCTCCGTGTTCTGCTTCTCCGTGCCATGCCCGATCTGCGCGTACACCCGCGGGTTGCGGCGCTTGAGCACGTAGCCCCAGACGATGCCGGCGACGCCGGAGAGGATCACGATCGCCGGGAGCAGGAACGTGGTCGCCGACGGCGGGGCCGTGGGGTCGCTGGTCAGCAGCGTGTTGAAGTACACGACGATGAGGATGAAGACCACGGTCAGCCCGATCCCGGAGACCACCGGGGCGACCACCCGCTGCCAGACGCCGAGACCGTGGCCGGAGCGCCGGAAGAAGCCGACGACCGCGAACGACACGATCGCCATCAGCAGCACCAGGCCGAGGGCGCCGGTGTTGGTCAGCCACGAGAACAGCGTCAGCACCGGGAACAGGATGGCCGGGGCGCCCTTCGGCGGCACCCAGCCGACGCTGGCGAGCGCGAACACGGCGATCACGACGAGCGCGAGGACCGTCTGGGTGAGCGAGCCCGCCCACGGCGCCCGGCTGTGCGCGCGGACCCGCGCCAGCCACGACGGCAGCACGCCCTCGCGGCCGAGGGAGAAGAAGTAGCGGGCGACGGCGTTGTGGAAGCTGACCAGCGACGCGAACAGGCTGGTGATGAACAGCACCTGGGCGATGTCGCTGATCAGCACGCCGACGTTGGTCTCCAGGAACGAGAAGATCAGGTTCGGGCCCTGCTCCGTCGAGTCCTTGATGACCTTGGCGGGGCCGGAGGCGATGGTCATGGCCCACGACGACAGCGCGTAGAAGAGGGCGATGACGCCGACCGCGGTGTAGGTCGCGCGCGCGACGGTCCGCTTGGGGTCCTTCGCCTCCTCGCCGTAGATCGCGGCTCCCTCGAAGCCCATGAAGGCGGCGATGCCGAACGCGAAGACCGCCCCGATGCCGGGCACGAAGAGCGCCGCGGGGCTGAGCGCCTGCGCGCTGACCCCCTCCGGGGCGACGACGAACGCGGCCACGTCGTAGACGATGACGACCAGGAACTCGAGCGCCACGAGCACGCCGAGCACCTTGGCGGAGAGGTCGACACGGTTCACGCCGAGGACGCCGACGATCGCGATGCAGACGAGGATCGGCAGCCACCAGGGCAGGTCCCAGCCGAACTTGGTGTTCAGCAGCGAGGCGACCTGATAGCCGAAGAGGCCGTACACGCCGATCTGCATGGCGTTGTACGACACCAGCGCGACGATCGAGACGCCGACGCCGAGCGGCCGCCCGATGCCCTGCGAGACGTACGAGTAGAAGGCGCCGGCGTTGGTCACGTAGCGGCTCATGGCGGCGTAGCCGACCGCGAAGATCGCGAGCACGGCGCCGAGCAGCAGGAACGACAACGGCACCCCGAGCACGCCGGTGACGGCGAACGTCGTCGTCACGCCTCCGGCGAGGACGGTCAGCGGCGCCGAGGCGGCGACGATCATGAAGGTGACGGCGGGCACACCGAGACGGCGGTGGGCGGCAGGATGCGGGGTGACGCTGACAGCGGTGTCAGAGGTGTCAGAGGTGGAGGTCACTGGGGTTCTCCCTCGATGGGACGCGCTCAGGGGATGCGCGATTGAAGACGATCCAATCGCGCGCGGGCCCGACGCGCTTGCTCGGGGGTGCACGGCGGTTGACTGCAGCGGAACAGTCGGGGTGGTGTCAGGCGTCGCGGCGGACCGCACTTACGCGATCCCCTCCAGCGCCGATAGCGGTCGGTGAGGAAAGGTATCGCGTGCACTTCTTGGGACTCGAGGTCGGACCGCTCGCGTCGTGGACAGCCGTGCTGATCGCAGTCGGCTCCTTGGCCGTTTCGATCGTTGCTCTCGCGCAGGCGCGGACGAAAGCACGGGGCGAGATCGGCTTCGAGATCCATCGTCGGGTCGAAGGGCTGCTCACCCTTCTCGGAAGCGACGACGTGATGGACGCGCGCCGCAAGCTCGAGGGATCCGGGCCGGTGATCCGCACGACCGGCGAGGCGTACGACGGGCGGAATTGGTGGTACCCGCGACCGAGCGGGTACAGCGAAGATGCGCAACTCGGCGCGCGGACAGGCGTGTTGTTCGCGAGCGACCTCGTCGATTTCGAACGGCAGTACAGCACAGTGCTCAACTGCGTCGAGCGTGCGGCGTGGGCAGCGCCGCCTCGCCGCTCACGGATGAGGGCAGGTGCAGCTGTCCGCGAGTGGAGGAGGCAGTCGGGAGGCGTCTACGCACACCTCGGGGAGCTGCTGATGAGCACCGGCGAAGGCCGCTGGGAACTTCACAAGATCCAAGCCGTCTTCGCGATCTCCTTTCACGACCAGAGGGTCCTGAGTCTTCTCGCCCGGCTGAACGCGGTCAGGCCGAGAGGGAGCCGCGGACTCGTACTGCCGCACGCACACCTGCGGGACGCCGCGCCCGTCCTTGTGACCCCGGCTATGGCTGCGCACGAGACCTCGGAAGGCTAGGCCGCCGCGGGCGACGCCGTCAGGCAGACGCGCCGGCTCACCCACGGGGATCAGGCGGAAGGCACCGGATCGCACGCAGCTCCCCGGCCAGGCCGACCGGCCCCGCGCCGTGGGGAATGAGGACGACATCGCCGGCTGTCAGCGTGATCGTCTCTCCGCGGGTGCGGAGCGTCCCCTGTCCGTCGGTCGCGACCAGCACCGCGTACTGCGCCGGGAGCTCGATCGGGCTCTCGGGAGTCACCGCGATGGCTTCCGCCCGGAAGAACGCGCGTGCGGCGTCCGGGAACAGCGCGGCGTACGGACCGGCTGGGAGCCGGCCGAGGGCTTCGGCGATGTCCGCCGGGGTGAAGCGCGTGCGGGCGACGCTGCTCAAGGCCGTGCGGGCATCCAGTCCGAGGAGCGCAGCTTCACGCGTCAACCGCTCGAAGGGGGCGTACTCGAGGATCACCGACAGGTCGGCCGGTTGCTGCAGTTCGAGGAGCAGGATGCCCGAGCCGATCGCATGCGGCACCCCGGCCGGGACGAAGAGGGTGTCGCCGGGGTGCAACTCGATCTCGTTGAGCGCGGCCACCAGCTCATCCGGTTCCTGCTTCTCGAACCAGCTCTCGAGGCGATCGGCGTCCACGTCATCGGCGAACCCGAGCCAGGCGCGGCCGCCCTCGGGTTCGTCGACGGCGAGCACGATCCAGGCCTCGGTCTTGCCGGTGTCGGCTCCGAGCTCGCGCCGCGCGAAGTCCGAATCCGGGTGCGCGTGCACGAACAGCCGCTCCCCCGTGTGCAGCAGCTTGCACAGCAGCCGGGTGTCGGCTCCGAAACGCTCGACGTGCTCGGCGCCCAGGAAGCCGAGCGGGTCGGCGGCGATGAGGTCCCTCAGCGGGACACCGTCGATCCTCGTGAGCCCATCGTCGTTCGAGCCGAAGGTGGTGACCGTGGAGCCGAGGAAGTCCTCGGGTGCCCACGGATCGGCCGCCCCGATCACCGCTCGGAAGCGCTCGATGCCGGCCCCGCCTCGATACGGCCGGGGCGTCGGCCGGTTCGCCTGCAACCGGATCGGGCGGGTCGACCCCGTCACCGGGCCCCCTCGCGTTCGCCGACGGGAAGTCCGGCGAGAAGACCTCCGACGAAGCAGTCGCCGAGCCCGATCGTCGTCGGATTCTCCGCGTGCAGGATGTACGCGGGAACGCACCGGATGCTCGCGGGGTCGGACGCGGCGATCGCCTCCGCCACCGTCCGATGCGCCTGCGGCACGGCTTCGCTCTCGAGGCGCGCCACGTCGTCGGCGGTCACCCCGTCGCCGTGGAGGTACCGCGCGGACGCCGCCCGGATACCGCCCGCCAGGGCGGTCTCCAGCCGCGGCGCCAGCGGACCGGATGCCAGGGCCCAGTGCCGCGTGTGGATGACGAGGGTGGGCCCGGGGAACAGCAGGTGCAGGTCGGCGACCGCACGAAGGACGTCCTCCGGGTCGAGGAGATCCACGTCACGCGCGAGGTGGACCTGCAACTCGTCTTCGTTCATGCTGTGGACGTCGATCAGCGGGGTCAGCCCCGCGAGCGCGACAGCGCGTATCTCGTCCGAGTGGTAGCCCGCATCCTCGTAGAAGATGAGCGCACCGGCCGGCAGGGACCGCGCCGCACGCTCGAGCGAGTCGAGGCGCGCCCGGAGCAGGCCCGCCTCGGTCATGGCGTTGAACCCGGAGATGAGCAGCACCTCCGCGGCCTCCAGCGCCTGGCCGAGGTCCGGGCTCAGCTCCATCAGGGTCTGCGGCGGGTCGTTGACGAAGATCAGCCGGTTCGGCCGGTCGATGACGATCTCGCCGTCGGCCACCGGCACCCGGCCCGCGGCAGGGAGCTGGACGATCAGGTGCGGGGTCAGCCGGGCCTCGCGGTCGCTGAGGAGGTAGTCGCAGTCGGCCGGGTACAGGCTCAGGAACGTCTCATCGATCGCGACCAGGACGGTCGTCGACCGCACGCCGAGCTCCCGCATGATCAGACCGGCGCGCACGCAGGTGCCGCCGATGGTGACGACCCGCTCATGCCGTGCGGAGAACGTCCCGATGACGTCGGGGACGGCGACGAACCGTTCGCCGCCGCGCCGAGCGCGCGCGTGCCCGAGGATGACGGCGACGAGCGACCGCTCGTCGACGATGGGCAGCTCGGGGTCGCAGTTCGCGACCCCGAGCCCGTACGCCGCGGCGAGCGCAGTCAGGAGCTCGCCGTCCCACACGATCTCGTGGTCGATCGTGCCCCCGAAGCCCAGGACGAATCGCCCTGGCCCCGAGGGAGCGTGCGCGTCAGTAGAGATTCGCTTTGCCGGCTGCATCGAACAGTGCGATCTTCTCCGCCGCGGTGACTTTCAGGGCCGCGATCGGCTCGGGCTGGATGGCGTTCGGCTCGCGCAGGCGCTCGTCCGTTCCCAGGACCTCCCGCATCCGGTTGTGGTACGAGACCTTGATGTCGCTGGAGATGTTGATCTTGTTGATACCGAGCTCCACCGCCCTGCGCAGTTCGGAGTCGGGGTTGCTCGATCCGCCGTGGAGCACCAGCGGGATCCCGGTCGCGGCCTTGATCTCCTGGAGCAGGTCGTGGCGCAGTTCCGGGTTCTTGTCGGACGGGTAGAGGCCGTGCGAGGTGCCGATCGCGATGGCGAGGCTGTCGACGCCGGTCTCCTCGATGAAACGGACCGCGTCGGCCGGGTTGGTGTAGATGATCTCCGCGGCGCCCGCCTCGCCGTAGCTGTCGTTGGCCCCGATCGTGCCGAGCTCGCCCTCCACCTGGATGCCCACCGCGTGGGCGGCGTCCACGACCTTGCGGGTCAGCGCCACGTTCTCGGCGAACGGCAGCAGCGACGCGTCGATCATCACCGAGGTGAACCCGGCCCGGATGGCCGTGATGATCTGCTCGTACGTTCCGCCGTGGTCCCAGTGGATCGCGACCGGCACGCTCGAGCGGTGCGCGCGCGAGTGCATCGCCGGGATGAGGTCGGTGGTGACGTGGGCGACCTCGTCCGGGTGGATCGCGATGATCACCGGAGCCTCGAGCTCCTCGCTGATGTCCATCACGCCATTGAACATCGCCCAGTCGCTGATGTTGAAGGCGGGGATGGCGAAGTTGTTCGCATTGGCGACGTCCAGGATGGACTTCCCTGTGTATAGCACGGTTCTCTCTTTCTGTTTGACGTTCGATCGGACGCTCGTCAGGTTCAGGACTTCACGGCGCCGGCCGCGAGACCGCCGACGAAGTACCTCTGGAACACGAGGAACAGCACGAGCACGGGGATCGAACCGAGGATGCTCATGGCCATCACCTCGTTCCACAGGTAGTTGTTCTGACCCATGAGGAGTTGGATGCCGACGGGCACGGTGCGGCGGTCGTCGGTTTGCGTGAGGGTGAGCGCGAACAGGTACTCGTTCCACGAGATCATGAAGGTGTAGAGGCCGACGGCGACCATGCCGGGAACGGAGATGGGCACGAAGATCCGCCACAGGATCGCCATCGCCCCCGCCCCGTCCATGCGGGCGGCCTCATCGAGCTCGCGCGGGAGACTGTCCAGGTACGCGGTCATCATGATGATCGCGTAGGGCAGCGTGAACACCACGTAGGTGATGATGAGCCCCTGGTAGGTGTTGTAGAGCTGCAGCCCGACCATGATGCCGAAGAACGGGATCAGCAGCGTGATCGGCGGCACCGCCTGCACGCCGATGATCACGACGCGGATGATCGACTTGCCCGCGAACTCGTAGCGGCTGAAGACGTAGGCCGCCAGCAGCGAGATCACCAGTGTGATGATGACCACGGCGATGGCCACGATGTAGCTGTTGACGAAGTAACCGACCTTCACGGGATCGGTCAGGACCGAGACATACGACTGGAACGAGAACGAGCTGTCGACGAGCCGCGGCGGGTAGGCGAAGATGTCGGCGTTCGACTTGAACGAGCTCGACAGCATCCACACGACCGGGAACGCCGCGAACACGGCTCCTGCCAGCAGCCCGATGTACAGGAGCACCCGTCCCACGGTGCGTCGGGTCCTGGTCTTCATGACGATGGTCACAGCTGGCTCGCCTTCCTCTGCTGGCGCACGTAGAAGATCGCGACGAAGAGGGAAGCGATCAGGATCAGCACGGCGCTGGTGGAGGCCATCGAGAACTGATAGCTGTTGAACGCCAGCTTGTACGTGTAGGTGCTGAGCACCTCGGTGTGGTTGATCGGGCCGCCGCCGGTGGTGGCCCAGATGAGCGTGAACTGCTGCGTCGTCCAGAGCAGGTCGAGCAGCGCCATGCTGTAGAGGATCGGCCGGAGGGCGGGCAGCGTCACGCTGACGAACTGGCGGATGAGTCCCGCGCCGTCGACGCGCGCGGCCTCGTACAGCTCGGTGGGAACGCCCTGCAGTCCCGCGAGCAGGCTGATCATGAAGAACGGGTACCCGGACCAGATGTTGATGACCGTCACCGCGATGAGCGCCGTCGCCGGCGTCGCCAGCCACGGCACCGCCTCGTGCAGGATCCCGAGCGTGGTCAGGACGTAGTTGATGACGCCCGACGGGTCGAGCAGCAACCGCCAGAGCACCGCCACGACGGTCGCGGTGAAGATCCACGGGAGGATGTAGATCGCCCGGAAGATGACTTTCGGCAGCGTGTGGACGAGCTTCGAGTTCAGCATCAGGGCGAACAGCACGCCGATGGTCATGTGGATGACGACGCTGGCCACGGTGAAGATCAGCGTGTTGCCGACGGAGTTCCAGAAGTTCGGGTCGGTCAGCACCGTGACGTAGTTCGCGACGCCGACGAACTGGGGGTTCTGGTTGGTGACGACATTGTCGAACAGCGAGTAGCCGACGACGATGACGACCGGTACGACCATGAGCCCGAGCACGAGCAGCACGGTCGGCGCGATCAGGAGATAGGGCTCCAGCCGCCCGCGTCGGCCGTGCGCCTGCGGCGCCGGCTGCTTGCGTGGCTGGGAGGTGGTGGTCGTCGCCGTGTCAGGCGAGGAGACGGTCATGAGGGTCCCTTCCCGGATGGCCGGCCGCATCCGTTCCCCGGATGCGACCGGCCGCTCGGTCAGAAGCAGGTCAGAACTGCTTCTTCCACTGGTCCTGGACGTTCTGCAGCATGGTGGACGTGCTCTGCTGGCCTGCGACGTTCTTCTGGAACTCGGTCAGGAACGACGTCATCAGCTGGTCGGCCGCGGGCAGCCCGACGAACTCGTTGACCGGCTTGCTCTTCTGGTAGATCGCGAAAGCGTCCTTGAAGTGCGGGTCGGCGCCGGTGAAGTCGGGCGTGGCGGTCTTGTTGCCGGGGAACCCGTTGGCCAGGGTGGAGAGCTTGGAGTTGGCCTCCTTGCCCATCAGGTACTGGATGAACTCCCACGCCTCGGTCGCGTGCTGCGTCTTGGCCGACATGCCGATGCCCCACGACGCGTACATCATCCCGCGGGTGCCGCTGTAGCCGTCCTTGGCCGGCTGCGCCGAGACCGTGAACTTCAGGTCGGGCGCGCCCTTGACGATCGTCGTCGCGTGGGCGAGGGAGTCGATCATCATCCCGACGCGGCCATTGATGAAGTTGGTGACCTTGTCGGTCTCCTGCAGGCCGTTCGCCCCGGGCAGCACCGCGTTCGCGTTGACGAGGTCCTTGACCAGGTTCACCGCACCCGTGACATCGGGGTTATTGGTCAGGTTCGGCTCGCCGTTCTTGAGCATGCTCCCTCCCGAAGCCCAGGCCCACGACAGGATGTCGTTCTGGGCGCCGTTGGGGTTCGTCGTGCCCAGCGGGACCACCCAGCCCTTGACGCCGTTCTCGGACTGGCTGATCTTCTTGGCGTCCTCCGTGAACTCGCTCCAGGTGGACGGCGGCGTGGTGATGCCGGCCTTGCTCAGGATCGCGTCGTTGGTGAAGAGAGGGTAGACGAAGTTGACCGTCGGGATCATGTACGTGCTGCCCTTGAATTGGACCTGGCTGGCCAGCTCGCTCGGGTCGTACTTCGCCGCCTTCATCGCATCGCTCAGGTTGTAGAGGGCGCCCTGCTTGTACAGCGGGTTCACCCATGCTCCGTCGAGCCCGACGATGTCGGGGAGCGTGCCGGAGGCCGCTTGCGAGATGGTCTGCGTCTGAAGCGACGCGAACGGTGCGCTGATCAGCTTGACGGTGATGTTCGGGTGCGTCTTCTGGAAGGAGTCCACGATGCCCTGGAGTGCTCCGTTGGGCATCTCGGGCGCCCACCATTGCGAAAACGTCAACGTCACCTTCTGGTCGGAGCCGCTGCCCCCACCACCACCTGTGCAGCCGCTCAACGCCAGGGCCGCCGCGGCAGCGACCGCGGTCGCGCTGAGCGCCCAACGGACGCGGCGACGCGGCAACCGAGCTTCGTTGCTCATGATTCTCCCCTCACTGGAAGACTTGCTGTTCTATTCTGCTTTTTGCAGCTATTTGCATGTTATTCCTCTCGAAATCGCATGGTCAAGCGAGAAGATGCAGACAGTTACCAACTCGTGATGAGCTATGCACGCATAGCGGTGCTGTTCTATGCTGTTTTCTACTGGAGTTGGCGAAGGAGCATGCACATGGGGGAGCCAGTGAGCGAACCGCGGGACGCGGAAGAGACGGACGCCGACCCCGCCACCGCGAAGCGGTTGCCTGCCGGGCGGAAGGTCGAGCTCGCCGCCTACGTGTCAGAGGTCGGGGAGGTCACCGTGGCCCGGCTCGCATCGCACTTCCGCGTCTCCCTCGACACCATCCGGCGCGACCTCGACCAGCTCGACGCCGAAGGCCTGGTGATCCGGACCCACGGCGGCGCCGTGAGCCTGGCCGCGGGCAACCGTCCGGACACCGAGCTCGAGGTGCGGCTGCACGTGCAGGCCGACGCGAAGGAGACCATCGGGATGCTCGCGGCCTCCTTGGTCGAGGACGGATCGGTGATCATGCTCAACGGAGGCACCACGACACTCGCCGTCGCCAGGCACCTCCGCAAGCATCGGAACCTCACGATCGCCACGAACAACCTCCGCATCCCCGCAGAGATCTCGCCCGCCGTGCTGCGCGACATGTACATGTTCGGCGGGGCCGTGCGCACGCTCAGCCAGACGACCACCGGTCCGGTGTCGCTGCGGCTGATGCCGGGGACCAACGACATCGAGCTGCAAGCCGATCTCGCCTTCATCGGCGTGGGCGCCGTGTCCGCCGAAGGCGGCTACTCCACGAGCAACCTCAGCGACGCGGCGATGATGGAGGCGATGATGGAGCGCGCGACGCGCGTCGCCGTCCTGGCGGACTCGGCGAAGTTCGACCGCCGGCTGTTCGCGCAGGTGGGTGCGCTCTCCTCCGCCGACTACTTCATCAGCGAGAAGCGCCCGCCCAAGGACCTCCTGACGGCGCTGCGCCGCAGCAAGGTGGAAGTGATCGTGCCGGAGGACGGCCGCTGACGCATCGCCGCGCGCTCGCCTTCACCACACGCGGATCCGTGAGCGACCTGCCGTCAACCCGGCGAGCGGGCCGGCCGCGCCCCGTCAGTGCGTGCGGAGATACTGCTCGAGCGCAGCGTCGATGTGCTGCTCGGCTGCTGCCCGGGCGACCTCCGGCCGGCCGTCCTCGATCGCGGAGATGACCTCGTCGTGCTGTTGCTCCACGACCTGCATCCACGCCGAATCGCTCAGGTTCGACACTGTCGAGACCGCGATGCGGTCCCACACCCTCCCCAAGGCGTCCAAGAGCATCGGATTTCCCGCGCTGCGACCGATCGCGCGGTGGAGCGCGAGGTTGGCCATGGCGGCCGCGCGCGGCGTCGGGGCAGCAGCCACCGACTCCGCTGCTTCGCGGATGAGCCGGACCTCCTTCGGCGCCAGCTCTCCGCGGGACTGGCGCTGGGCCGCCAGCTCGGCGGCCAGGCCTTCCAGGCGCGCGCGCAGCACGTAGAGCTGACGGACCTCGTCGCCGCTCAGCGTGGCGACGGCGACGCCTTTCGCCGCGCCCACCACGAGGCCGTCGGCGCGCAGCCGCCCGATGGCCTCGCGGATCGGAGTCCGGCTGACTCCCAGCTCTTCCGCGAGGGCGGCTTCGGTCAGCCTCTCCGCCGGAGCCAGCTCTCCGTTCGAGAACTTCCTTCTCAGGGCCTCGTAGACCATGTCGGCGCTGCCCGCTGAAGCATCCGGTTCTGCTCTCATTGCCTGCAGTGTATTCATTGTGTGCGTTCCGGCATAGTGGACGCGCCCGCCCGCGCGTGCGCCGACGCGCCGAGGTAGCTCTCGAGGATGTCCTGCCCGGTGCAGAACACCGCGTCCTCGTGACCGAGGATGTACGCGAGCGCCTCATCGACGTATCGCGCACGGTGGGGCGCTCCCATGATGTACGGGTGCACCACGAGGGCCATCACGCGGGGAATCCCCGTGGCGATCGCGTCCTCCCTGAGCTGGGTGAACTGATCGATCGCCCGGTTCCGGTACTCGGCCGCCGGGTGGTGCTGGATGAGCATCATCGCCACGTCGTTGCATTCCTGGGTGTAGGGGATGCTCGTGATCCGACCCGAGCGGGTGGTCAGCGAGGTGGGCAGATCGTCGAGCACCCAATCGCAGACGTAGTCGTAGCCTTCTTCGACGAGGATGTCGGGCGTCTCCCACGTCTCGGTGAGACCGGGTCCGAGCCAGCCCCGGGGCCTGACTCCGGAGGCACGTTCGATCGCCTCGGTCGTGAGCCGGATGTCCAGTCGCTCGTCGTCGACCTTCTGCATGTTGCGCTGCGTGAGCCCGTGTCCGATGAACTCCCACTCGCGTGCGATCGCGGCCTCCACGATCGGCGGATACGAGTCGATCGCGGCGCCGTTGATCGCCAGCACCGCGGGAATGCTGTGCTTGTCGATGATGGAGAGCAGTCGCCAGAAGCCGACGCGGTTGCCGTACTCGTGCCACGCCCAGTTGGGGATGTCGGGAGTGGGAACCCCGCCGGCGGGAGGAGTCGTCAGGACGGTTCGGGGCATCGGCTGAAGCGGGTCCCACTCCTCCACATTGACGATCAGCCACACGGCCACGTTGGCGTCGCCGGGAAGGGACACCCGGTCGGCCCGGCTGTGGATCGGGCTGTATTCGATTCGCTCAGTGGGAAGCATCTTCCACTCCTTTTCCAATGGTGACGGTGAGACGGGGGATTCCGTCGATATCGACCGCGACCTCATCGCCGGGGACCAGGGACGACACTCCCGCGGGCGTCCCGGTGAAGATGAGGTCCCCGGGCCGGAGCTCGTAGTCGGCGGACAGGTGGGACACGATCTCGGGAACGTTCCAGATCATCAGGCTCAGCTGCGTCTGCTGCGCGATCGAGCCGTTGACCGTCACGGTCAGCGCGGCGCTCTCGAGGTCGCCGACGGCCGCCGCGGGAACGAACGGGCCGACGGGCGCGGAATGATCGAAGGCCTTGCCGGCCTCCCAGGAGAGGCCCATCGCCCGGCAGTCGCGCTGGCGGTCGCGGCGCGTGAGATCCAGGCCGGCGGCGTAACCCCAGACCACCTCATTCGCGTGCTCGACCGGGATGTCGAGCGCGCGGGCTCCGATGGCCACGACCAGTTCGCCCTCGAATTGGAAGTCGGCGGTGCGCGACGGGTAGGGAACCGTCGCGCCGTCTTCGACGACGGCGTCCGTCGGCTTCTGGAAGAAGAAGGGGTCGTCTCGCTCGTCGCCCTCCTTCATCTCCCTGATGTGGTCGAGGTAGTTCCTGCCGACGCAGTAGATGCGCCTCACGGGGATGCGATCCGGTGAACCGGCGATGGGCGCCGATGTCTGCGGGATCGTCCAGAGCTGGGTCATGGCTTCCTTTCGGTTGGTTCCGGAGTGGCGAGCGCGCCGGGAGGCGGCCAGTGGCCGTGCGAGCGCGCCCGTTCGAGCAGGTCCGCCGTGTAGCGGGCGGCATCGTCGACCGCTTGCCGATCGGAGGGCCGGGTCAGCTTCCCTTCTCGCTTGAGAAGGCGGCCATCGGCGATGACGGTGTCGATGTTCTCGCCGCGCCCCTGGCGCACGAGGTCTTCGTACGGATCCCCCGGCGGCTGAAGATTGCTGTCGCGGCGGATGAGGACGAGGTCGGCGCGCTTTCCCGGCGTGATCGATCCCGTCTCGTGCGAGAGCCCGAGGTCGCGAGCCCCCTCGATCGTCGCCATGGCGAGCAGTCCCCGCGGCGTGACGACCGACCTGCCCGTTCGCGCCAGCTCGACGGCCTCGAGCGCGCGCAACGTGCCGAGCACGTCCGGGGAGGTCGGCATGGCCAGCGTGTCGGTGGAGAGGGAGACCGAGACGCCGGCCTCGAGGAATTCGGTGAGGAGAGGGAATCCCATCGTCCGCAGCTCGGTGATCGGGCTGAGCGAGATCCGCGTTCCCGTGCGTGCGACCGCCTGGATGTCCGCCGGCGACGCGTGCACGGCGTGGACGATCTGGACGTCGCTGCCGAGCAGGCCGTTCTCGGCGAGCAGACCGAGACCGCAGTTGCGGCAGTTGTCTTCGCGGAGGCAGCGGTCGCAGTGCATCGTGATCGGCAGATTCAGCGAGCGCGCGGTGTCCCACTCGGCCTGCCAGACGACCCGGGGCGTTCGGTACAGGCCGCGCAGGGCGACGCCGAAGTGGATCAGGCCGCGGGTGCGGCTTTCCGGCCAGCGTTCGAGCAGGCGCGGAAGGTCCTCGAGGTCCATCGGGTGGTCCGACGCGGTGGAGTCGCGGGGACCGTAGGAGAACCGCCCCCGGATGCCGGCGTCGAGCTGAGCCCGGATGTTGAGGTCGGCATCCTCCGGCGACTGCACGTTGTGGTCCCAGTTGTGGACGGACGTGATGCCGGCGGCGATGGCCTCCGCGAGGCCGAATCGTGCGGCCCAGTAGAAGTCCTGGCTCGTGTAGACCGGGGCGAGCGCGCGCTTGACGGCGAAGTAGTCGCGCCCCGGCGCGTCGGAGACGACCCCGCGCAGCAGGCTGTTCCAGAGATGCCAGTGCGTGTCGACGAAGCCGGGCAGTGCGATCATCCCGTCCCCGTCGATGACGAGGTCGTACGAGCCCTCCCCGGCGGAGGCGGTCACGTCGACGATCGTCCCGTCGACGATGGCGATGTCGGCGCGCGGCAGATCGCCGATCTCCGGGTCCATGCTCAGGACGGTGACGTCCCTCACGAGAACACTCTGGGGCTGAGCGGTTTTCACCAGTGAACTCCTAACACGATGGCCAAGATCAGGCCGTAGCAGACGACTCCCCAGCGGATGAAGCGGGCCGGGATCCGCCGAGCGACGAGGACCCCCAGTCGGCCGCCGAGGAAGCCGGTGACTGCGAGAGCCAGCGCCTCCGGCCAGGCGACGGGGGCGAGAAGGGTGAAGAAGAGTGCGGAGACGCACCCGACCACGAGGGAGAGCAGTCCCTTCAGCGCGTTGATCCGGTGCAGGGAATCGTCGATGAACATGCCGAGCGCTGCGAGCATCATGATTCCCAGCCCGGCGCCGAAGAAGCCGCCGTAGATCGAGATGACGATCTGGGACGTGACGAGGGCCGCCGTGCGGGGCGACCGCGTTCGGAGGCGCGACTTCAGCGCCGGCTGGATCGCGAGCAGAACAGCCGAGCCGGCGATCAACCAGGGCACGAGGCTCCGGAAGACGTCGGACGGGACCTGGAGGAGGAGGAGCGAACCGGCGAGGGCGCCGACCATGCTCACCAGCGAGAGGAGCACGATGCGTCTGCGTTGGCCCGCCAGTTCGGGCAGGTAGCCCAGACTCCCGCCGAGGTAGCCGGGCGCCGCCGCGACGGCGTTCGTCACGTTGGCGGGGATCGGCGGCAGTCCCGTCGCGAGAAGGGCCGGGAACGAGATCATGGATCCGCCCCCGCCGACCGCGTTCACGGCGCCGGCGCCGAGCCCGGCTACGGCGAGCAGCAGCCACGAGTACGGTGCCATCTCCACCCTCCTTTCGAGCGAGGTCGGGTTCAGCCGTCGATGACGGCGGTCGCCTCGATCTCGATCAGCAGATCGGGATCGGCGAGGCGCGAGACCTCGACATGGGTGCGAACGGGGCGGTGACTGTCGAAGAACCGCAGGTACGCGGCATTGACCGCCGCCTGGTCGCTCATCCGGGTGTTGTAGATGACGACCTTGACGATGTCGTCCTTCGTCCCGCCGACCGCACGCACCAGATTGTGGATGTTGGCCAAGCAGGCCTCGGTCTGCTCCTCGAGAGAAGCCTCGGCCGCCGGCTTCTGCCCGCTGACGCCGATGATCGGGTACGTCTGGCCGGACAGGTAGACCGTGGTTCCGGAAGTCTTGACGACCGGGGCGAACGGGGGCCGTGCCAGACCGGTCGCTTCTGCCAGGGAGGCGGACCAATGCGCCTCCAGCCCGGCGTCGATGTACTCATACATACTGATCTCCTCGTTTCGTGAATGGTCCGCGGGTCAGGACGGCGAACACCAGGGCGCCGAGCAGGATGCCGACGGGGTACGCGAGGTCCGCTCCGTCGAGAGCCTGCCGCGACACCGAACCCACCAGCACGGCAGCGGCGTTGTGGCTCTGGGCGAGGTCCGATCCCACCGCCGTGCTGGAGAACGGAAGTGCGCCGAGGTAGCCGATGATGATCGCCGCCAGTGCCGCCCAGCCCGGGCGGAGCGCCGAGTTCCGCGTCGTCGCGGTCTTCATGAAGAGGGCGAGGTCGGGCTTGCGCGCCCAGACCACGATCCAGATCCCGACGAAGGGGCCGATCCAGTACGTGGCCAGAAGGAGGACGTTCGTGAACTTGTCGCTGAGGTTGCCGCCCTCCAGATAGAGCGTCAGAGCCAGGGCGACAGCAGCGACGATCGCGGTCACCAGCGGCCTGGGCAGGCGGATACCCGCTCCGAGGATCTGCAGTCCCGCGGAGTACTGGGCCACGGCCGCATTGGCCACGACGCCCAGGTACATCGCGACCATCACCAGCACGCCGATGGCGCCCCCTCCGACCAACCCGTTGATCGAGGCCATCGGTGAGCTCCCGGTGAGGAGGGAGCTCGCGGTGAGGCCCAGGACCTCGACCCAGGTGCACGCCACCGCGATCCCGGTGAACGTCGCCCAGAACAGCCGGGGCTTCGAAGTGGATTGCGGGAGGTACCGGCAGTAGTCGGGCGCATTGTGCGCCCAGCCGAAAGCGAACCCGAAACTGATCGCGGCCAGGAGGAAGAACGAGCCGACTCCGCCTGTCGTGGCTTTGGCGGCAGCCGTCTGGACGCCCCCGACGTCGGCCAGGACGACGACGGTGATGAGGATGAATCCGGCCGCGACGACGAAGGCCATGACACGTTCGAACAGATGCAGGATCCGGTAGCCCGCGACGCTGACCAGCCCCTCCAGGAGGAACACGAGGAGGATCGCGACGGTCGGGTTCAGGCCGAACGCCACCTCCAGCGCCTGAGCGCCGAAGATGGCGCCCAGCGCGATGAACGCGATGCTGGTCAGCGCGGCGAGGACACCCGCGACGCCGGTGAGCCGACCGAACGGGACGCGCGATTGGGCGAGGCATGGCAGACCGGTCGTGGGTCCGGTGAGGCCCAAGGCCGCCGGCCCGATCACTCCGAGGACGTTCCCGAGGACGATGGCCGCCGTCGCGGCCCAGTAGTTGAGGTTCAGACCGCCTGGACCGCCGATCACGCCGAGGAACAGCGCGCTCGGCACGAGCTGGGCTGCGAACCACAGCCCTCCGACATGCCAGGGCTTGCCGTGGCGTTCGGCTGCGGGGATCGGCGCCAGGCCCGTCCATTCGATGACGGACGTGCTTTGCGTGATCGGCCCTTCGATCGGGATGTTCTCGGTATCCATCGGTTGATTCTCCTGTTGTCGCCGTTGATTCTTGGAGCTTCGCGGTGGCCGGTGACGTCGCGTCCCGACCGATGATTGAATGCTATGTGCGCATTGCATGCAATGTCAACCATGATCCTCGACCGGAAGGGAGCGACACCTAGATCAGGTGCTCCCGCGCAGCGTACGCGGCGGCAGCCGTGCGTGAACCGAGGCCGAGCTTCAGCAGGATGTTGGCGACATGCCGGTGGACCGTGTGCTCGCTGACCGTCAGTTCGCGGGCGATGTCGGCGTTCGTCATCCCGCGGGCGATGAGGCGGAGGACCTCGCGCTGGCGCGCCGTGAGGCCGGTCGGCTCCGTCGGGGAACGCACGCCGAGCTCGTCGAGGATCGCGGCGGCGGCGGCGCGCTGCTCGGCCGCTCCGGCAACGTCGCCGAGTGCCGCTAGGGCGTCAGCGAGGGAGCGCCGGCTGTGCGCCTCCTCGTAGCGCAGCCCGGACGCAGCGAACCACCGCACCGCCTCGCGCCACCAGGTCAGCTCGGGAGCCCCCGACGACACCGACCCGGTAGCGGCCGCCGCGAATCCGCGCAGCGGCTCCGTCGCCACCCGACGGGCGATGGCGTCGAGCTCGCCAGCGAGTCGTCGCGCGTCGTCCAGGTCGTCGATCGCCACCGCCGCGGCCACGGCCGTCGGCAGCACGGCCGCGCGGGCGAGCAGGTTCGCCGACGGGATCGCGTCGAGGAGGCCGGACAGGTCCAGCCACGCCGCCGCCGGCTCCCCCTGGTCGATCCGGAGGCGCGCCCGGCTGACGACCGCCGGACCGAAGAACTCCGCCTGCCGCAGGAGGGCCTCCGCCTCCGCGAGCCGCCCCTGCCGGCGGCGCAGCTCGCCCAGCTCGGCGACCGCTTCGACCCGGGACTCCCGTCGGGACCCGGAGAGCGTGTCCAGCGTGCGACGCAGCTGGGCGTCCGCCACCGTCCACGAGCCGCGCGAGACGAGGATCGCGGCGTACTGGATGCGGCACACCGTGGTCAGCGGGGCGAGCTCGCGGGCCGCGCTCATCGCCTCCACCCGCGCGCACCACTCGGCCGCCCGCTCGATGTCCTGCGACTGGCGGCAGGCGACGATGAGCCAGCAGCAGATCTTGCCCATCCACATCGGGTCGGCGACGTCGCCCGCGGTCGCCGCGGCGACCGCTCCGTCGAGCAGGTGCATCCCTGAGTCCACATCGCCCGCCATGACCAGCGCGAGCCCCGAGTACGCCTGGCCGGCGAACGCCAGATCGTCGTCGGCCAGCTCCCTGCCGATCGCGCCGGCGACGCGGGCGGACGCGAGCGCGGCGTCCGTGTCGTCATCGAGGGTGAGCGCGAGCTCCGCGCCGCGGACCGCATGCCAGCCGTGCTCCGCGTGAACCGGGAGGCCCTGCAGGAGATCGGCGGCGCGCGCGTACCATCCCCGCGCGACGGCGGCTCCCCGCCCGAAGAGGACGGCGTCCCACGCCAGCGACGTCGCGGCGCGCGCGGCGCCCAGGTCGTCGCCGCGCTTGCGATACCCGCGGTAGGCGGCCTCGCGCGAGGCCAAGGATTCGTCCCCGTCGTCGAGCCACCAGTACGCCTGCGCCAGACCCTCCCGGGCCTCGGGCGCCTCATCGCCCTCCAGGGCCGCCAAGAACCCGCGGACGGCCTCGGCCCACGCCCCGCGTCGGAGGGCGTCCTGGGCCGAGGCAAGCGCCGGCGACTCCATCACGAGGCCAGCTTCGCCCGCGAAGCGCCTCACGGCAACGGTGTCAGACGGCGACCCCCGCCGCGAGCGACTTCACGTCGCTCGTGGTCAACGGGTTGCCCGCGATGCCCCAGTCCCCGCTGCGCACCTCCTCGACCACGCACCACGTGACCGGGCGCATGTTCTCGCCCTCGATCGTGACCATGGCGTCGGTGAGGACCCGGATGATCTCCTGCTTCTGCTGCGCGGTGAACACGTTCTCGATGACCTTGACATTGATGAGCGGCATCAGTCCGCCTCCTCCTGGAATCGCTCCCGCCCATCGGGAGCACTACGTTCACGATCGCGGTCGCCGGGCGTGTGCCGCTTCGGCCGGATCGGCCATCTTGTTCGAAGGGAAGGAGTGGCCCGAACGGGCCATGCCGCGCGCACCGCCTACTCCGTGCCCACCAGGACGCGCTTCTCCTCCGCCGGCCGCGCTCCGCGACCGCGCAGTTCGCTGACCAGCACGCCGACCACCACGAGGAGCGCACCGACGACTGTGGTGAGCGGCATGCGGTCGCCCGCGAGCCGTCCGACGATGCCGCCCCAGACCGGCTCGCCCGCGTAGATGATCGTGGCGCGGGTGGGCGAGACGTGCCGCTGCGCCCAGTTCATGGTCAGCTGGATGAGGCAGCTCGCGATGCCGAGCCCGATCGCGGGGACCAGCCAGTCCCACGACGGCGCGGGCGCCGCCTCCCCGGTCAGCGGCATCGCGACGAAACCGAACGCGCCGGCGGCGAGCAGCTGCACGATCGTCACGCCACGGGCGTCGACGCGGGAGGCGAACGCGCTGATCAGGATGATCTCCGCCGCGATCGGCACGGTGCTCACCAGCGTCGCGATCTCGCCGGGGCCGAGCCCGACGGTGAACGCCGCGGGACCGGCGATGAACAGCAGCCCGGCGAACGCGAAGCCGACGCCCACGAGCGTCATCCGGCGCGGCGGACGACGGAGCACCAGCCACTGCAGCAGCGGAACCAGAGGAACGTAGAACGCGGTGATGAACGCGGACGTGCTGCTCGGGATGGTCGCCAGCCCGGCGGTCTGGAGCCCGTAGCCGAGAGCGATCGCCGCCCCGATCGCCGCGCCCGCGCCGAGCTCGCGCCACCGGATGCGCATCAGCGAGCGGTGGAACACCGCCACGCTCACCAGCCCGGCCACAGCGAACCGCAGCCCGACGAAGAACCAGGGGCCGGTGTGCGCCATCGCCAGATGGACGATCAGGAACGTGGTCCCCCACAACGCCGTGATCGCGATCAACGCAAGCTCGTACCGGCTCACGGAGAACCGGACACGCTTGGCGATGTGCAACATAATGCACATCCTATGGTGCAGAATAGTGCACATGCAACCCGGCGACACCAGCGTCCTGGCCCACCTCGGGGAGAACCTGCGCCGTCTGCGCCGCGACCGCTCGCTGAGCCAGGAGGCGCTCGCCCAGGCCTCGGGGATCAGCCGCCGCACCATCATCAACCTGGAGGCCGGCGAGACGAACGTCAGCCTGGTCGCCCTCGACCGCCTCGCCGGCGCGCTCGGTGCGACCTTCACCGACCTCGTCGTCGCCCACGTCGCCTCTGAGGAGCACCTCGACCCGGCGGAACTCGACGTCGCGGTGTGGCGCGGCACCGCCACCACGAGCATCGGCCGGCTCGTGGGAGCCGTCGCCGCTCGCTCGGAAGCACAGGTGCTCAGTTGGCAGCTCGCGCCGGGCGAGCGCTACGACGCCGACCCGGACCCGGCCGGATGGCACGAGATCGCCGTCGTCCTTTCGGGTGCGGTACGGCTGCGCCTGGACGCTGGCGGGGACCTCCTCCTCCGCCACGGCGACCACGCGGTCTTCTCGAGCGCCCAGCCCTACACGTACGAGCCGGAGGGCGAGGAGGGCGCCCGCTTCCTGCGTATCGTCGTTTCCTGACGGCCGACGTTCTGCGCCGTATCCAGCCCCGACTGCGCCCCGCGAATCCGAACGCACAGCTGCCCGTCGTGGTTCCGGACGCGCCTCTACCGGCTCCGCGCCCGCCCGCTCATGTGCCGTGCGCGTCGGGCAGCCCTTCCGACCTCCCCAGCCGCGCGTACGCCTCCGGCTGTCTCCTCCGCAGCCGCAGCGCCCACCACACTCCGACCGCGCCCAGGACGAACAGCGGGCCGACCAGTGCGAGGTTGATCCAGCCGGTCATCGCGGTGAGGAGGTCGAAGTTGGTCAGCATGAGCCAGAGGCCGACGGCCAGCCCCAGGCCGCCGAGCGCCGGCGCGATGAACACCCGGAAGGGCGAGTGGCCTCGACGGTCCCTCCAGAAGAACCGGATGACCGCCAGCATGCAGAGCGCCTGCAGGAAGACGATGCCCACGATCCCGACACCGTTGGTCCAGAGCAGCAGCTGGAGGTACGGGTCGCCGCCCAGCACGAGCGTGATCAGGATGAGCAGCACCGATCCCCCGCTGACCACGAGGCTCGCCAGGTACGGCGACGCGAAGCGCGGGTGGGTCCGTGCGACCGACCGCGGCAGCATCCCGTCACGGCCGAGGGCGAACATGTAGCGCGAGGTCGCGTTGTGGAACGCGAGCGTCGCCGCGAAGATGCTGGTCAGCATCAGAATGTCCATCGTGACCTTCGCCCACGGGCCGAGGTACGAGCCTGCGAGCATGAAGTACAGGTTCTGGAAGTCGGCCGACCGCGCGTACTTCTCCAGCCCGTCCACGCCGAGCGCAGCCGTCGCGACCCAGGTGATGAACCCGTAGAAGAGCGGGAGGAACGCGACCGCGAGGTACGTCGCGCGCGGCACCGTCCGGGCCGGCCGTTTCGCCTCCTCCGAGTAGATCGCGGTGCTCTCGAAGCCGAGGAAGGCTCCCAGCGCCAGCACGAACATTCCGCCGGAGGCCGGGTTGAAGACGTTGGCGGGTGCGAACGGCTCCGCGCTGAAGTTCTTCGCGCCGTCGGTCGCGAGCACCGCGACCGCGAGGACGACGAGGATCAGCACCTCCAGCCCCATCAGCACGCCGAGCAATCGGGCGCCGACCGTGATCTGCCGATAGCCGAGGACGCCGACGGCTGCGGCGCCGGCCAGCGCGAACACCGACCAGTGGATGTCGGCCCCCGTCAGATCCTTGATCGAGCTGTTCGCGTAGAAGCCGAGGAAGCCGAAGAAACCGAAGCAGATCAGTGCGTACGAGACGAGCGCGACGATCGCGCTCCCCGCGCCTGCCGGGCGGCCGAGGCCCTTCCCGATGAACGCGTAGAACGCTCCGGCGCTGCGGACGTGCTGCGAGAACGCGGTCAGCCCGGCGGCGCAGAGCAGGTACACCACTCCGGAGAACACGTACGCCCCCGGCGCCCCGATCCCGCCGAGGTTGAAGGCGAGCGGTGCGGCGCCGGCCATGACCGCGAGCGGCGCCGCCGCCGCGACCACGAAGAACACGATGTCGGTGACGCCGAGGGACCCGCCCTTGAGGGCGCCGGTCGTGGCGGCGCCGGTCTGCGCCGCCGCTGGCGCCTGCCGCACCTCGGCGCCCGGCGCCGTCGTCTCGCCGCTCACAGGGCCGGCCACCAGTCCGGGTTCGAGGTGAGCGCGAGCTCGGCCTCGGCGGCGGCGCCGATCCGGAAGACCGTGGGGTCGTCGTAGGTGCGACCGACGACCTGCACGCCGGTGGGGACGCCGTTGGCGGCGCGTCCCGACGGGACGGCGAGTACGGGCACGCGGCCGACGACGTTGAATGGGAGCGTCATCAGCTGGGAGAACACCTCGGCGCTGTCGGTGCAAGCCGCGTCCGCGGGCATCCCGGTGTTCGCGATGGTCGGGCAGACCAGTGCGTCGTACCGGTCGAGCACCGCGCCGAGCGGGCGGTAGAACCCGGTCTCGGCCGCCAACCCCTCGGCGAAGCTCCCCGCGCTCGAAGCGGCCTCGATGAAGGCGCGCGTGTAGGGCATGAGCTGGGCGACGCGCGCAGGATCCTCCTCGCCGACGCTCTCGATGAACGGACCCATGATGCCGCCGAAGTGCGCCCAGGCGATCTCGAGCACCTTCTCCGGCGTCCACGGGAGGTCGACCTCCTCGACCACTGCACCGGCAGCCCGCAAGGCATCGGCGAATGCGGTGGTGTTCGCGACGACCTCGGCGGTCGGCGCGTAACCGCCGAGCGTGTACGACAGGGCGATCCGCATCCCGGTCAGGTCGGTCACCTCGCCGCTGACCCGCACGGTGGGGCGCAGGGAGGCCTGGTCGCCGGACCACGGCCCCGCGATGACATTCTGCAGCAGGGCGGTGTCGGCCACGCTGCGAGCCATCGGGCCGTCGGCGCAGTAGGTGTCCTGGTTGAACGGCGAGAGGCCGGGAATGCGGCCGAAGGGCGCTTTGAAGCCGACGACGCCGCAGTACGACGACGGAATGCGGATCGAGCCGCCGATGTCGGAGCCGGTGGCGAGGACCGTCTCCCCCGCCGCCAGCACCGCACCCGACCCACCGGACGATCCACCGGGGGTCATCGCGATGTTGTGCGGGTTGCGGGTGATGCCCCACAGGGCGGTGTGCGTGACCGGTGCGCAGCAGAACTCGGGGGTCGTGGTGCGGCCGTGGACCACGGCGCCGCTCGCCAGGATGCGGGAGATGATCGGGTGGGTCTCGTCGGCGATCCGCCCCTGCTCCAGGAGGGACCCCTCCTCGGAGAGCCGACCGGCGATCGGCTGCTCCTCTTTGAGCATGAGCGGGATGCCCTCCAGCTCGCGAGCGGTGCCGTTGCGGTAGCGCGCCTCGGATTCGCGCGCCGCCTCGTACGCGTCGTCGAGGAGTTCCTCGGTGACGGCCCCGACGACCGGCTCGACGGCGCGGGTGCGTGCGACGACGGCGTCCAGCAGTTCCACGGGCGAGAGCTCGCCGCTTCGGAACAGCGCCACGGCGTCGGTCGCAGTCAGATGGTGGAGGCTCATGGATCGCCGCTCACGGGTGGATTCCTGCGTCAAGAGATATCGCTCCTTTGCGAACCTTGGTACTAAGTACCGTACTAAGTACGATCTATTACCCTACTTCCATGGCCCCACGTCAAGCGCCCCGTGCTCGAGACCCGCGCCCGCGTGGGTCGCTGGACCGTCGCACCGTCGCAGCGACCGCCATCGACGTGATCGAGGAGCACGGGATCGACAGCCTCACCATGCGTGCCCTCGCCTCGGAGCTCGACTGCGGCACGATGACCCTCTACAGCCACGTACGCAACCGCGACGACCTGATCGTCGCCATCCTCGAGCGGCTGATCGAGGAGCTGGACGTCGTCGCCCACACGTCCCATGCCGATGACGGCTGGCGCGACGTCCTGGTCCGCCTCTTCGGCGCCTACCGCGAACTCGCCGAACGCCACCCCCACGCGTTCGAGCTCCTCGCCCTGGCCCCCTACGACGCCGAGCCGGTCGCCTCCCACCTCGAGTCGGTGCTCGCCAGCCTCGAACGCGCGGGACTGTCGCCCGACGACGCCCGGCGGGTCCTGGGCATCTCCGACGCTTTCGCGACAGGCTTCCTGGTCGTCCGGGCACGCACGACGACCCGCCCTGGCGCTGTGGCCGGCGCCTCCACCCCGCTCGGAGACCTGCGCTCGGTCGGCATGTACGAGCGCGGCATCGAGGCGATCCTCGCGGGGATCGAGGGGACACTCACCGGCGTGACGACGGACCACCGCTCCAGCATCTGACGGATCACACGAAAGAACGGCGGCTGATCATCAGCCGCCGTTCCCCGTGTTTTCACGCTATGTAGCGAGGGCGGGACTCGAACCCGCGACACCCCGATCAGCCGGCGTCGACGGTCGACGCGGGGCTGACGGACGGCCGGCCGCCGACCACGGTCAGGATCACAGGGGACTCCGCGAAAGCGTCTGGATCGGTGGTGAGCGGGTTGAGCGCCCACACGGTCAGGTCCGCGGGCAGCCCCGGCTCGATCCGACCTCCCGGTTCGCCGACGCTGCGCCAGTACTCGCTCGTATAGCCCTCGACGGCCGCCCGCGCGCTCAGCGACTGGTCGGGGCGGACGGGCTCGACCTCCTCGCGTCCGGCGGGGCGGCGCAGCTGGGCGGCCGCGACGACGCCGCGTGGGTCGTACGGCGCGATCGGCCAGTCGGAGCCCAGGGTGAGGATGGCGCCGCGGTCGCGGAGGTCGCGGGTGCGCCACGCCCGGTCGGCGCGTTCGTCGCCGAGCCGCTGCGACCAGTTGTCGGTGTGGTCGGCGCGCGTGTACAGCGTGCAGTGGGTGGGCTGCATGCTGGCCGCGGCGCCCGACGCGATGATCTCGTCGAGCACCTCGTCGGGCAGCGTCTCGATGTGCTCGATGCGGTGCTGCACGTCGCTCGCAGGCAGCGCCGACAGCGTCTCGGCCACGAACGCGATGCCCTTGTCGCCGATCGCGTGCGTCGTGGTCGGGATGCCGTGCTCGTGGAAGAAGCGCACGGCCTCCCGGTACTCGGCCGGGTCGAGCCAGATGGACTGGGTGGACTCGCCCTTGGTGTCCGGCTCGAAGAGCCACGCGGTGCCGTTGTCGATGGTGCCGTCGATCATCAGCTTGACGCCGCGCACGTACCAGCGGCGGCCGGCCAGCTCCTGGAACCGCAGGTGGCGCTCGAGGTCCTCGCGCGTGAAGCCCGGGAACACCGACGGCGAGATGCGCAGGCGGATCGGGAGGTCCTGCCGACGCTCCAGCTCCTCCAGCAGATCGAACGAGTCCGCTGCCATGAGGTCGAGCATCTGGCCGGCGACGATGCCGGTCGCGGCCATCCCGCCGAGCAGGTCGGCGAGCTGCTGCACCCGGTCGTCGAAGGTCAGCTCGGGGACGTGCGAGAGCACCAGGTCCTGCGCCGAGAACTCGTAGAGCATCCCGTTCGGCCGGCCGTCTGCGTCGAGCCCGAGCGCGGACGCGTCGGAGAAGACCTCGTCGCCCCGCACGCCGGCCGCCTCGATCGCGGCGGCCGAGGCGAGCGCCGAGTGGCCGTCGAACAGGGTGATGAACAGCTTGCGGCCTCCGTCGATGCCGGTCAGCAGATCGTTGCCGAACTCGCGGCCGCCGAACGCCGCTGGGTCGAGACCCCAGGCGAGGATCCAGTCCTCGTCAGCCGGGCGCTCGGGGACGTAGGCGGCGATGGTGCTTCGCACGGCCTCCCGCTCGGTGATCCCCGAGAGGTCGAGGCCGCGCGTGAGCTGCAGCCCCATGATCGGGTGGATGTGGGCGTCGACGAAGCCGGCGCTCACCGTGGCGTCGCCGACGTCGAGGACCTCGGCAGCGGCGGCGGGCCAGCCCGCGGCATGCGCACCGGCCTCGGAGGCGATGCCGACGATGATCCCGTCGCGGACGGCGATCGCGGTGCGCTCCGGGGACCTCCCCGATGCGGAGGCGATGACCTCGGGCGTGAGCACCGTGTCGGCGATCAGGAGCAAGTCGATCGTGTCGGTCATCGCTGCCCTCCTTCGGCGACCCCGTCGCCCGAGACGGCGTCGCCCGCTGTGTCCAGGCTCGCAGGAACGACCTCCGCTCCTCCGATCCGGGCGAAGACGTCCGGTCGCGTGCGCTTCCACACCGTGGCGAGCACGACTCCGACGAGGAACACGATCGGGATGGTGGCGAGCACGATCCCGTCGACGACCGGGCCGCCCGCGGTCAGCAGGTCGAGGTCGGCGCACAGCAGGTACAGCACGACGGTCATCGCGACGAGAGCGACGATCGCGGACGGCATGACATACCACTTGCGTGCGACCTCGCGGTGCCGGACGAAGTAGACGATGACCGCGGCGCAGGTCAGCGCCTGGAGGACGATGATCCCGATCACTCCGGGGCTGTTCACCCAGAGGAGCAGCTGCAGATAGGGGTCGCCGTTCACGATCGCGAAGAAGATCACGACCACCAGCGCCAGCACGGTCTGGAAGGCGCCCGCAGCCGCCGGCGAGCCGAAGCGGTTGGTGCGGTGCAACGCGTGCGGGAGGGCCCCGTCGCGGGCGAGCGCGAACGTGTAGCGGTTGATCGCGTTGTGGAACGCCAGCTGCGAGGCGTACACGCTGCTGAGGATGAGGATGTACATCGTCAGCTCGGCCCACGGGCCGAGGTAGCGGCCGGCCTGCTGGAAGACGAGCCCGGCGGTGTCCTTGCCCGCGGCCGCCTGCACGTGGCTCTCGCCGACCGCGATGACGATCGCCCAGACCACGAACCCGTAGAACACCGCCATGAACGCCACAGAGATGTAGGTCGCGCGCGGGATGGTGCGGTGCGGCTCGCGGGCCTCCTCGCGATAGAGCGCCGTCGACTCGAAGCCCATGAAGGCCGCGAACCCGAAGCCGAGGATGCCGAACATGCCCGGCGCCAGGAAGGCGTTCGGCGAGAAGGTGCCGAACGTGACGCCTTCCGCCCCGCCGTGCAGGAGCACCGCGACGGCGAAGACGACGAGGATCAGGGCCTCCAGGCTCAGCAGGACACCGAGGACCTTCGCGCCGACGTCGACACCGCGGTAGGCGACGGCGAACACGGCGAGGATGCCGACGAGGGCGATCGCCCACCACGGCACGTCGATGCCGAACTCGGTCTTCAGCAGGTCGTGCCCTTGCGCACCCATCAGCCCGTAGAGCCCGATCTGGAGGGCGTTGTACGAGAACAGGGCGACGAACGACGAGCCGAGGCCCACCCGCTTGCCGAGCGCCTCCGTGATGTAGGTGTAGAAGCCGCCGAGCGCCCGGACGTGCCGCGTCATCGCCATGAAGGCGATCGCGAAGATGCCGAGGATCACGCCGGCGAACGTGTAGACCAGCGGCGCCCCCACGCCGCCGATCAGGATCGCCAGCGGGGCGACCCCGGCGACGATGGTGAGCGGGGCGGCGGCCGAGATCACCATGAAGACGATCCCTCCGGTGCCGAGGGCGTTGCGGCGGAGGGCTTCGGTGGGCGGTGCTGCCGCCGCCTGCGGCTGGTTGTCTTTCGTGAGTTCCATTGTGCCCGGCTCCTTTGCTCGAGACGACGCGGTTCGGGGATAGCGGGCGTTCCGTGACGGCTCTTGTCGAGGTGTGTGTGGCTCCGACGCTAAGCGGGGAGTGTTTCCGACGTGTCACGAATCGCGATCGATTTCGTGAAGACTAATCGATTCACCACACGAAAAACAAGATGCCTAATCGATTTCTCGATGCGAAATCAGTGGTCCTGCGCGATGCCCTGCGTCGACTCCCGCTCGATGAGGTCGATCGGGACGGGGACGCGACGTCCCGCCGGCTCTCCGTCGAGGGCCGCGATCAGGGCTTCCATGCACCGGATGCCCATCTCCCGAGGGTGCAGGTCGAGGGAGGTGACCGTGGGCTGCATCACGCTCAGCGCGTCCGAGTCGACATAGCTGGCGACGAGAACGTCCCGGCCTGGGACGAGCCCGGCCGCGCGGATCGCCTCCACCGCCACGATCGCCACGCCCTCCGGGGCCGAGATGATCGCGTCGGGCCGGCCAGGGCCGGCCAGCAGGTCGTCCAGCTCACGCCGGACTACCTCCATCGGAGCGTCGAACCAGCTGAGCACCCGCCGCTCGGGGATGCCGCGCTCGGCGCACCAGGCGGCGTATCCGCGCGCCATGTCGCGCCCCCACGCCATCGACGGGTCCGGGAGCATCACAGCCGGATGGCGGCTGCCCCGCTCCCACACGTGATCGAGCAGTCGCCGCATCGCGGAATCGTGGTCGCCGTAGACCACGGCGAACGGCTCCGGCGTACCCGCGGGAGGGTCCTCGCCCGTGACGACCGGCTTCGGCCCGGCGAGCAGACGCTCGGTCAGAGGGTCGCCGTCGACCGGGTCGATGATGAGGAATCCGTCCAGTTGATCGGTGATCCCCGGCTGGGCGAATGCCGGAGGGAGAAGCGTGACCAGCATTCCGGCCTCTTTGGCCCGCTCGACCGCGCCGAAGGCGACGTCCATGTAGTAGCGGAAGCTCAGCGTCAGGTCGGGAACGCTGAGGCCGACGGTTCCCGTGCGCGCCGTCCGGAGGCCGCGCGCGATCAGGTTCACCGAGTACTCGAGCTCGGCGGCGACCTCCCGGACACGCTGGCGCGTCTCGTCCGACATGCGGCCTTTTCCGCTCAGCGCCTGGGAGGCGGTGGCGCGTGATACGCCGGCGCGGTCCGCCACGTCCTGCAGCGTCACCGTGCGCGTGTCGGTCCCCATCACGCCAGTCTAAGAGGCGCGGCGGATGCGACCGCCGAACTGATGCGGAGGAGTCTCCGAAGGCACGACGTCAGGGAAGGGGAAAGGAACACAACGAGAAAACGGCGGCTGATCATCAGCCGCCGTTCCCCGTGTTTTCAAGCTATGTAGCGAGGGCGGGACTCGAACCCGCGACACCACGATTATGAGCCGTGTGCTCTAACCACCTGAGCTACCCCGCCGGGGCCTCCCGTCGTCGCGACCGGGAGACGGAGCCCCCTGTGGGAATCGGACCCACTACCTCTTCCTTACCAAGGAAGTGCTCTACCAATGAGCTAAGGGGGCGAAGCCGGGCATCCGGAAGGGTCCGGGCCGTTTTCGGCAACCGTACGAGGATACCATCCTCGCGAGGGTGCTTCGTACCACCCGGACCCCGGATCGGTGCTCGATCGAGCGGGCGCGTGCCCGCCCGATCGAGCCGTGCTCACGCGGCCTTGGCGGCCTCCGACGCGCCGTCGAGCGCGGCCAGCTCGTCGGCGGTCAGTTCGAGGTCCACCGACGCCAGGAGGTCGGGCAGCTGCTCCAGGGTGCGGGCGCTCGCGATCGGGGCGGTGACGGTCGGCTGGGCGGCGAGCCAGGCCAGCGCGGTGGTCGCGACCGAGGCGCCGTGGGCGGCCGCGACCTCGTCGAGGGCGGCGAGCACGCTGCGGCCGGTCTCGTCCAGGTACTTGGCCGCGCCGCCGGCGCGGGCGCTGTCCACGGTCACGCCGTCGCGGTACTTGCCGGTCAGGAAGCCGGCGGCGAGCGCGAAGTACGGCATCACGCCGAGGCCCTCGCGCTCGGCCAGCGGGCGGTACTTCTCCTCGTAGGAGCGCTCGACCAGGTTGTAGTGCGGCTGGAGGGCGACGGCGCGGTGCAGGCCCTCGCGCTCGGTGATGGCGAACCACTCCTCGATGCGCTCCGGGGAGTAGTTGGAGATGCCGATGTGGCGGACCTTGCCCGCGTCCACGAGACCCGACAGCGCGGCGACGGTCTCCTCCAGCGGGACCGACGGGTCGTCGAAGTGGGCGTAGTAGAGGTCGATGTAGTCGCTCTGCAGGCGCTCGAGGGAGGCGTCGGCGGCGCGGCGGATGTTGTCGGCAGCGAGGCCCTTGAAGTCGGGGTGCTGGCTGACCTTGGTCGCGAGCACGACGTCGTCGCGGCGGCCGCGCGCCGAGAACCACTCGCCGAGGATGCTCTCGGAGTCGCCGCCGGTGTTGCCCGGCACCCAGGCCGAGTAGCCGTCGGCCGTGTCCACGAAGTTGCCGCCGGCCGCCGTGTAGGCGTCGAGCACGGCGAAGGACGTGTCCCGGTCGGCGGTCCAGCCGAAGACGTTTCCGCCCAGTGAGAGCGGGAAGACCTGGAGGTCGGAGGTTCCGATGGCGCGGCGCGGTGAAGTCATTCCGTGATCCTTTCGTGGCTGTCGTTCCACGCTAACGCGGGCGGCCGGAGGCTATTCCGAATGTGTCGAAGATGTGGGGAGACGACCGGCGCGGCACTGCTGTGGAGGGCAGCCCTATTGTGGAGGGATGGCTCCGTCCCCGTCGCCCGCGCCGGAGCGAGCGCTCTCCGCCGACTGCGCGTCCTGCTCGGGACTCTGCTGCGTCGCCCTCGCCTTCGCGCGCTCCGCGGACTTCGCGTTCGACAAGCCGGCCGGCGAGGAGTGCGTCAACCTGGAGGACGGCTTCGGGTGCCGAATCCACCCGCAGCTCCGCGAGCGCGGCTTCAAGGGCTGCACCGTCTTCGACTGCTTCGGCGCGGGCCAGCTCGTCACCCGGCACACGTTCGGCGGCCGGTCCTGGCGCGACGACGCGGGCGTCCGCGCGGAGATGTTCGCCGTGTTCCCGATCGTCCGCCAGCTCCACGAACTGCTCTGGTACCTCCGCGAGGCGCTCGCGATGCCGGCTGCGGCGCCGCTCCACGCCGCGCTGCGGAGCGCCTGGGATGAGGTCGCGCACGCCGCGGACGCTGCGCCCGCCGACATCCTCGGCCTCGACGTCGACGAGCTCCGCGACCCGGCGGCGCGGCTGCTGCGGGAGGCCGCGCGCCTGACCCGCGAGGCCGCCCTCCGCGAGCGGACCGCCGCCGCGAGCACCGCCACCCGCCGCGTCAAAGCGTCCCGCCTGCACCCGGGCGCCGACCTGCTCGGCGCTGACCTGCGCGCCGCCGACCTCCGCGGCGCCGAGCTGCGCGGAGCCCTCCTCATAGGGGCGGACCTCCGCGACGCCGACCTCAGCGCGGCCGAGCTGATCGGCGCCGACCTCCGCGACGCCCGGCTCCACGGCGCCGACCTCGACCGCGCCATCTACCTCACGCAGCCCCAGCTCGACGCGGCGCAGGGCGACGCCCGCACCCGCCTGCCCGCCGCGCTGCACCGCCCGGCGCACTGGAGCTGAGCCGCACCCGCCCATCCGCGTGCGCGCAGTTTGCCGTCCGGACACGCGACGCACAGTCGCAGGGGGCTAGCATGGCTCGCAGCGCCGACGACGGCGCGCCGGTCCCGGTGCCCCAGCGGCGCGCGCGGAGCGACGGCGCCCCCCGATCGTTCCCCGACGCGTGATCGCGAGGGCGCCCCGTCCTCCGCCAAGACAGGTGATCCCCATTCCGACTTCCGAAACCTCCCGCACGCTCGCGCCAAGCACGCCCGGCCGCGAGTGGTGGCGCTCCGCCGTCATCTACCAGGTCTACCCGCGCTCGTTCGCCGACGCAGACGGCGACGGGATGGGCGACCTGCCCGGCATCACCCGCCGCCTCCCCGCGCTGCGCGACCTCGGCGTGGACGCCGTCTGGCTGTCCCCGTTCTACACGTCGCCGCAGAACGACGCCGGCTACGACGTGGCCGACTACCGCGACGTCGACCCGAGCTTCGGCACCCTCGCCGACTTCGACGTGCTCCTGGAGACCGCGCACAGCCTCGGACTGCGCGTCATCATCGACGTCGTCCCCAACCACTCGTCGAGCGACCACGTCTGGTTCCAGGAGGCCCTGGCCGCCGCGCCGGGCAGCCCCGAGCGGGCGCGCTACCTGTTCCGCGACGGCAAGGGGGCGAACGGCGACGAGGCCCCCAACAACTGGGAGTCCATCTTCGGCGGCTCCGCCTGGACCCGGATCACCGAGCCCGACGGCACCCCGGGCCAGTGGTACCTCCACCTCTTCGACAAGTCGCAGCCCGACTTCGACTGGGAGAACCCGTGGGTGCGGGAGCAGTTCCGCGACATCCTGCGGTTCTGGCTCGACCGCGGCGTCGACGGCTTCCGCGTGGACGTGGCCCACGGCATGATCAAGGAGGCTGGCCTCCCCGACTACACGCCCCCCGCGAACGCCGGCAGCATGGGCGGCGGCGCGATCGCGACCACCACGGGCGGGATCGTCCTGGAGCCCGAGATCAGCGCTCACGCCGAGGGCGAGCCCGTCACGCCGCCCTACTTCGGTCAGGACGGTGTGCACGACATCTACCGCGACTGGCACCAGGTCCTCGCCGAGTACGAGGGCGACCGCGTGCTCTGCGGCGAGGCCTGGGTGGAGCCGCTGGAGAAGCTCGCGCACTGGGTCCGCCCCGACGAGATGCAGCAGACCTTCAACTTCGGCTACCTGGAGACGCCGTGGGACGCGGTCGCGCTGCGCACCGTGATCGACCGCTCCATCGCGGTGTTCGGCAGCGTCGGCGCGCCCAGCACCTGGGTGCTCTCGAACCACGACGTGGTCCGGCACGCCACCCGCCTCGCGCTCACCGGCGACAACCCGCAGGGCCACGGCATCGGGCCGAAGTCGACGGGCATCCCCGACCCGGCCTTCGCCCTGCGCCGTGCCCGCGCGGCGACGGCGCTGATGCTCGCGCTGCCCGGCTCGGCGTACCTGTACCAGGGCGAGGAGCTCGGCCTCCCGGAGGCCATCGACCTCCCCGACGAGGCGCGCCAGGACCCCACCTGGTTCCGCACCAACGGCGAGCGCTACGGCCGCGACGGCTGCCGGGTGCCGATCCCGTGGGAGGGCGCCGACCCGTCGTACGGTTTCGGTCCCGGCCCGAAGAGCTGGCTCCCGCAGCCGGCGACGTGGGCGGACTACACGCGGTCGTCCCAGGAGGGCGTGCCCGGCTCGACCCTGACCATGTACCAGGAGGCGCTGGCCGCCCGGCGCGAGCACGATCTCGCGTTCGGCGAGCTGCAGTGGGCGAACGCCGGCGAGGACGCGCTGCGGTTCACCTCCGGGAAGGTCACGGTCGTGGTGAACTTCGGCGAGGCGCCGCTGCCGCTCCCGGCGGGCACGGTCGTCCTGGCGAGCGGCCCGCTCGAGGGCGGCATGCTGCCCCGCGACACCACCGCCTGGCTGGTCTGAGCCCGCCCCTCCCCTGCGCACAACGGAGGAGTTCCGCCCCGATCCGGGACGGAACCCCTCCGTTCGCTGTCTCCAGCCGGCGTGTCGGGCCGGATCTCCTCCGTTGCCCGCGGCCGCTCAGCTCGCGTTGGCCCGCAGCCACGCGACCGGGTCGACAGGCTCCGTGCCGTTCAGCCGGATCTCGAAGTGGAGGTGCGGCCCGGTCGAGATGCCGGTGTTGCCGACGCGCCCCACGATGTCGGCGACGCGGACCTGCTGACCCGCCGCCACCCGCACCGAACCGGTCTGCAGGTGGCAGTACTTGCTGCTGACCAGCTGCCCGCCGATCATGTGGTCGATGGTGACGTTGACGCCGCAGCCGCCGCCGTCGTGGGCCACGACCTCCCGCACGACGCCGTCGGCGATGATCTGGACGGGGACGCCGGCGCCCGGCGCGAAGTCGACGCCGAGGTGGTTCGTGGACGCGCCCGCGGTCGGCGCGGTTCTCGGTCCGAACCCGGAGGTGATCGGCACGCCGACCGGGAACGGCCACTGGATGGCGCCGGCCGGGTTGTTGCGGAAGGTGTCCGCGATCCGCATCGAACGCAACGCTGCGAGCTGCTCGCCGGAGGTCGCGGCGCCGCTGTCGCGGATGATCGCCTCGCGCTCGGCGGAGGTGATGCTGTCGAGCGCCTGGACGTCGCCCTCCGACGCCGGTGCGCTGGAGAAGTGCGCGGTCGCCGTGCGCGCACGGACCTGGTCGTCGGTCAGGAGGGCCATCGCGGGAACGGTCGTGGCGACCGCGATCCCGAGGACGGAGAGCATCGCCACGACGCTGACTCCGCGGCCGAAGCGCGGCTCGCGGGCCCGTCGGGCCGCCTCCTCGCGCTGCCGGAGCTCGCGCCGGGTGGGCTGGCGGTGCGCCTGCGCGCCCCGGCCCGGTCGGCCCGGGGTCGCAGCGTCCGGGGTCGCCCCGGCCGGAGGCGCCCCGTCCGGGGTCGCCGGTGCGCCGATACCCGTCCGAGGTCTGGTTCCGTGGCGCACCCGACCCAATATAACGAAACGGTAACTACGACACCACTTCCCCGGACGAGGGTCGGTCCCAGTTCCGGTAATACCGCTGGACCAGCGGGTCGAGCTCCTCGAACAGGTCGGGCGCCGCCGCCAGGAGCAGTTCCCGGCCGGCCGGCGCATCGCCGAGGCCGCCCAGCCGCGCGCCCGCCTCCTGGGCGATGAGGGCTCCCGCCGCGTGATCCCACGGGTTGAGCCCGCGCTCGTAGTAGGCGTCGAGCCGTCCGCACGCGACGGAGCACAGGTCGAGCGAGGCCGCCCCGATCCGCCGGATGTCGCGCACCTGCGGGATCAGCTCGGTGACGAACGCCGCCTGCTTGCGCCGGATCTCGGGGTCGTACCCGAACCCGGTACCCACCAGTGCGAGCGGCAGCCCCACCCCCTCGTTCACCCGGATGGGCTCGCCGTTCAGCCGCGCCCCGCCTCCCGCGGCGGCCGTGAACACCTCGCCGGTGACCGGGTTCACGACGGCGCCCGCGAGCGTCCGCCAGCTCGCCGGATCGGGGTCGCCCTCGACCACCGCGACACTCACGGCCCAGGCGGGGATGTCGTAGAAGTAGTTGACGGTCCCGTCGATCGGGTCGACCACCCAGGTCAGCCCGCTGCTGCCCGCGTCGCCGCCCGACTCCTCCCCGAGGAACCCGTCCCGCGGCCGCGCGGCCGCCAGCGCACTCCGGATCAGGTCCTCCGACTCCCGGTCGGCCCGCGTGACGATGTCGGTGATGGTCGACTTGGAGGCCGCGACCTCCACCCCGTCCCTCCGCCGCTGCAAGGCCAGTGCGGCCGCCCGGCGGGCGACGGTGGCGGCGATCTCGAGCAACGCGTTCGGGGTGGGCATGGGGATAAGCCTGACAGGGATCGGCGCCGACAACCACTCACGCGGGGATGAGCGGGGACGACGAAGGGGACCCGGCTACGTGCCGGGTCCCCTTCGTCGATGGGTGGCGAGTGAGGGATTCGAACCCCCGAAGGCTACGCCGGCTGATTTACAGTCAGATCCCTTTGGCCGCTTGGGTAACTCGCCATTCGCGCTCCCGACCACCAGTCAGCTGCTGACCGAAGGCGCCATGTAAGGATACTCGGCGCGCGCCGCCGAACGAAATCGGGGGGCTCAGGCGGCGAGGAGCACTGTCGGCGCGTCGGCCGGGCGGGCGTCGGCGCCGTCGCGGACCAGGCTCACGACCTCCGCCTCGGCGAACTCCGTGACCACCTGCGCGAGCAGTTCGCGCTCGGTCACGTCCAGCACCCGGCACAGTGCCGCGAGGATCTCCGAGGAGGCCTCCTTGCGGCCGCGCTCGATCTCCGAGAGGTACGGGATGCTGATGCGCGAGCTCTCCGAGAGCTCGCGCAGCGTGGCGCCCCGCTCCGTCCGCAGCCGGCGGAGCACGGAGCCGATCGCGTGCCGCATCAACATGCCTGAAGCCTAAGCCGCGGCCCCGCGTCCGCGCGGATCGGTCTTTCGGATTCCGCCCACAGCAGAATCGGCACGGGCTCCGCACGACCTCCGCGACTTCGCGACACACCCCGACGCCTGCCGTCGATGTCGGTGGCGGCGCGCACAATCGTGGGCATGAGAACCCTCGAGATTTGCGAACGGTGCGACGGGACGGGTGCCGACCCCCGGCAGCACAGCGAGGAGATCATCCTCTGCGTGGAGTGCGGCGGCGACGGCTGCCACGTCACTTACTACGCCGAGCTCCAGCAGACGGCCTGATCGGCGGGCGGTCACTGGCCGCGCGCTTCTCCCGCGTTATATAGTGCGGTATATAGAACCGCGACCGCAGGGGGCGATATGGCAATCACGTCGATCGACATCGACCAGGAAGAGCTGAGACAGGCCAAGGAGCTGACCGGCGCTGCTTCCAATCGCGAGGCCGTCGACCTCGCGCTCAGGACTCTGATCGCCGTTCGTCGCCAGCCATCCGCCGTGGAGCGCATCATCGGGCGCCGCTTCGATCCGAGCCAGATCGACGCCCCTACGATCGCACCGGCACCAGGTCACTCCGCAGCGTGACGACGTACCTGGTCGACAACAGCATCTGGCAGAAGGCGGGATCGAGCGCAGCCATCGCGCAGAGGCTCAGGGAGATCTCGCCGCAACACCTCATCATCACCTGCCCTCCCCAGGTCTTGGAATACTGCCATTCCGCCCGCTCGCCTGAGGAACACGCGGAGCTGAGAGAGGACATGGATGCCCTGCTCGGGGCGTGGAAGCACCCGGGCGAGCGCGACGCCCTCGATATCCAACAGGCACTGTGGAAAACCGGCCTCGTGCGAGCCGCGGCGGCGTTCGATTGCCTCATCGCCGCCTATGCGGTCGCCAACGACGCAGTCGTGCTGAACTCCGATCTGGATTTCGGCTACATCGAATACGCGACGAACGGCGCCGTCCGGCAGGAGTACATCGCAGCCTGAACGACCCGCGACCCGAGAGACCATCATCCACTCCGCGTAAGCTGGAACCTGGCCAACCGAAGGGAATGGAACAGTGGCAGACTCCTCGTTCGACGTCGTCAGCAAGGTCGACAAGATGGAGGCGGACAACGCCGTCAACCAGGCCCGCAAGGAGGTCGAGCAGCGCTACGACTTCAAGAACGTCGGCGCCTCGGTCGAGTGGAGCGGCGAGTCGGTGCTGCTCAAGGCCAACACCGAGGAGCGCGTGAAGGCGGTGCTCGAGGTCCTGGAATCCAAGTTCATCAAGCGCGGCATCACCCTCAAGTCGCTCGACACCGGCAAGCCGTACCCGTCGGGCAAGGAGTTCCGCATCGAGGTCGGGCTCAAGAACGGTATCGAGCAGGACGCCGCCAAGAAGATCAACAAGCTGATCCGCGACGAGGCGCCCAAGAGCGTCAAGTCGCAGATCCAGGGCGACGAGCTGCGCGTCAGCTCCAAGAGCCGGGACGACCTCCAGGCGACGATGGCGCTCCTGAAGGGCGCCGACCTGGACGTGGCCCTCCAGTTCGTGAACTTCCGCTGAGCGCCCCCCGCAGCCAGCCCGCCAGCTGCGTGTAGGCGGCGACGCGCGCCCGCTCCTCGGACAGGAACACGTCGTGCAGGGCGCCGTCGATCCTCGCCACGGTGACGGTCGGCGCGAGCCGCAGCGACCGCACGGCGATGTCCTCCACAAGGAGCACTACGTCCGAGCTCCGCATCTCCTCCGTCCAGTACGGCAGCAGCGTCGACCGCGCCGACAGCAGGGTGAGCACCGGCGCGTCGATCGCGAGGCCGGCGGCGACGCGGGTGTGCCCGGCGAGGACGGCGGTGAGCCAGGCCGGGTACACGGTGAAGCCGCGCACGGGGCGCCAGGTCAGGTCATAGTCCCACTCGCCGTCCAGCGTGCGGGAGACGGAGCGGGTGTAGAAGCCGAGGTCGACGTTCGGCATCGCCGCCTTCGGCTCGATCCGGGACTGCAGGTCCACCAACGGCGCGAGCATCGCCCGGCCGGCCGAGTGGGCCTGGAACTCCAGCCACGGGCTGTTGAGGACGAGCGCGGACACGCGTCCGGGATGCCGGTCCGCCCAGAGGCTCAGCGTGAGGCCTCCGGTCGAGTGGCCGAGCAGGACCAGGCGGCGGTGCGTGTGCTCGCCTTCCGCGTGGCCCATTGCGGTCAGCGCGGCCTCGATGTCGGCGTCGTAGGTGTCGAGCGAGTCGACGAATCCGGGCGTCTGGCCGGGCCGGAGGCTGCGGCCGTACTTGCGCAGGTCCAGCGCGAAGAACCGCGCGCCCTGGTCGTGCCAGAACCGTGCGAGCCCGGTCTGGAAGAAGTAGTCCGACCAGCCGTGCACGTACAGGACGTCGGTCTCCTCGGCCGGAGGCCCCGGCCGGAGGTCGGCCAGGTGCGGCCAGGGCTCGTAGCGCACGAGCGTGGCGACGACCTCCCCCTCGGCGTCGTGGCCGAGCGGAAGCGTCGCCTGCTGGAACCCGCCGCCGAGGACGTCGGGGCGCCATTCCACGGGGCCGACCATGCCTCCAGCGTGCCAGATCGGACGCGCGAGACGCGAGGGGCGTTCCGCTCGACGCAGGACCGGGCTACTCCGCCGCCGTGGCCTCCACCGCTGCGCCGTTGGACGCTCGGATCATCTCGTCGCGCGGCACCACCTTGATCCGCGCGCGACCGCGCTCGGCGCCGAGCGCCTGCTCGTGCGCGTCCAGGTTGTGCCAGCCGTCCAGGTTCGTGTACTCCACACCCCGGTCGCGGAGCAGCTTCTCCACAGATTCCTCGGAGGGGTCTGCGGGAGACCACCAGTTGCCCTGATCGTTGATCACATGCTTGATCGTCTCCATCGCATCCGACTTGGTGTGACCGATGAGGCCCACCGGGCCCCGCTTGATCCACCCCGTCGCATACACGCCGTACATCCGCTCGTTGTCGCGGTTGCGCAGCACCTGGCCCTCGTGGTTCGGGATGACCCCGTGCTTCTTGTCGAACGGGATCCCCGGCAGCGGCGAGCCGAAGTAGCCCACCGCGCGGTAGAGCGCCTGGATCTCCAGCTCCCGGATCTCACCGGTGCCGCGCACGCCGCCGGCGCCGTCCGACTCGGTGCGCTCGTAGCGGATCGCGCGGACGTTGCCGTCCTCGTCGCCGAGCACCTCCAGCGGCTTGGCGTAGAAGTGCAGGTGCAGCCGCCGGGAGGCCGCGCCCACCTCGCGCTGCCGCCACTGCTGCAGCACCCGGTCGATCACCATGACCTGCTTGTTGCTCGCGATGGCGTCCTTGGAGTGCTCGTCGTACTCGAAGTCCTCGTCGTAGAGGATCATGTCGACGTCGCGCAGCTCGCCGAGCTCGCGCAGCTCCAGCGGGGTGAACTTCACCTGCGCCGGGCCGCGCCGGCCGAAGACGTGCACGTCGGTGACCGGCGAGTTCTTCAGGATCTCGTAGACGTTGTCGGGGATCTCCGTCGGCAGCAGGTCGTCGGCGTGCTTCGCGAGGATGCGGGAGACGTCGAGCGCCACGTTGCCGTTGCCGATGACCGCGACGGACTTCGCGTTCAGCGGCCAGGTGCGGGGGACGTCGGGGTGGCCGTCGAACCAGCTCACGAAGTCGGCCGCGCCGTACGAGCCGCCGAGGTCGATGCCCGGGATGTCGAGGTCCGAGTCGCGCACCGCCCCGGTGGCGAAGATCACGGCGTTGTAGTGCCGCTTGAGGTCGTCGAGCGTGATGTCGACACCGTAGGTCACGTTGCCGAAGATCCGGATGTCGCCGCGGTCGAGCACCTCGCGCAGCGCGGTGATGATGCCCTTGATGCGCGGGTGGTCGGGGGCGACGCCGTAGCGGACCAGTCCGTACGGCGCGGGGAGCGCCTCGAAGAGGTCGATCGAGACGTCGAAGCCGCGCTCCGCCTTGAGGAGGATGTCAGCGGCGTAGATCCCGGCCGGGCCGGCGCCGACGATCGCCAGTCGCAGTTTGGTCATGCGTTGATTCCTTCGTGCTCAGCTGGAACGTTCGACGATCGTGTCGGCGAACCGCACGAGCGCCTTCTTCACGGGGCCGTCGGGCAGCGGGGCGAGGGCCTCCACGGCCTCCCGCGCCCAGCGGTGCGCCTCCTCGAGGGTCTCCGCCGTCACCTCGTGCTCCCGGAGCGCGGCGATCGCCGCGGTGGCCTCCGGAGTGATCTCGCCCTCTTCCGCCGTGCCCATGACGTCGCGCTCGAGGCGCTCGAGCAGGGCCTTGGCCTCGGGATCGGCGTCGGCGCGCGCCCGCAGCTTCAGGACCGGCAGGGTGGCGACGCCGGCGCGGAGGTCGTTGCCCGGCGTCTTGCCGGTCTCGGCGACGCCGACCGAGGAGAGGTCGATGACGTCGTCGATCAGCTGGAACGCGACGCCGATCTTCTCGCCGAACGTGACGACGGGCTGCTCGTAGGACGGGTCGGCGCCCGAGAACGCGACGCCCATCTGCGCGGCGACCGCGATCAGCGACCCGGTCTTGTCCTCGAGCACCCGGATGTAGTGCGCGATCGGGTCCTCGCCGTCCTGGGGTCCGATGGTCTCGTGCAGCTGCCCCAGGCAGAGCCGCTCGAAGGTGTCTGCCTGCAGCTGGATGGCGCGCTCGCCCAGCGCGGAGACCAGCTTGCTGGCCCGGGCGAACAGGAGGTCGCCGGTGAGGACCGCGACCGAGTTGCCCCAGACGAACTGCGCGGTCGGGACGCCGCGGCGCATCTGCGAGTCGTCCATCACGTCGTCGTGGTAGAGCGAGGCGAGGTGGGTGATCTCGACGGCCTCCGCCGCCTGCAGCACCCGCGGGGTGTTGCCCTCGCCGAGCTGGGCGGTGAGCAAGGTGAGCATCGGCCGCACGCGCTTGCCGCCGGCCTCCAGCAGGTAGCGGGTGGTGACGTCGGCGAGGTTGTCGGCGAACCGCATCTCGCGGTGCAGGCCCTCCTCGACCAGCGCGAGGCCGTCGTCGACGGCGTTGGCGACCTGGCGGTCCTCCCCGCGGACGAAGATCCGCTCGGTCAGGCCGAGCTGGCTGGTGAGCGACGCGGGACGCCGCACGGCCGGAACGCTTCGTGGCACTACTCCCCCTCGGGTGGGACGGCGGACGTCGAGTCTTCGGAGCCGGCCGGTCGCCCGGATCGCGCCGAGGCGGCGGAACCGGACGCGGGGTCGGCGGATGCGGGCTTGGCGGCGGCGGGCTTGGCGGCGGGCGCCTTGGCGGGGGCGGGTTTCGCGGATGCGGGCGCCTTCGCGGATGCGGGCTTGGAGGATGCGGGCACCTTCGCGGATGCGGGCTTGGAGGATGCGGGCGCCTTCGCGGATGCGGGCTTCGCGGGCCCGGGCTTCGCCGCGCCGGGCTTCGCGGGCCCGGGCTTCGCCGCGCCGGGCTTCGCCGTGCCGGGCTTCGCCGTGCCGGCCTTCGCAGCACCAGCCTTGGAAGCGGGCGCCGTTGCGGCAGCGGGCTTCACGGACGCAGGCTTCGCGGCCAGTGCCTTCGTCGCAGCAGGAGCGGCGGCCTCGGACTTCGCAGCCGCAGGCTTCGAAGCCTCAGGCTTCGCGGATGCGGACTTCGCGGCAGAAGCCTTCGGTGCCGCGGACTTCGCGGCAGAAGCCTTCGGTGCCGCGGGCTTCGCGCCAGCAGGCTTCGCGGCGGCCACCGTCGCGGCAGCGGACTTCGCGGCCCCCGTTGCCACGACCTCAAGGTTCGCAGCCTCAGCCCCCGCGTCCACGTCAGCGGGCTTCCCGCCCGTCGCCTTCGTCGCGCCCGCGTTCGACCGCGCTGCGGGCGATCCGGCCGCCTTCGCCGCGGTGGACTTCCGTGCGGCGGGCTTCGCCTCCGCCTCCGCACCGGCGTGGGCCCCGCCCGTCGCCTCGACCGGCTTCCAGCCGCGATGAAGCGCCACGATCCCGGCCGTCAGGTTACGCCAGGCGACGCGTTCGAAGCCGGTCTCGCGCAGCCACGACGCCAGCGCCGGCTGGTTGGGCCACGCCTCGATGGACTCCATCAGGTACTCGTACGCCGCCGGATTCGAGCTCGCCAACCGGGCGAGGACCGGCATCCCGTAGCGCAGGTACGCGCCGTAGCCCGCCCGCACCGGCGCCAGCGGAGGCTGCGAGAACTCGCACACGACGACCCGGCCGCCCGGCTTGGTCACCCGGTAGAACTCGGCGAGCGCCGCCCGCGGGTCGACGATGTTGCGCAGACCGAACGAGATCGTGACCGCGTCGAAGGTGTCGTCGTCGAACGGCAGCGCCGTGGCGTCGGCCTGCACGAAGCTGATGAAGGGGTTGCCCGCCTGACGGCGCCTGCCGACCTCGATCATCCCCTCGGAGAAGTCCGCGGCGACCACGCTGGCTCCGTTGCGCGCGAGCGACGCGCTGGAGGTGCCGGTGCCCGCCGCGACGTCCAGGATCGTCTCGCCGGCGCGCGGGGCGACGGCTCGCGTCGTCGCCACGCGCCAGAGCGTCGCATTGCCCATCGAGAGGACGGTGTTGGTCCGGTCGTAGTGGGTCGACACCTCATCGAACATGGCGGCGACCTGGGCGGGCTGTTTGCTGAGGTCGGCCTTACTCACCCCCCCAGCTTAGGCTGCGGCGACATGCCGTGCATTTCGGGCCTGCGGAGGGGGCGCACAGCGTCGGGGGAACGTCCAGCCGCCGCGCATCCGGCGCCCAGCGCCCCGGGCGTAGGCTGGTCCGGTGACCGCACCCTCGACCACCCGCCGGGCTACGGGCGTGACCGCCCTGTCGGTCGAGACCACCCCCCTCGACGACGTCCGGCATCTCGTTCCCTTCCTCGACTCCCGCCGTCCCCTGGTGTGGATCCGCAAAGGCGAGGGGATCGCCGGCATCGGCGAGGCGCTGCGGCTGGAGTTCCGCGGACCGGACCGGATCCGGCAGGCGTCGGACGCGTGGCGGGCGACCGTGCAGGCCGCGACCGTCACGGACGCCGTGCGGACGCCGGGGACCGGCCTGATCGCGTTCGGGACTTTCGCGTTCGACGACGAGAGCTCGGCCACGAGCGTCCTGATCGTGCCGGAGGTCGTGCTCGGCCGCCGCGGCGGACGCAGCTGGATCACCCGCATCACGCAGACGGACGACACGGCGACCCCCGAGAGCGACGCGGCCGCGTCCTCCCGCGCCGACAGGGGCCGGCCGGGTTCGCGCACCGACCTCCCCCGGCCGATCGCGTTCGGCGACGAGTACCGCCTCAGCCTCCTGCCCGCCGGCCTGGACGAGGGCGGCTACGAGGCCGCCGTCGCGACCGCGGTGGAGCGGATCCGCGAGCACGACCTCTCCAAGGTGGTGCTCGCCAGGGAGCTGTCGGCGCACCTCCCGCTGGAGTCCGATGTGCGGCGCGCGCTGGTCGAGCTCGCGCTCGGCTACCCGGACTGCTGGACCTTCGCGGTCGACGGACTGGTCGGCTCCTCCCCCGAGACGCTGGTGCGCGTGCACCACGGCACGGTGACGGCGCGTGTCCTCGCCGGGACGATGTCCCGCGGCCGCGACGCGGAGAGCGATCGCGCGTCCGCCGAAGCCCTCGCGGGTTCGGCGAAGGACCAGGGCGAGCACCGGTTCGCGGTGTCCAGCGTGCTCGACGCGCTCCGTCCGCACAGCGCGGACCTCGCCGCGAGCGACGAGCCGTTCACCCTCAAGCTGCCGAACCTCTGGCACCTGGCGACCGACATCGCCGGCACGCTCAGCGACGGGTCGAGCTCGCTCGACCTCGCGGACGCCCTCCACCCGACCGCCGCCGTCGCGGGGACGCCGACGCCGGAGGCCGTCGCGCTCATCCGCGAACTGGAGCCGTTCGACCGCGGCCGCTACGCGGGCCCGGTCGGCTGGGTCGGCGGGGACGGCGACGGGGAGTGGGCGATCGCGCTCCGCTGCGCGCAGCTCACCGAGTCGGGCGACCTCACGGCCTACGCCGGCGCGGGGATCGTCGCCGACTCCGACCCCGCGCGGGAGTACGCCGAGACGACGATGAAGTTCCGCCCGATCGTCGAGGCCTTCGGCTGACCCGAACCTGACCCCGGCTCCGGCCGGAACGGATCCGCCGAACGCGAGTCCCGTCCGCCTAGCTCGCCGCCAGCCGCGCCTTCTCGAGGTCGAGGTCGTAGTCGGGCTTCGGCCAGTCCAGCTCCAGCTCCTCCAGAGCGTGGATGAGCAGGTGCTGCACAGCGATCCGCGCGAACCACTTGCGGTCGGCCGGCACCACGTACCACGGCGCGTACGCGGTGGAGGTGCGATCGAACACGACCTGGTAGGCGTCCTGGTAGCTGTCCCAGAGCAGGCGCTCGTCCACATCGCCCGGGGTGTACTTCCAGTGCTTGTCCGCGCGGTCGAGGCGGTCGGCCAGCCGCTTCTTCTGCTCGCCCTTGCTCAGGTGCAGCATGACCTTGACGATGGTCGTGCCGGTCTCGGCCAGTTCCAGCTCGAAGTCGTTGATCGCCTGGTAGCGGCGCTCGATCTCGTCGTCCTCCGCCAGCCCGCGGACGCGGCCGATCAGCACGTCCTCGTAGTGCGACCGGTCGAAAACGCCGACCTCGCCGGCTCCCGGCACGTGGTTCCAGACCCGCCAGAGGAAGTCGTGCGCCAGCTCCTCCTGCGTCGGACGCTTGAAACCCGCGTACCGCACGCCGCCCAGGTTCATCTGCCCGACGACGTGCGTCACGATGCCGCCCTTGCCTGCCGTGTCCATCGCCTGGAGGACGAGGAGCACGCTCCGCCGGTCGCCGAGCGTCCCCGCGGCGAACAGCCGCTCCTGGAGGTCCGCGAGGATCGCGGCGCCCTCGGCGAGCGCCGCCTCGCCGTCCTTCTTGGACCCGTCGAATCCCGGCGTCGCGTTCGTGTCGCGGTCGGCCAGCCGGAATCCGGCGCCGACCCGGAGCAGCGGGTCCGGGTCCTCAGCCCAATAGGTCTCGCGTCCCATGTCGCCTCCTCAGCTGCGCCGGCACCCGTGCAGTGCGCGTACGGGGAATCGTACGGCCCGATCACACCCCGGCGACATCGACCACTGGCTCGAACGCGTCCGGACGGTGCAGAACCACCCGTGTCCTCACGCCCTCGGGGAACAGCCGGGCGATGTCCGCCGCCGCGGCGCGGTCGTCCACGATGACGTCGATGGTCTCGCGCCACCGACCGTCCGGCATCCGCTGCAGCGTCGCCTCCCAGGTGAGCCCCGGTGTGGTGCGGGCCTGCAGCCGCAGGTGGATGCCGACGCCGCGCCGCCGGCCGAGCAGCGACAGCAGGCCGCGGTAGATCGCCGCCCGCCGGGTGGGAGCGAGCCACGGCTCGAGCGCGCGCACCAGGACGTCGGCGCTCCAGAGGATGGTCGTCGCCAGGCCGCCGCGGGACTGGTACACGTCCACCGCGTACACTCCGGCGAGCCGGCGGAGCGACTGCCGCAGCGAGCCTCGGGTGATGCCCTCCTCCACGGTGCTGTGCAGGTACAGCGGCACGGCCGCCCTGGCCGGGAGGCTCCCCGCGCGCAGCGCAGCGCGGTCGTGCACACGCTGGCCCTCGCCGAAGAACGGCCGGAGCTCGCCGAGCAGCACGGCCACGGGCGCGCCGGGCGGATCCGTCTCGATGACCCCGGCGGTGTCGGCGTAGGCGACCGCCTGGTGCAGCGCCCCGAGCCGGAAGCCGGGCGCGAGCGGCGGTCCGGCCTTGACGGTGACCAGCACCTGCGGCCCGTCGAGATCCAGCCGCACGGCGTTCTCCCTGCCGTCGATGCGCGGCACCAGGTCGAGCACGTGCTCGATCGCGAGCGTCCGGACGCCGTCCGGCACGGCCAGCCGGCCGAGCGGCGTACCCGCGACCACCAGGTGCGTCACCGTGAACCCGGCGGCGCGGGCCCGGACGGCGACCTGGGCCGCGACCATCCCGCCGAGGCTGAACCCCGCGAGCACCACGGGCTCCCCCTCCCGGATGCCCGCCTCCCGCATCGTCTCGATCGCCGCCCTCGTGATGGTGGCCTCGTGCTCCGCGCCGATCACGAGGTCGGCGGTGAGGTCGTTCGGCGCGATACCCGGGCGGGGATGCCACGACTTGGTACTCGGGAACTGCACGATCCAGTGCCGCACGCCCTCGTGCTCCCGCACCACCAGGCGGATCACGGCCGTGTCGATGCGCTCGTCCAGGTCCGGATCGCAGAGGTCGTCGATCTCGCGCTGGCTGAGCAGCAGGTCGCGGAGCGTGTGCACGGACCTCCGCCGCATCGCGCCGGCGGCCAGGCCGGGCGTCCCGAGCGGGTCGGGCGACGGACCCAGCTCGAGCCCGAGCAGTCCGGCCGGCACGTCGGGCAGTCCCGGCGGCGGCGTGTAGTCGTCTCCGCCTCGGGGGTCGTCCCACCAGCGGAGGAAGTCGTGCAGGAGCGGGAAGCGCCGCTCCAGGAGGTCGTCGTAGCCGAGCAGCACGGCGTCGTGCCCGTCGCGCAGCAGCCCCCGCCTGCGCCCGAGCGCGACGGTCTTGCGGAGCAGCGCGGGCAGCGTGAACACCGCGAGGTAGGGCCGGGCGCGCCAGCGCGGCACGACGATCCCCACGAGCCCGATCAGGAGGGCGAGCGGCGCGAGCACCCAGCCCGCCACCCGCGCCAGGCCGCCGGTCAGCCGCGGCGCCGACGCCAGGTACAGGCCGCTCAGCGCCGTCCGCCGTGTCCGCCTGCGGCGCGGCGCCGGCACGGGGAACGGGTACGGCGGCCGTGCCGCGCGCTGGATGGCGTACCAGGTCCACTCGCCCGCGAGCGCCAGGAGGAAGACGACCACCGCGACGACGGCGACGACGACGCCCACGGCCGCGAGCACCAGCCCCAGGCCGAAGGCGATCGGGACGCCCACGATCAGTCCGACGATCAGCCCCGCCCAGCCGCCGGGCGTCCTCCCCCGCCACACACGCGGCGGCAGCTGGCTGAGCATGCGGTCAGCCTAACCGCGACCGCCGTCGCCGCAGCCGCGCACTGCCGTCTAGCCAGACTCGTCGCTCCACGGCTACGGTGTGCTCACCGATCGAGAGGAGCCCGTCGTGAACGGTTTCTGGAACTTCATCTGGCTGATCTTCTGGTCGTTCGCCTTCGTCGCCTACCTGATGGTGCTGTTCACGATCCTGGCCGATCTCTTCCGGGACGAGAAGCTCAACGGCTGGTGGAAGGCCGTGTGGGTGATCTTCCTGATCTTCGCGCCGTTCCTCACGGCGCTGGTGTATCTGATCGCCCGCGGGCGGGGCATGGCCGAGCGCAACGCACGGGATCGGCGGACGGTCCCGGAGGACACCGACTACTACACGCATCCCACGCCCTCCGCGACGCCGGCGGCCGACATCGAGCAGGCGAAGGCCCTCCTCGACAAGGGCGTCATCAGCCAGAACGAGTTCGACGCGCTCAAGGCGAAAGCGCTCGGCAACCGCTTCTGACACCGCCCGGATCCGCTTCCTGGGAGCTGCCCCAGAGGCGTGCGATACGACACGCATAAACTCGTGACGCGATGGTCTTGCATCCGACGGGGGTGGATGTAATATTCATGTATGCCTGTACCCATCGCAGAGGCCGTCAGTCCCCGACGGCTCATCAGAGACGAAGTATTCGTTCGTCTGCTCGACGCCATCGTCGACGGGGACCTCACGCCAGGAGAACAGCTCTACGACGCTGAAATCGAGAAGTGGGTGGGGGTCTCCCGGACGCCCGTCCGCGAAGCCCTCAACCAGCTCGCGGCCATGGGCCTCGTCGAGATCATGCCGCAGAAGCGCACCCGAGTCACGCCGATCGACCCGGAGCGTCTCCGCGCGCTCATCGACACCGTCGGGAGCCTGGTCGTCGGCATCGTGCGCGACGCCACCCCGCTGCTGACCGACGGCGACAAGGACGCCCTCCGTGCCTTCGCCGAGCGGATGGGCGACGGCAGCGACATGGCGGAGCTCGTGCGCGAGCGCGTGCTCACCGACGGCTTCGTCGGCGTCTTCCTCCGCCGCCTCGACAACCGCACCCTCGCCAAGCTGTTCACGCGCCACCTCCCGGAGGTGCGCCGCGCACTGATCGCCGCGCCGTCGTCGCAGGCCTTCGAGAAGGGCGCCCCGTACGTCGCCGCCGCCGTGGACGCGGCGGTCGCCGGCAACGGCGCCAAGGCAGCCAAGGCCGTGTCCGACTTCTGGAACAAGGGGCTCGTCACCGTCGTCGACGAGTTCGGAACGAAGGAGGCCCGCTGATGCCGCTCCCCGTCAAAGACTCCGCGCCCGTCGAGCGCCAGCTGCTGCGCGACGTCGTCTACAACCGCCTCTACGAGGGCATCCTCGACGGCACGCTGGAGCCGGGCGAGACCCTCCTCGACGAGAAGCTCACCGCCTGGCTCGGCGTCTCCCGCACGCCGATCCGCGAGGCGCTGATGAAGCTCGCCGACATCGGCCTGGTCGAGATGGCGCCCAACCGCGCCGATCGACCTCCGCGCGATCGACGAGGCCATCTACACCACGGGGCTGCTGCACGAGTACGCCGCCCGCTCCGTGGTTCCCGGCCTCGACAACGCCGCGCTGGGACGTCAGGACAAGGCGCTCAAGGAGATCCGCAAGGCCGCCAAGTCCAACAACCTGCCGGCGCTCGGCCGCGCGGTGAACGACTTCTTCCTGGAGTTCGAGCGCAACAGCGGCAACGACGTGCTGATCTCGATCAGCGAAGGCCTCAGCCCGCAGGTGCTGCGCTACATCGCCGTGTGGAAGCGCCCGTTCGACACCGACGAGCTGCCGGCGCGGATCACCGAGATCCACGACGCCGCCAAGGCGCACGACGGCGAGAAGGCCGGCGACCTGGTCCGCGACCTGTACGCGCCGGCGCTCGCCCAGTTCCTGTCGGACTACCGTCGCAACGACGAGGACATCGAGGAGAGCCCGGTCTTCTGACCGGCTTTCCGCACGGCCGCCCCTCCGCCACCACCGTGCCCGGCGCCCTAGGCGCCGGGCACGCGTGCGTTCAGTCCTCGGCGTCCACGGCCGCGCGGCCGGAGACCACGGAGCGGATGTACGACGCGACCTTCTCGTGCTCCGGGTGCACGACGTACCGCTGCAGCGCGGCCTCGTCCTCGAAGTCGCTGACGAGCACGATGTCGAACTCGTTCACCGGCAGGCTGTTGACGCCCACCTCGAAGCGCAGGATCTCCGGGATCACGGCGGGGAGGGACTCCAGCCCCGCCTTGATGCGCGCCGCCTGGTCGGCGCGCTCCTCCTCGACGGTCGACGCGAGCTTCCACATGACGACGTGACGCAGGGTCAACGGTCCTCCTCCAGCAGGGCGGTGCGCAGGCGCGCCTGGTCGACGCGCCAGTAGGTGTGCTGCCGGCCGTCCACGAGCACGACCGGGATGTCCTCCACGTAGCGTTCGTGCAGCTCCGCGTCGTCGAGGATGCTGAGCTCCTCCACGCGCACCTCAGGGGCGCCGGCGGGGAGGCCGCCGATCACGGCGCGGATCGCCTCCCGTGCGTCGTCGCACAGGTGACAGCCCGGCTTGCCGATGAGCGTGACGGTGACGGTGGACACGAGGTCCAGCCTAACCTGCGTCCGGACAGCAGGCTGCGCCCTTGCCGACAGCAGGCTGCGCCTCTGGACAGCAGAAAGCGCCGGACCTCACGGACCGGCGCTCGAGCAGCAGACGCTGAGGTCTACTTCTTGTTGCGACGCTGGTGGCGCGTCTTGCGAAGAAGCTTGCGGTGCTTCTTCTTCGCCATACGCTTGCGACGCTTCTTGATAACGGAACCCACGTAGACCTCACAAAGTTAGGGGTTTGCCGCGGGATACGCGGCGACACAAGCAGCCAGTCTACCCGACTTCAGGCCGAGTCTGCGACGCCGCCGTCCAGATGCGGGGTCACAGCCTCCAGCGCCTGCGCCACGGCCGACTCCGGGACGCGGAACGACCGGCCGAATCGGATCGCGGGGAGCTCGCCGGCGTGGACGAGCCGGTAGACGGTCATGCGCGAGACGCGCATCATGTCGGCCACTTCGGCGACCGTCAGGAAGCGCACCTCCCGTAGGGCGTTGGAGCCCCCATCGTGAACCATGCGGTGTCCCTTTCTGCCCGTCATCGTACTCGGGTAGTGACGACGGGGAACTAGGGAACTCTAGCCGTTCAGGGGGTCGCGCCTCTACGGGTTCGTCAGTCCCTGCGCCACTTCTTCGGAGTGACGCGCTCCACGCGGGCGCGGGTGTCGGCGAGGACCTTGCCGACCGTGCTGGCGAACTCGCGGGTCTCGTCGGCGAGCTGCACCGAGTAGGCGGACAGGTCGACGTCGGAGGCGGTGAACGGGATGACCCAGTCCTCGACGGCCTCCAGCGGAGTGGGGTCCAGCCGGTAGTAGCGGTGCTGCCCCTCCTCCCGGACGGCCACCAGCGACGCCTCGCGCAGCACCTTGAGATGCTTGGACACCGTCGGCTGGCTGAGCTCCAAGGTGGCGACGATCTCCGAGACCGAGATCTCCCCGGCGGTGCGCGTGTCATCCGAGTTGCGGTCGAGCAGCACTTTGAGGATGTCGCGCCGAGTCGGGTCGGCGATCACGTCGAAGATGTCGGCCATTGCACCAGGCTAGTCGTACGGGTGTCGGAGTACCATGTCCGAAGCTGTCGGTCCGAAGCTGTCGGGAGGAACGGACGATGCGCACCACGCAGGCGGTTCGGCGCGGGCCCGCCGCCGCGGGAGGGCGCGTCCGCGCGGCGCTGAACGGGTTCGCCCAGCGCAGTCCGTCGCGGTTCGCGATCCTCGTGTTCACCCTCCTGATCCTCGTCTTCACCCTGCTGTTCTCGCTTCCGGTGTCGTCGGCGTCCGGCGCGTGGACGGGACTGGCCGACTCCCTGTTCACCGCGGTGTCGGTCATCTGCGTCACGGGCCTGGCGACGGTCGACATGGCGACGCACTGGTCCGTCTTCGGCCACCTGCTCGTCTACCTCGGCGTGCAGGTCGGCGCGGTGGGCGTGCTGACGATGGCCAGCATCCTCGGCATGGTGATCTCCCGCCGGCTGGGGCTGCGCGCCAAGCTCATCGCCGCCAGCGACAGCAACCCGCTGCGCATCCACGCCGGCCCCGTCGCCGAGGGGCAGGCGGTGCGGCTCGGCGACGTCGGCAAGCTGCTGCGCACCGTCGCGATCAGCATGGTCGTGATCGAGGGCGGGGTCGCCCTCCTGCTGTTCCCGCGCATGCTGATCGCCGGGATGGACGTCGGCACCTCGCTGTGGGAGAGCCTCTACTACTCCGCGATGGCGTTCACGAACACCGGCTTCGCACCCAACGTCGAGGGGCTGACGCCGTTCGTGGAGGACTACTGGTTCCTCGGCGCGCTGATGATCGGCGTGTTCCTCGGTGCGATCGGCTTCCCGGTCATCCTGGCGCTGGCCTCCAACCTGCGGCAGCGGCGCAGGCGGTGGTCGATCCACGTCAAGCTCACCCTGCTGACCTCCGTCATCCTCCTGGTCGCCGGCGCCGTGCTCTACATCGTGCTCGAAGCCGACAACCCGAAGACCTTCGGCCACCTGGACGCCGGGCACACGGTGTTCCAGTCCTTCTTCCTCTCGACGATGAGCCGCTCCGGGGGCTTCGCCACCATCCCGATCTCCGACCTGCACGGGTCGAGCCTGCTGGTCACCGACATGCTGATGTTCATCGGCGGCGGGTCCGCCTCCACCGCGGGCGGCATCAAGGTGACGACGCTCGCGGTGCTCTTCCTCGCGGCGTTCGCGGAGGCGCGCGGCGTGGAGTCGATGGACGCCTTCAAGCGGCGCATCCCGATCGACGTGCTGCGGCTCTCGGTGGCGGTGGCGCTGTGGGGCGCGACGATCGTGGCGGTGTCGAGCATCCTCATCCTGCAGATCACGAAGGCGCCGCTGGACCACGTGCTCTTCGACGTGATCTCCGCGTTCGCCACCTGCGGCCTGTCGACCGGGCTGACCGAGGGGCTGCCCGACCCCGGCGTCTATGTGATGGCCGCCACGATGTTCTGCGGGCGCGTTGGTACAGTGACTCTCGCCGCCGCGCTGGCGCAGAGCCAGCGCAGGCAGCTCTACCAGAATCCCGAGGAGAGGCCGCTCGTTGGTTGACCGGATCAAGCACAACGCGCCCGTCCTCGTCATCGGTCTCGGCCGGTTCGGCGCGGCGACGGCGGGGCAGCTCGACCGGCTGGGCCGGGAGGTGCTCGCGATCGACACCGACGCCGGCCTCGTGCAGAAGTGGGCCGACCGGGTCACCCACTCCGTGCAGGCGGACGCCCGCTCCATCGAGACGCTGCGGCAGATCGGCGCGGAGGACTTCTCCATCGCGGTCGTCGCCGTCGGGTCGTCGATCGAGGCGAGCGTGCTGATCACGGCGAACCTGGTCGACCTGCACGTGCCGCAGATCTGGGCGAAGGCGATCTCGCAGTCGCACGGCAAGATCCTGGAGCGCATCGGCGCCAACCACGTCATCTACCCGGAGGCGGAGGCCGGCGAGCGCGTGGCCCACCTGGTGTCGGGGCGGATGCTCGACTTCATCGAGTTCGACGACGACTTCGCGCTGGTCAAGATGTTCCCGCCGAAGCCGATCCGGGGCCTGAACCTCACCGAGTCCGGCGTGCGCACGAAGCACAACATCACCGTCGTCGGCGTGAAGAGCCCCGGCAAGCCCTTCACCTACGCCACCGCCGACACCGTCGTCAGCAACCACGATCTCATCATCGTCTCCGGCGCCTCCGCCGACATCGAGCGCTTCGCCGCCCTCGACGCCTAGCCCCAGCCGCCGAGCACCAGCCGCCGAGCACAGGAAAAACGTCGCCCAAGACGGGGCTTTTGCGACGATTTTCCTGTGCTCGGCAGCGGCTGTGGATAAGTTCTGCAGGAGTTGGAGGAGGCGTCGAGGATTGGTCCATGGGGGAAGAGACACAAACGAGAGCGTTCACTGTGGCCGAGGGGTACCAGCGGGGACTCAGCGAAGGGCAGCTTCGGACTCGGCAGTATGCACGACCGTTCCATGGCGTGAGGGTCACAGGCGCATTCGATTCACAAGACCTCCGCGCGCGATGTCACGCGCTCCGGGTCAGAATGCGACCCGGGCAGGTCTTCAGTCATGAGACCGCGGCCATGCTGCACAGCTTTCCGCTGCAGTGGTCGCGTTCCCGACCAGACGCGGATCTCCATCTCAGCGTGTTCGAGCCGGATCGCGCGCCCCAGCTGCGAGGGGTGCGATCGCACGAGCTCAAGGCGGTCGGCCATCGAGTCGTGTTCTTGGATGGCCTAGCAGTTCTCGGCCGCGAGGACACCTGGGCGCAGCTTTCGCCGCGGGCCGCGGTGGAGGAGCTGGTCGTCCTCGCCGACTGGCTCATCACAGGAGACGAACCCTATTCCGGCGTTCCGGCAGCGACCACCATCGACGAACTCGATCGCGCCATCGCCCGGCGCGGACGCATGCGCGGCGTCCGCAGCCTGCGCCAGGCTCGAGATCTCGCACGCTATGGATCGCTGTCACCTCAAGAGACCAGGCCCCGATTGGCGATGGTCGCAGCAGGTCTGCCCGAGCCTTCGTTGAACCACCGGATCGTCGATCGCGACGGCGCCCTCGTGGCGATGGTCGACCTTGCCTATCCCGACCAGCGAATCGCCATCGAATACCAGGGCGACCACCACAGAACCGTCAAGAGCGTGTATCGAGACGACATCCTGCGCCGCGAGCGGCTCACCGAGCGCGGCTGGTCGGTCATCTTCACGACCGCCGAAGACGTCGCCTCCCCCGCCTACCTCATCGTCCGGCTGCGTCGCTTGCTCGCGAGCACAGGGAAATCGTCGTGAAATCGGCGAAATCGCAACGGATTTCCTGTGCTCGGGGGCTACTGGGCGGCTAGTTCTTGGGCTCGGGTGAGGGCGGCGGTGGTGGCGCGGGTGAAGAGGGACGGGAGGTCGGCTTCGGAGAGGACGGCGATGGCGCGTTCGGTGGTGCCGTTGGGGCTGGTGACGCGGCGGCGGAGCTCGGCCGGGTCCTCGCCGGAGGCCACAAGCAGTTCGGAGGCGCCGAGGAAGGTGCCGTTCACCAGGGTGCGCGCCTGCTCGGGCGTGAAGCCCTTCTCGATGGCGGCCGCGGTCAGCGCCTCCACGAGGAGGAACACGTAGGCCGGGCCCGAGCCGGAGATGGTGCTGAGCGCGTCGAGCTGGGACTCCGGCACCTCCACGACCTCCCCGACGGTCTCGAAGAGCGCGCGGACCAGCGCGAGGTCATCCGGCTCGGAGCGGTTGCCCGGGCTGATCCCGGTGACCGCCTTGCCGACGACCGCTGGCGTGTTGGGCATCGAGCGGACCACGACCACCGACGGAGGCAGCAGCGACTCGAAGGTCGTGATGGTGACTCCGGCCGCGACGCTCACGACGATGGCGCCGGGCGTCAGCGAATCGGCGATTTCGCGCAGGAGGTCGGGCACCATGCCCGGCTTGACCGCGACGATCACGAGCTCGGCGCCGTCGACCGCGAGCCGGTTGGCGTCGCCGTCGTGCTCGGTCGCGTAGGCCGTCACACCGGGGATCCCGGCGAGCTCGGCCGCCCGCGCCTTCGACCGGTTGGTCACCCGGATCCCGCCGGACACGGTCACTCCCGGCGCGGTCAGCCCGGAGAGGATGGCGCGCCCCATCGACCCTGCTCCGAGCATCGCGATGGTGGGCAGCGTGACGTTCTTCGTGTCGCTCATGAGCCCATCCTAGGATGAGGGCATGAGCGCAGAAGGCGGCACCAGGGCGATCGTCGCGGCCTTCGCCGCCAACCTCGGGATCGCCCTCACCAAGTTCATCGCGTGGGCGTTCTCCGGCTCGTCGTCCATGCTCGCGGAGGGCGTGCACTCGGTCGCCGACTCGGGCAACCAGCTGCTCCTCCTGCTCGGCGGACGCCAGGCCAAGAAGAAGGCCGACAAGGAGCACCCGTTCGGCTACGGCCGCGAGCGCTACGTCTACGCGTTCGTCGTCTCGATCATCCTGTTCTCCGTCGGCGGCGTCTTCTCCCTCTACGAAGGTGTGGAGAAGCTGACGCATCCGCACCCGCTGGAGAACTGGTGGCTGCCGCTGCTCGTGCTCGCCGTCGCGATCGGCCTGGAGTCGTTCTCGCTCCGGACGGCCGTGCACGAGTCGAACCCGCTCCGCAAGGGGATGTCGTGGCCGCAGTTCATCCGCCGCGCGAAGGCCCCGGAGCTGCCGGTCGTGCTGCTGGAGGATGTCGCCGCGCTGACCGGTCTGGTCTTCGCGCTGATCGGCGTCGGGCTCACCATCATCACCGGCAACGGCGTCTGGGACGGCGTCGGGACCGTCCTGATCGGCCTCCTGCTCGTGGCCGTCGCGATCGTCCTAGGGATCGAGACCAAGAGCCTCCTGGTCGGCGAGGGCGCGTCCGACGCCGACGTGGAGGCCATCCAGCGCGCGATCCTGGCCGGCGACGAGGTCGAGCGGATCATCCACATGCGCACGCTCTACCTCGGGCCCGACGAGCTGCTGGTCGGCGCCAAGCTCGCCGTCGCGGGCGAGCAGACCATGCTGGAGGTCTCGGCCGCCATCGACACGATCGAGCGCCGCATCCGCGACGCGGTCCCCGTCGCCCGGGTCATCTACATCGAGCCGGACGTGTGGGTCGACCCGAACGAGCGGCACCCCGCCACCGACACCGTCATCATCAAAGGACTCGAGTGACCCGCACCGCGCTGATCCTGCAGCACGACCCGTCCATCCACCTCGGCAACATCGGCCCGGTTCTCGTCGAGCACGGCTACGACCTCCGCATCGTCGACGTGACGACTCAGGACGTCTCCGCCCTCGACCCGCACGAAGCCGACCTCGTCGTCGTGCTCGGCGGCGAGATGGGCGCCTACCAGACGGACGAGTTCCCCTTCCTCGCCGCCGAGCGGGACCTGCTGCGCAGCCGCCTCGACGCCGAGCGGCCGACGCTCGGCGTGTGCCTGGGCGCGCAGCTCATGGCCGGCGCCCTCGGCGAGCGCGTCTACAAGGGCGACACCATGCAGATCGGTTTCCGGCGCGTGGAGCCGACGGAGGCCGGCGCGGCGTCGCCGATCCGGCACTTCGACGGGGTGCCGGTGGTGGAGTGGCACGGCGACACCTTCGAGCTCCCGGAGCGGGCGACCCGGCTGGCGTCCTCGAGCGACTACTCCAACGAGGCGTTCTCGATCGGCGGCTTCGCGCTGGCGGTGCAGTTCCATCCCGAGGTGACGGACGAGATGCACGAGAAGTGGGTCGCGGACGGTTACAACGAGTTGGACGAGCACGCGATCGACCCGGAGGCCATGCGCGAGGACCGCGCCCTGTACTCCGCGCGGATGCAGGAGGCCTCCCGCGCCGCCTTCTCGGAGTGGCTGGCGGCGCTCCCCCGCTGAGCCGGGTCAGCGCTTCGCGCGGAAGAAGTCGAGCAGCAGGTCGGCGCACTCCTCGGCGAGGACGCCGGGGTACACGGCGACCTGGTGGTTGAGCCGCCGGTCGCGGAGGACGTCGTACACCGAGCCTCCCGCACCGGCCTTCTCGTCCCACGCCCCGAAGACCACGGTCGGCACCCGCGCGGCCAGCACGGCGCCGGCGCACATCACGCACGGCTCCAGCGTGACCACCAGCGTGCAGCCCTCCAGGTGCCAGTCGTCGCGGGTCGCCGCGGCGGCGCGGAGGGCGAGGATCTCGGCGTGCGCGGTCGGGTCGCGGTGCAGTTCGCGCTCGTTGCGCCCCGTCCCGATGACCTCGCCGTGCTCGTCCAGCACGAGCGCCGCGACCGGCACGTCGCCGGTGCCGAAGGCCAGCCGGGCGTCCGCGACGGCACGGCGCATCCACCGCTCGTAGTCGGCGGGCACGGGAAGGGTCACGGCTGCTCCTCGTCGGGGCCCCGGGCGGGGCCGGTTCGGCTAGCCTTGAGCCTATGCGAGTGCACGTAGCTGACCACCCCCTCATCACCCACAAGCTCTCCGTGCTCCGCAACAAGGAGACCCCGTCGCCCGTGTTCCGGGCGCTCACGGAGGAGCTCGTCACCCTGCTGGCCTACGAGGCCACCCGAGCCGTGCGGGTCGAGCCGGTGGAGATCGAGACCCCGGTGACCACGACGATGGGCGTCACCCTCAGCCAGCCGCGCCCGCTGGTCGTCCCGATCCTGCGCGCGGGCCTCGGGATGCTGGAGGGCATGGTCCGGCTGATGCCGACCGCCGAGGTCGGCTTCCTGGGCATGGCGCGCAACGAGGAGACCCTCGAGCCGACCACCTACGCCGAGCGCCTGCCGATGGACCTCTCCGACCGGCAGTGCTTCGTCCTCGACCCGATGCTGGCGACCGGAGGCTCGCTCGGCGCCGCTATCGACTTCCTGTTCAAGCGCAACGCCGTCGACGTCACGGCCATCTGCATCCTCGCCGCCCCGGAGGGTCTGGCGGCCCTGGAGAAGGCGACCGAGGGCCGCGACGTGACCATCGTGCTCGGCGCGCTGGACGAGCGGTTGAACGAGAACGGATACATTGTGCCCGGTCTCGGCGACGCCGGAGACCGTTTGTACGGCACTGTGTAGGGTGTCGAGCACCTCTGAAACATTCCGTCACGATTTGACACGACGGGTCACCGGGCGGTTTACTTCTCAACATGACTGACAACTCGCGCACCCTGACCTCCTTCGAGGCCCTTGGGGATGCCGGCATGATGATGCCCGGCCGCGACTCGGTCATGTGTTGCCGAATGTGTCGCTAATCTGACGACCCTTTCGCCGAGCGGTCGCCCACCGACGCAGACGAGCGTCGGCACCGGGCACAGCTCCCCGGGCGCGCCACACGAACGCACCCGCGCATCAGTCCCTTTCTGAACAGGGACACCTCGTCACACCGGAGAACCCGTCCCGGCACATCCTCCTCAGCAGCTCCATCCGGAGCTCGAACGCAGGAGACCAGCCGTACCCGGGTCCGGACGCATCATCATCACCGAAGGACTCCCCTCCCATGTCTCTCGCAACCGTCGACACCCTCCGCCCCTCCGCTCCCGCCCCGGTCGCCGCTCCCGCGCCGGCCCCCCGCCTCCGCGCCGTCCCCGAGGGGACCGAGGCCCGCGGCTTCGTCCTCTACGTCGGCATCGACGAGCTGAAGGCCGCCGCCGCCGGCACCGACCTCGGCCGCATCGTCGAGGCCCTCAAGCAGCTGACCGCCGAGCTGGCCCCGGAGGCCGAGACCTACGCCGCCGTCGCCCTCGCCCCGGCCGGCGCCGGCGGCCGCGATGTGGACGTCGTCCGCCTCGCCCTGCAGGACCCGGCCGCGATCGCCAAGCACCGCCACACCGCGACCGTCGACGAGGACGAGGACCGCGCCGCCTCCGGCGTCGTCGTCGACATCTCGCGCAAGCGCCTGGTGCTCGACAACCAGACCGTCTCGCTCACCTACAAGGAGTTCGAGCTCCTGCAGTACCTGGTGCTGCGCGAGGGCCGCACCATCGAGCGCGCCGAGTTGATCTCCTCGCTCTGGTCGAACGCCGACGAGGACGAGATCCCGAACGAGCGCACCATCGACGTCCACGTCCGCCGCTTGCGCGCCAAGCTGGGCCGCTACGAGGACATCGTGCGCACCGTGCGCGGCGTCGGCTACCGCTTCGACCGTCACGCCGACGTGTCCATCCGCCACGCCAGCGCCCCCTCCCCCGACCTCTTCTAAGCCGTCGCGATCCAGCCCGCGAGCACAGGAAAACCGTCGCGATCCTGAGGTGGATCACGACGGTTTTCCTGTGCTCGGCGGCTGCGGGGGGCGGCGTCAGGCGGAGCGCTGGTAGATGCGGAAGGCGTTCGTGGCCAGCGCGGCCATGACGACGGCCAGGGCGGCCAGGAGGCCGGCGTGGCCCCAGAGGCTCGCCCAGTCCGGCGTCGCGCTCAAGGCCTCGCGACCGACGATCACCGCCCACTCGAACGGGTTGTAGGCAGCGGCGTTCCGCACCCACTCCGGCGACAGCCTGGTGTTCATGATCGCCGAGCTGAGGAACATCAGCGGCAGCGTGATGAGCTGCGAGATGCCGATCAGCGCGGTCTGGTCGCGGGCGAGAAGCGCCACCGCGTTGGAGAAGGAGCAGAACACCGCGGTCAGCAGCACCACCCCGAGCAGGAGCAGCAGCATCCCGCCCAGGCCGCCGTCGAAGCGCGCGCCCGCCCAGAAGGCGATCCCGACCACGATGAGCGACTGCACGACGGCCAGGATCGACTGGTAGACGAGCGTCGACACGATCATCGCGCCGCGGTTGGTGGGCGACGTGAGGAAGCGGTCCATCACGCCGCGGTCCATGTCCTGGATGTACACGGTGCCCGACCAGGCGCTCCCGAACAGCGCGAGCATCATCACGACGCCCGGCGTCAGGAACTCGAGGTAGCTCTGCCCGACACCGAACCCGGGGATCTCGATGACGGACTTGAAGAGCTGCCCGAACAGCAGTAGCCAGATCACCGGCTGCACCAGGTTCATCACCAGGAACGCGGGCATCCGCATCGCCCAGCGGAGCTGGCGGCCGGTGAGCAGCAGCGTGTGGGTCAGGAAGGTCGGCCCCGGGCGGCGCACGGTGCGGGGCGGGACGGTCGCGATGGCGGTCATGATGCGGTCTCCAGAACGTGCTCGGCGGACTCCTGCGCCCGCGTGAAGGTGCGGCCGGTGTGCCGCAGGTAGACGTCGTCCAGGCTGGGCCGGGCGACCGTGGCGGAGGCGACGACGACGGCCGCGGCCTCCAGGGCGGCGAGCGCGGCGGGCAGGGTGGCGGCGCCGTTGTCCGCGCGGGCGCGCAGCGTCCGTCCGTCGCCGCCGACCTCGCGCAGGGCGCCGACCCGCTCCAGCGCCGCGAGCGCCACGACGGCGTCGGCGTCCGGTGCGAGCTCCACGATCACGGCGTCGCCGCGGAGACCGTTCTTCAGCTCCTCCGGGGTGCCGCCGGTGACGATGCGGCCGTGGTCGACGATCGCCAGCCGGTCGGCGAGGCGGTCGGCCTCGTCCAGGTAGTGGGTCGTGAGCAGCACGGTGAGGTTCTCGGCCCCGGTCATCCGCTCCAGCTCCGCCCACAGCTCGGCGCGCGCCTCCGGGTCGAGGCCGGTGGTCGGCTCGTCCAGGAAGAGCACCTCCGGCCGGTGCATGAGCCCGATCGCGACGTCCAGCTTGCGCGCCATGCCGCCGGAGTAGGTCTTGACCTGGCGACCGGCGTGCTCGGTGAGCCCGAACCGGTCGAGCAGCGCGCGGGCGCGGGCCTTCGCGTCGCGGCCGCTCATCCCCTGCAGCCGCCCCGCGAGGACGAGGTTCTCCGCTCCGGTGTCGTTGGGGTCGGAGACGGGCTTCTGAGCAACGAACCCGATCGCCCTGCGCACCCGGCCGGGGTTGCGGTTCACGTCGATCCCGGCGACGAAGGCGGTCCCGGAGTCGGCGCGGGCGAGCGTGGACAGGATCTTCATGGTGGTGGACTTGCCGGCGCCGTTGGGGCCGAGGAGTCCGAAGACGGTGCCGGAGGCGACCTCGAAGCCGAGGTCGTCGACGGCGCGGACGACGGGCTTGCCCCGGCCTCCGCTGTAGGACTTGACGAGGTGCTCGGCGGCGATCGCCGAGCCGGTGCGTGGTGCCACGAGTGGCTTCCTTTCATCTCGGGCAGCCACCGCGGCGGGCATATCATGGAGAAAGCCCTCGGTGACTGTTGACGCAGGTTCCGCAAGGAACGGAATCGAAGGTGTGGATGGCCGGAGAGTTGCCGCTCTCCGGCCATCGTTCTGTCTGCTGTGCGGCGCTCAGGTGCCTGCCGGGCTGGGCGCTTCCGCCGTGCCGAACAGGTCGGCCACCTCCCGTCCGAAGTCTCCTGCGGCGATCCGGTCGCGGATCTCCGCCATGTCGTGGCCCTGGCCGAACAGCTCCCAGAGCCGCTCCCACCAGTCGACGCCGCCGAGCGACCGGTCGCGGATGCGCGCGGCGAGGTCGGCGACGAAGGCGCGCTCCGCCTCCATGATCGCGACGCGGTACCGGGACTCGATCATGAAGAGCTCGGGCAGCGGGAGGGCGAGCGCGCGTTCGTACTCGCCGGCCCGCTCGGCGAGCTCGGCGTCCAGGAGGTCGCGCCGGCGTTCCAGCAGCTCGGCGGCGACCTCCGGGGCGAGCATCGGCAGCAGCGACAGGCCGGTCTCGATCGCGGGGTACTCCTTGACCGGGACGGCGATGAGCTCGCGCATCCAGCCGTCGGCCTCCGCGCGCCCGGCCTCCGTGATCTCGTACACCACCCGCTCCGGACGGTTGCCCTCGCGCTCGGTCTGCGCCACGCGGATGAAGCCGTGCTTCTCCAGCGACTTGATGACGGCGTAGAGGGAGCCGAAGTTGAGGCGGATGCTGTCCTCTTTGCCGCGCTCCCGCATCGTCGTCGTCATCTCGTACGGATACATCGGCTTCTCCCAGAGGCAGGCCAGGACGGCCAGCGCCAGAGGGTTGGACACCGCTCGCTTGGCCATTGCTCACCTCCGAATACTCTGATTAGAGTATTCGACTTCGGATAGGCAAAAGTCAAGCCTCCCGGCCGAAGACCGGGAGGCTTGATGTGCCTGCGACTACGCGCTCAGGCGCGGGTAGTCCGTGTAGCCCTCGGCGCCCGGGCTGTAGAAGGTCGCCGGGTTGGGCTCGTTCTCCGGGTGCTCGCCCTTCCAGCGCTCCACCAGGTCGGGGTTGGCGATGGCGAGACGCCCCACGGCCACCGCGTCCGCGTGCGCGTCCTCGACCAGCGTGATCGCCTCGTCGCGCGTGGTGACCGAAGCGAAGCCGCTGTTCACGATGAACGGGCCTCCGAAGCGCCGGCGCAGGTCCTGGACGAGCGGGCTGGTGGGGTCGCTGTGCAGCACGCTCACATAGGCGAGGCCGAGCGGCGCGAGCCCGTCGACCACGGCCTGGTAGGTGGCGGTGGCGTCGGCGAGGTCGGTCTCGAAGACATCCTGGATGTTGTGCATCGGTGACAGGCGGATGCCCACCCGCCCGGCGCCCACGGCCTCGGCGATCGCGGTGGTCACCTCGACGACGAAGCGCGCCCGCGCCTCCGGGGACCCGCCGTACTGGTCGTCGCGGACGTTGGAGACCGGCGAGAGGAACTGGTGCAGGAGGTAGCCGTTGGCGCCGTGCACCTCGACCCCGTCGAGCCCGGCCGCGATGGCGTTCTTCGCCGCCGTGACGAACTCGTCGCGCACGGTCGCGAGCTCGTCGGTGGTGAGCGCGTGCGGCACCGGGTAGGCGACCTTGCCGGTGGTGGTGCGCGTCTCGCCGTCGATCGCGACGGCGCTCGGCGCGACGATCCGGTCCGTCCCCGTGATCAGCGGGTGCGAGACGCGACCGCTGTGCATGAGCTGCATGACGATGCGGCCGCCCTCGGCGTGCACGGCGTCGGCGACGGCGCGCCAGCCGGCGATCTGCTCCTCCGTGACGATGCCCGGCTGGCCGGGGTACGCACGCGACTCGTGACTCGGGTAGGTGCCCTCGGAGATGATGAGGCCGACGCTCGCCCGCTGCGCATAGTGTTCCGCGACCAGGGGCCCGGGGATGCCGGCCTCGCCCGAACGCGTCCGGGTGAGCGGCGCCATCACGACGCGGTTGGGAAGGTGGAGATCGCCGAGCGAGACGGGGGAGAACAGATCCATCGAGGGAAGCCTTTCGGTAGATGGGGATGCGGCCGATCGGGCGCAGCCTGCGCCGGGCACGGCCCCTGACGTGAACAGAGCGCGCAACCGCACTATTCCGACCGGCCGGTCCACCCTCAGCGGGGGGATAACCTTCCCCAAGAGAATTCGCAGCAAAAATAACGACTTGATAACTAGCACCCGTTACCTCTTCGTTATATAGTTCAAGAGCAATGGTTGTTTGCTGTGGCAGCCATCGCGGAATGTGATTGCAGGACACTCTTGGTGCAAGGGAGAGGGCCGGCCGCTAGCCTCTGCGGCCGGCCCTCAATCTTTCTAACTCGCCCGGGCCGCGGTCCCCGTCCTCCGGAATGCCGTGCTGGCACGGATGAGCAGTGTCGGCGCATGATGAGAAGATGCGAACGCATTGACCAGTCGAGCGCGAAGGGGTGTCGCCATGAGCATGGGCACGACCACGGCAGGTCCCGCGAAGCGATCCAGGACGACCGCGGTCTCGGCGTGGGAGTCGCTCTTCCGCGCGCAGGTGGCCGTCATGCGGACGCTGGCGGCCGAGTTCCCGACCAGGGACATCTCGTTCAACGAGTACGACGTCCTGTTCAACCTCTCGCGCCAGCCCGACCGCTCGCTGCGGCTGCGCGACCTCAACAAGCACGTCCTGCTCACCCAGCCGAGCGTGAGCAGGCTGGTCGACCGGCTGGCCGCACGCGGCTTCGTCGCAAAGGTCCCGGAGCCCTCCGACGCGCGCGGGACCATCATCACGCTGACCGACACCGGCTTCGAGATGTTCCGCCGGGTCGCGTTCGACCACATGCGCTCGATCGCCCAGCGCGTCGGCACACGGCTGGACAACGACGAACTGGAGCAGCTGGCCGCCCTGTGCGACAAGCTCCGCGGCGACGAGTGACGGCGATCGCTTCGGCACAGGCGGGTTCCTGAACGAGTTCTCCACAAGCCGGGCGGAACCTCGGGGACCCGCCAAGCGGCACGCGTATCATGGCGCGCATGACGGCTGACGGACGCAGAAGATGGAAGTGGGCGCCCGCGCTGCTCGGATTCGTGGCACTGAGCGCTGTCGCCGGTCTCCTCGCGGCCGCGGCGGTGACGCCCGCCGTCGCCCTCACCGGATCGGCCGCCGACTCGACCATCAACGTCTTCGACGGCCTCCCCGAGTACGTCAAGGTCGAGCCGCTGGCGCAGGCGTCGACCATGTACGCGTCCTCCGCCGGCAAAGAGGTGCCGATCGCCACGTTCTACTCGCAGAACCGCGTGGAGGTCGGCTGGGACGCCATCTCGCAGAACCTCAAGGACGCGGCGATCGCCACGGAGGACCCGCGCTTCTACGAGCACGGCGGCGTCGACGTCACCGGAACGCTCCGCGGCGCCGTGCTGACAGCGCTGCACAAGTCGGTGCAGGGCGGCTCGTCCATCACCCAGCAGTACGTCAAGAACATCCTCGTGCAGCGCTGCGAGAGCAAGCAGCCGGACCCGACGGCGTCGGACGCCGTGCAGAAGAAGCAGTACAAGGCGTACCAGGCCTGCTACAGCGACGCCACGGCCGTCGACCCGGTGCGCAAGCTCAAGGAGATGCGCTACGCGATCGGCCTCGAGAAGGAGTACTCGAAGAACGACATCCTGCAGAGCTACCTCAACATCGCTCTGTTCGGCGGTCGCGTCTACGGGGTCCAGTCCGCGGCCGAGTACTACTTCGGGGTGTCCGCCAAGGACATCTCGCTCCCCCAGGCCGCCACGCTCATCGCGATCCTCAACAACCCGGACAACCTCCGCATCGACCAGCCTGACAACAAGGTCAACGGCGCGGCCAACGGCTACGCCCAGACCCTCGCCCGGCGCAACTACGTGCTCGACCGCATGCTGGTGAACGGCAAGATCACCAAGGAGGAGCACGACGCCGCGAAGGCGACGAAGGTCGAGCCCAAGATCAGCCAGATGTCGAACGGCTGCATGACCGCGCAGCAGTACAACGCGGCGTTCTTCTGCGATTACGTCGAGCGGACCATCGAGCAGGATCCGATCTTCGGCAAGACCTCCGACGACCGGTCGAGCTTCCTCACGCGCGGCGGCCTCCAGATCTACACGACGCTCAACCTCGACCTGCAGTCGCAGGCGCAGCAGGCGGTGTCGGCGTACATCCCGCCGACGAGCCCGAACCTCGACCTCGGGTCGTCCAACGTGTCCGTGGAGGTCGGCACCGGCCGGGTCGTCACCATGGTGCAGAACCGGCAGTACGACAACACGGCGTCCCCTGCGGCCGGGACGACAGCGGTCAACTACAACACCGACTACGACTACGGAGGCTCGGAGGGCTTCCAGACCGGATCCTCGTACAAGGCGTTCGACCTGCTCGAATGGCTGAAGGAGGGCCACACCCTCTTCGAGTCGGTGAACGGCACGCAGCACACCTTCCCGCAGACCGCCTTCCACGAGAGCGACCCGTGCAACGACATCGGCGGGTCCCCGTGGAACGTCTCCAATGACGAAGGCGAGTCGGTCACATCCTCGACGGTGATGAACGCGACCGCGGCGTCGATCAACTCGATCTTCGCGATGATGGCCACCAAGCTAGACCTCTGCGGCATCAAGCAGGGCGCGCAGGACCTCCTGGTGCACGGCGCCGACGAGGCGACCAACCCGTTCCGGGCGAACCCCTCCTCGGTGCTCGGCACCAACTACATCGCCCCGATCACGATGGCGACGGCGTACGCCGGCATCGCCAACAACGGCAAGGCCTGCAGCCCGGTCGCGATCGACAAGATCGTCTCCTCGGACGGCGCCCAGCACCCCGTGCCCAAGACGCAGTGCTCGACGACCCCGATCGATCCGGGGGTCGCGGCGGCCGCGATCTACGCACTGCAGGGCGTCCTCCGCGGGGGCGGCACCGCGGCCTCCGCGAACCCGAACGACGGCGTCCCGATCTTCGGCAAGACCGGAACGACCGACAACTCGGTCGAGAACTGGCTGGTGACCTCCACCACGAAGATCGCCCAGGCGACCTGGGTGGGCAACGTCTCGGGCGGCGTGGCCCTCCGCAGCCAGTCGTTCCAGGGCGTCGGCGGCGGAAACGTCAAGTTCTCGATCGTGAAACGCATCCAGACGGCGCTCGACGCCGCCTACGGCGGGACGGCCTTCCCCGCGCCGCCGGCCAAGTTCCTCGGCGCGCCGGCCGCTCCGAAGACGACGGCTCCGGCGCCCGGCGCACCCGGCGCCCCGGCGCCCAACCCGGGTCCGCCCGCCGGCGGCAACCCGGGCGGCGGAGGCGGCAAGGGCAAGGGCGGCGGCCACGGCTGAGCCCGCTCGGGCCTCTGACGGCTCGGGCCTCTGACCGGTCGGGCCTCCGACCGGTCAGGCCCCTGACCGGTCAGGCCGGCCGGCTCGCCGCCGAGCGCTCGGCGACCTCCTTCACTCCCTGCAGCATGGCGACCCAGTTGTCCCGGGAGTGCCGTGCGGCCTCCACGGTCGGGTTGTTGTCCTGGTCGAGCGTGATGTGCGTGCCCTCCGGCGTCGCGTTCAGCTCGAAGTGCAGGGCGTGGTAGTTCTCCGGGACGTCGGGCAGGCCGCTGAGCGGGCTGAAGTGCGTGAGCACGATCCGCCAGGGCTCCTCCCGGTCGTCGAGCTCGATCACGCGGCCGTGGTCCTCGAACGCGCGGCCCTGCCACTCCCCCCGCCAGACGATGCGCGAGCCCAGCCGCCAGTCCGAGACCACCTCGGCCCCGAACAGGATCTCGGGATGGGATCCGCTCGACGTCAGCAGCTTCCAGACCTCGCGCCGCGGCGCGCGGACGTCCACCTCCGCTCTCGCGACGTAGTTGCCCATGGCTCCTCCCGGTCGACGCCGCCGCCACCGGCGGCGTTGACGCCCATCACACACCTCCGCGCGCGGAGAGCACAACCCCGCGGGTACGACCGCGCGAGAGGGACCGGCTAGGACCGCTCGAAGACCAACGCCTCCCACGGCTCGACCAGGCCGCGGAGCCCGCGGTCGACCGAGTCGGCCAGGTTGCCGAGCACGAGCGCGGCGTCCTCCCAGCCGGCGAGATCGGCCGGGTCGTACCTGGCCGGCTCCCCGGTCAGGTTCACGAGCACGAGCAGCGCCTTCCCGTCCCGCTCGCGCACGTAGGCGAAGAGCTGCGGATGGTCGGCCAGCACGAGGGTGAAGTCGCCGTCGGCGACGACCGCCGAGCGGTGCCGGAGGTCGATCAGCTGCCGGTAGTAGGAGAACACCGAGTCGGCGGCGTGCGTCTCGGCCGCCGCGTTGACCAGCACGTAGTCCGGGTTCGGCGCGATCCACGGCGTCCCGGTCGTGAAGCCGGCCGCCGGGGCGTCCGACCACTGCATGGGGGTGCGCGCGTTGTCCCGGCTGGTCCGGCGCAGGTCCGCCATCACCTCCGCGGCGTCGCGGCCCTGGATGTCGACGGCCTCCGCGTAGTGGTTGAGCGTCTCGATGTCGCGGAAGTCGTCGATGGACTCGAACGGCACGTTCGCCATCCCGAGCTCCTCGCCCTGGTAGACGTAGGGAGTGCCGCGCATCAGGTGCAGCACCGTGCCGAGCGCCTTGGCCGAGGCCGCCCGGTACTCCGGCCGGTCGTCGCCGAAGCGGCTGACGACGCGCGGCTGGTCGTGGTTGTTCCAGTAGAGGCTGTTCCAGCCGGTGTCCGCGAGGCCTTCCTGCCACTTCGCGAGGTTGCGCTTGAGGTCGAGCACGCTCGCCGGGCGGTCGTCCCACTTGCCGCCGGGACCGTGGTCGAGGTCGACGTGCTCGAACTGGAAGACCATGTCGAGCTCCGCGCGCGCGGGATCCGTGAACAGCCGGGCGTCCTCGATGGTCACGCCCGGCATCTCGCCGACGGTGAGGATGCGGTCGGCGCGCCCGGCGAAGACCTTCTCGTGCATCTCGTGCAGGAACTCGTGGATGCGCGGGCCCTGACCGAAGAACGGGTACCCCTCGCCGTACAGCCGTCCCGGCGGGACCTCGCCGTCGGGCAGCGAGACCACCTTCGAGATGAAGTTGATCACGTCCATCCGGAAGCCGTCGACGCCGCGGTCGAGCCACCAGTTCATCATGTCGTAGACGGCCTCGCGGACCTCCGGGTTCTCCCAGTTGAGGTCGGGCTGCTTGCGCGAGAAGAGGTGCAGGTAGTACTCGCCGGTGGCCGGGTCGAGCTGCCAGGCCGGACCCGAGAAGAACGACCCCCAGTTGTTCGGCTCCGCGCCGTGCGCGCCGGCCTCCAGGCCCTCCCGCGGCGGCCGCCACCAGTACCAGTCGCGCTTGGGGCTGTCGAGCGACGAGGCGGACTCGATGAACCACGGGTGCTCGTCGGAGGTGTGGTTGACCACCAGGTCCATGACCAGCTTGATGCCGCGGGCGTGCAGGCCGGCCAGCAGCTCGTCGAAGTCCTCGAACGTGCCGAACAGCGGGTCGATCGCCCGGTAGTCGCTGATGTCGTAGCCGTTGTCGTCGTGGGGCGAGGCGTAGATCGGCGACAGCCACACCACGTCGACGCCGAGCTCCTGCAGATGGTCGAGGTGCTGGATGATCCCGCGGAGGTCGCCGATGCCGTCGCCGTCGCTGTCCGCGAAGCTGCGCGGGTAGATCTGATAGACGACCGCCGACTTCCACCATGTCTCGCTCACCCGCCCACCTTACCCGCGGGGGCCATTCGCGTTAGCGGGGGCCATTCGCGTTAGCCGGGGCCATTTGCGTGAGCGGGGCGCCCGGCGTCACGCGCGACGCCGCGCGAGCTCCACGCGCGCGCCGGACGCGGCCGACTCGCGTGCCGCCAGGCACACCCGCAGCGCGTCGATCGCGGCGGCCACCGGCGCGCGCACCGGCTCGGCGCCGCTCTCGACGCAGTCGAGGAAGTAGCGCGCCTGCGCAGCGAACGGGTCGCCGGGGAGGTCGGCGACGGCGTCCGTGCCGCGGTCGCCCACGATCTCCAGCGTGGTGCGGAACGGCGCGCCGGCCGGGAGGTCGGAGACGGCGAGCAGCTGGGCCACTCCGCCGGACGCGTACTCGACCGTGAGCGCGGCGGGAGCGCCGAAGCCCGGCCCCGGCGCGCGGACCGCCGTGACGGCGACCGGCTCGCCCAGGTACGACCCGGCCTGGTCGACGTCGTGGATGGCGAAGTCGACGATCATCCCGCCCGACTGGCTCTCGTCCTCCAGCCACTCGTACCCCTCCGGCGCCGCCGAGAGCCGCGACCCGAGCACCGCGCGCGGCCGGCCGACGGATCCCGCCGCGACCCGCTCGGCGAGCGCCGCGTAGCCGGGGAAGAAGCGCACCACGTGCGCGACCATCAGCACACCGGGCGCGCGCCGGGCGGCGTCCGCCACCCGCTCGGCGTCGGCGAGGGTGAGCGCGATCGGCTTCTCGAGCAGCACGTGCCTGCCCGCGGCGAGCGCCTGCACGGCCAGGTCGGCGTGCGTGGGGGTCGGCGTGCAGATCGAGACGATGTCCGCGGCCGGGTCGGCGAGCGCCTCGTCGAGCGAGGCCGCCCAGCGCGCGCCGGGCGCCGCCGGCAGGTCGGGACGGCGGCGGGGCGAGACGGCCCAGCGGACCGGCACGCCGCACGCCGCCCAGGCCTCCGCGTGCGCACGGCCCATCCGGCCGGCGCCGACGACGATCGCGCCGTGCCCCGCGACGAGCTCGCTCATCGCACCGCGCGGTCGACCTGAGCGGGGTCGAACAGCGCGTCGAGGACGAGCCGGCCGGCTCCGCGGATGCCGGCCTCCTGCTTCGCCGCGCTGACCGCGATGTCGAGCTGGTCGGTGATCATCGGCAGGCAGTCGGAGTAGATCGCCGAGCGGACGCCGGCGACGAACGCCTCCGCCTCGCCGAGGATGCCGCCGAGCACGAGGCGCTCCGGGTTGAAGAAGTTCATGATCGTCGCCAGCACGCCGCCGGTGCGCAGGCCGGCCTCCCGCAGCATGAGGGTCGCGCGCGGGTGCGCGTCCCGGGCGAGCGCGAGGACGTCGCGGGTGTCGGCGACGTCCACGCCGTCCCGGCGCAGGGCCTGCACGATCGCGGCGCCTCCCGCGACGGCGTCGAGGCAGCCGACGCGGCCGCAGGAGCACAGCACGTCCGGAGCGCCCGGCACGGTGACGTGGCTGATGTCGCCCGCCATGCCGTGGTGGCCGCGGTAGACGCCCCCGAACGCGACGATCCCGCAACCGATGCTCGAACCGGCCTTGACGAAGACGAGCTGGCCGTCGCCGGAGAGCGCGTCGGCGGTCTGGCCGGTGACGTCGTACTCGCCCAGCGCCATGAGGTTGGCGTCGTTGTCGACGGCGACGGTCAGGCCCGTGCGGGCGGTCAGCGCGGCCGCGACATCCAGCCCGTTCCAGCCCGGCATCCGCGACGGCGAGACCATCCTGCCCGTGGTCGAGTCGACGGGACCGGGCAGGCCGATCCCGATGCCGCGCAGGTCCTGGCCGGGCGCCGCGTGCTGCGCACGGAGCTCCTCGGCGCCGGCGGCGATCCAGGCGAGCACCCGGTCGGGGCCGGAGCCGATGTCCATCGCCTCGGTGCGCGAGGCCAGCAGTCGCCCGGACAGGTCGAACAGCCCGAATGTCGCGTGGTGCGAGCCGAGGTCGGCGGCGGCGACCACTCCGGAGCTCGGGTCGACCTCCAAGGCGCGCGGGCGGCGGCCGCCGTGCGAGACGCCCTCGCCCGCCTCCCGCAGGAAGCCCGCCGCGAGCAGCGCGTCCACCCGCTGGGTGACGGTTGACGGCGAGAGCCCGGTGTGCCGGGCGATGTCCGCCCGCGAGCCCGCCCGTCCGGAGCGGACGAGGTGGAGGATGCCCCCCGGCGTGGCCGATGTGTTCCCGGGTGCCGCGGTGTGCGTGCCGCTCATCTTCAGCGCATCCCCCTCGTGTGCACGCATCCGTCGCGTGCGGTTATTCGTTGAGGATACTGTAGCGACTTTCTTCGATTTCGAATCAACCAAATTCGAAATTGCAAGAACAAAAGTTACTTAGTACGCTCATCGCATCCCGACCGATGACGATACGAGGAACCGATGGAAACACCGAACGCTCGCACGATGGTGAGCCTGCGCGGCGTCGACAAGCACTTCGGCGACCTGCACGTCCTCCGCTCGATCGACCTCGACGTCGCCCCCCGCGAGGTGGTCGTGGTCGTCGGGCCGTCCGGGTCCGGCAAGTCCACCCTCTGCCGGTCGATCAACCGGCTGGAGACCATCGACGGCGGCGAGATCCGCGTCGACGGCGAGCTGCTCCCCCAGGAGGGCGCCGACCTGGCCCGGCTCCGCGCCGAGGTCGGCATGGTGTTCCAGTCGTTCAACCTCTTCGCGCACCGCACCGTCCTCGACAACGTCGCCCTGGCGCCGGTCAAGGTCCGCAAGGTCAAGAAGGCCGAGGCCGAGCGCCAGGCCCTCGAACTGCTCGACCGGGTCGGCATCGCCGACAAGGCGGGCAGCCACCCGGCGCAGCTCTCCGGCGGCCAGCAGCAGCGCGCCGCGATCGCCCGCGCGCTCGCGATGCAGCCGAAGGTGATGCTCTTCGACGAGCCCACCAGCGCGCTCGACCCCGAGATGGTCGGCGAGGTGCTCGACGTGATGACCTCCCTGGCCCGCGAGGGGATGACCATGATCGTCGTCACGCACGAGATGGGCTTCGCCCGCCGCGCCGCCGACCGCGTCGTCTTCATGGACCACGGGCAGATCGTCGAGCAGGCGACGCCCGCCGAATTCTTCGACTCGCCCCGCACCGAGCGGGCCAGGTCGTTCCTGGCGTCCGTGCTCTCGCACTGACGCCGCAGCACCGAAGTTCCACAGCACCACACGTCCGAACACAGAACGTCCGAACTCAGAAAGGGACGCAATGACCCGCAGCACGACCCGCACGACCCGCCGCCGGGCCGCCTTCGCAGGCGCCCTGCTCGCGGCCGTGACCCTCGCCGTCACGGCCTGCTCGTCCGGCACCTCGGCCCTCCCCGGCGACGGCGCCGGCTCCACGACCGGGACCGACACGGTCTTCTCCGGCGCGCCCGTCGCCAAGGCCGACCTGATCCTCCCCGGCTCCACGATGGAGAAGATCAAGAAGCGCGGCAAGCTCATCGTCGCCGAGGCGCTGGACGCCCCGCTGCTCTCGCAGCAGGACCCGACCGACCCGAGCAAGGTCACCGGCTTCGACGCCGACCTGGCCAAGCTGCTCGCGATCTACATCCTCGGCAAGCCGAACGTGGAGATCGTCCCGCCGGCGTCGGAGACCCGCGAGGCGATGCTGCAGAACGGCACCGTCGACGTCGTCTTCAACACCTACACGATCACCGAGCAGCGCGCGACGCAGGTCGACTTCGCCGGCCCGTACTTCGAGTCGGGACTGTCCGTCGCCGTCAAGAGCGACAACAAGACCATCAAGAGCGAGAAGGACCTCGACGGCAAGAACGTGATCGTCGGCGCGAACACGCCGGCCGTCACCGAGGTGCCGAAGATCGCCCCGAAGGCCACGGTCACCGCGTTCGGCACCGACCCGGCCGCCGTCCAGGCGCTCATCCAGGGCCGCGGCGACGCCTACGTGCAGGACTACACCCTGCTCGCGAGCGACGCCGCCAGCGAGAAGCAGATCAAGGTGGTCGGCCAGCCGTTCACCAAGGAGCCCTACGGCATCGGCCTCCCGCACGGCGACAGCGACTTCAAGACCTTCGTCAACAACTGGCTGAAGTCGATCCAGAAGGGCGGCCAGTGGGGTCAGGCGTGGAAGACCACGCTCGGCACCGTGACCGACTCCGCCATCCCGACCCCGCCGGAGATCGGCTCGGTCCCGGGTTCCTGACCCAGCGGGTTCCTGACCCGACCAACGTTCCCGGGCCATGAGCCCGGGAACCCCCGGGCGGAGCCGGTCCACCGGCTCCGCCCGCCCCTCAGACATTCCTCACGAGTGAGCGAGCGATGAACCCCCTGATCGACAACCTCGGGCCGCTGCTGCAGGCCCTCGGCACGACGCTGCTGATGGCGGTCGTGGCCGGCGTCGGCTCGATCGTGCTCGGCGTGCTGGTCACCGTCGCGCGCGTCAGCCCGATCCCGGTGCTGCGCGCCGCCGCCTTCCTGTACGTGCAGTTCTTCATCAACGTGCCGCTGCTGGCGCTGCTGCTGCTCGCCGTGTTCGCGCTCCCCGACGCCGGCCTCCTGCTGCCGTTGACGCCGACCGCGATCATCGTGCTCACGGTCTACGAGGCCGCCTACGTCGCCGAGGCCGTGCGCTCCGGCGTCAACACCGTCCCGGTCGGGCAGGTGGAGGCCTCTCGCGCCCTCGGCTTCACCCTCGGCCAGTCGCTGCGGCTCGTCGTCGTCCCGCAGGCGCTGCGCGCCGTGGTCCAGCCGATCGGCAACGTGATGATCGCGCTCGCGATGAACACCGCCCTCGCCGCGGCCGTCGGCGTCGTGGAGCTCACCGCCGAGGTCAACAAGATCAACCTCGTCGCGGCGCAGCCCATCCTGATCTTCTCCAGCGCGGGCATCCTTTACATGGCCATCGCGCTGGCCATCGGCCTGGCCGCCGGCTGGGTGGAGCGGAAGGTGGCGATCGCCCGATGACCGCACAGCTGATCCCCGACCGTCCGGCGCCGGTGCGCGCCGCGCGGACGAAGCGCCCGCGGAAGGCGTATGCCGCCGCGTTCATGTACGACGTCCCCGGTCCGCGCGGACGCCGCAACATCCTGCTCGGCACCGTGCTGAGCTGCCTCGCGATCGCCGGGCTGCTCGGCTACGGGCTGTGGCAGTTCGCGTCCCACGGGCAGCTCGCGCCCGAGCGCTGGGCGCCGTTCACCGAGTGGCCGATCTGGAACTACCTGCTGGTCGGGCTGCTCGGGACCCTGGAGGCCGCCGCTATCGTCGCCGTGCTCGGCGGCCTCCTCGGGGTGCTCCTCGCACTCGGCCGGATCAGCCGCCTCCGCGCGGTCCGGTTCCTGTGCGCGCTGTACATCGAGATCGCGCGCACGGTCCCCGTCCTGCTGGTGATCTACCTCATGCTGTTCGGCCTCCCGCAGCTCGGGATCAACCTCCCAGTGCTGTGGAAGCTGGTCGTCCCGCTGACGATCGCCAACTCGGCCGTGTTCGCGGAGATCGTGCGAGCCGGCATCCTCAGTCTCCCCCGCGGTCAGCGCGAGGCCGCGCTCAGCCTCGGGATGCGGCCCGGCCAGGCGATGCGCTTCGTGGTGCTCCCGCAGGCGGCGCGGAACGTCGCGCCGTCGCTCGTCACGCAGTTCGTCAGCCTTCTCAAGGACACGTCGCTCGGCTACATCGTGGCGTTCACCGAGCTGCTCTACCGCGGCCAGGTGCTCGCCTCGTACCTGCACCTGCTGATCCCCACCTACGTCGCCGTGACGGTCATCTACCTGGTCGTCAACGGCAGCCTCTCGGCGTTCGCCTCTCGCCTGCAGCGCGGGCCGCGGCGACGTCCCTCCGCGCAGCCCGCGCTCCCGGCGCTGCCGGCCGCCCAGCACCAGGAAGAGACCCATGCCTAGCACCGCCTCCGCCACCGCCGTCCCGGGCCTCGCCGAGCTCGCCGCCGTGCGCCGCTCCGGCTTGATCGAGAGCCGCCACTTCGGCAGCCTGGTCGCGCTCGACCCGGACGGCGGGACGCTGCTGGAGCTCGGCGACCCGGACGCGGTCGTGCTGCCGCGCAGCACGGTCAAGCCGCTCCAGGCGCTGGCGTGCCTCACCGCGGGCGCCGCGCTCGCCGGTCCGGAGCTGGCCATCGCGGCCGGCAGCCACACCGGCGAGGACGAGCACGTGCGCGTCGTCCGCGGCATCCTCGCGGCGGCGGGGGTGGACGAGTCGGCGCTCGGCTGCCCGGTCGACCGGCCGGAGGACGAGGGCACCTTCGAGCGGATGATCCGCGCCGGGGAGCCGCGCACGCGCATCCGGATGAACTGCTCCGGCAAGCACGCCGCCATGCTGCTGGCCGCAGCCGCGAACGGCTGGCCGACGGACGGATACCTCGACGCGGCGCACCCCGTGCAGCAGCAAGTGCGCGAGACCATGGCCGCCGTCACCGGCGTCGCGGTCGGGCACGACGCGATCGACGGCTGCGGGGCGCCGCTGTTCGGGACGACCGTCCGCGGGGTCGCCCGCTCGTTCGGCCGCCTCGTGACCGCGGCTCCCGGGACCCCCGAGCGCACGGTGGCGGACGCGATGCGCGCGCACCCGTTCTACGTGGGCGGCAGCGGTCACCAGAACTCGACCCTCATGGAGACAATCCCCGGCGCGCTCGCCAAGGGCGGCGCTGAGGGTGTGATCGGGGTCGCGGCGGCCGACGGCACCGCCGTCGCGATGAAGATCGTGGACGGGAGCCCGCGCGCGACGACCCTGATCGCCCTCCGGGTGCTGGAAGCGCTGGGCACCGACATCTCCGGTGCGGGCGCCCTGGTCGACCTGCCGGTGCTCGGCGGCGGCGTGCCGGTCGGCCGGATCGAGGTCGGGACCGACCTGGCCGCGGTGCTGGAGCGCGTCGCGTGAGCGGAGTGCTGGTCGAGATCTGCCTCGAGGACCTCGCCGGCGTGCGCCTGGCCGAGGATGCGGGCGCCGATCGCATCGAGCTGTGCAGCGCGTTGTCCGACGGTGGCCTGACCCCGTCGATCGGCACCGTGGCGACCGTGCTCCGGTCGGTCGGGCGGATGGGCGTCAACGTGCTGGTGCGTCAGCGGGCCGGCGACTTCGTGTTCGACGCCGCCGAGCTCGCCGCGATGGTGGCCGACATCCACGCCGTGCGGGCGCTGCCCAACCCGCGGGGAGTCGCAGTCGGTTTCGTCGTCGGCGCGCTCCGGCCCGACGGGTCGGTGGACGTGGACGCGACGCGCACGCTGGTCGCGGCCTGCGGCGACGCGGCGGTCACCTTCCACAAGGCCTTCGACCAGGTGCCCGACCGTGCGGCGGCTCTGGAGGAGCTGGCCGCGCTCGGGGTGGCGCGCATCCTCACGTCGGGCGGCGCGGCCACGACGCTCGAGGGCGCCGACGAGCTCGCCGCGCTGGTCGTGCAGGCGGGCGAGCGGATCGTGGTCCTCGCCGGCGGCGGAGTCCGCCCGGGGAACGTCGCCGACCTGGTGCGCCGGACGGGCGTGCGGGAGGTGCACCTGCGGGCGGCCGCAACGGTCGCGAGCGGTTCGCTGGCGACGAGCGCGTACGACTCCGGGCACCGGCAGGTGACGTCGCAGGCGATCGTCGCGGCCGTCGTCGACGCGGTGCGGGAGGTCGCGGCATGAGCGGCACGACCGTCGCCGCGCTCCCGGCCGAGCAGGGCGACGGCGGCGAGGCCCCGGGCTCCGGAGCGCCCGTCGTGCTCGCCGTCGACCTCGGCGGCACGGCGATGAAGGGCGCCGTCGTGGCGGAGGGCGGCGCGGTGGTCGCGGAGCTGACGCGGCCGACGCCGGGCGGCGACATCCTCGGCGCGCTCGTGACGCTGTTCCACGACCTCCGGGAGGTCGCCGGCGTCGCGGAGCGCGAGGTCGTCGGCGCGGGGGTCGCCACCCCCGGCATGCTCGACGAGCAGCGCGGCATCGTGCACTACGCGTCCAACCTGGACTGGCGCGACGTGCCGCTGCTCGACATCCTGCAGGGCGAGCTGGACCTCCCGGTCGCGGTCGGGCACGACGTCCGGGCCGCCGGGCTGGCCGAGCGCACGTTCGGCGCGGCGCAGGGCTCCGACGACTTCGTGCTGGTCCCGATCGGCACCGGCGTCGCCGCGGCGCTCGTGACCGCGGGCGGCACCATCACCGGCGCGACCGGTGCGGCGGGCGAGTTCGGGCACATCCCCGTCGTCGCCGGCGGCGAGCCGTGCACCTGCGGCCAGCGCGGCTGCCTGGAGGTCTACATGTCCGGGGCGGGGGTGGCCCGACGCTACCGGGAGGCCGGCGGTTCTGCGCTCAGTACGCGGCGGATCGTGGCGCGGCTCGGCAGCGACCCGCTCGCGGACCGGATCTGGGGCGACGCGGTCGACGTGCTCGCCCAGGGCCTCACCATCCTGACCCTGCTGCTCGACCCGAAGGTCGTCGTGCTGGGCGGCGGCGTCTCGCACGCGGGCGACGCGCTGTTCGCCCCGCTGGAGCGTGCCGTGACGGCGGGGCTCGCCTGGCGCGAGCGGCCCGCGATCGTGGCCAGCGGCCTCGGCGGCGACGCCGGCCGTACGGGGGCCGGCCTGCTCGCGTTCACCGCGGCACGCTGACCCGCAGCGCCGCCGCGCACATTCGTGCCGAATGTCGCGAATGGCGCCGCCATAATCAACATTCGTGAGGAATGTGGGCACCCCCACCCCGCGTTGCGCAGACCCGGCCCCGCACATTCGTGTCGAATGTCGAGCACTCGCACTGCCGCGTGCTGCGCGGCGGCCGTCCGCGGATTCGTGCCGAATGTCGCGAACAGCGGCGCGAGAGTCGCGATTCGTGCCGAAACGCTCGCGTCGCGCGGGCGGCCCCGCGGCCACTCGCGTTCGGTAGCCTGGTGGGATGCTCACGCCGCCGATCACCGCGAAGAAGCCGACCGAGCGCAGCCACCACGGCGATGTCGTCGTGGACGAGTACGAATGGCTGCGCGACAAGGACGACCCCGCTGTCATCGCGCACCTCCACGAGGAGAACGCGTACACCAACGCGCGCACCGAGAAGCTCGCCGTGCTGCGCGAGCAGATCTTCGACGAGATCAAGTCGCGCACCCGGGAGACCGACCTGAGCGTCCCCACCCGCGAGGGCGACTGGTGGTACTACACCCGCACCGTCGAGGGGAAGCAGTACGGCATCCACTGCCGCGCGCCGATCGACGGGCCGGACGACTGGGAGCCGCCCGCGCTGGACGAGGAGGCCCAGCAGCACGGCCTCCCGGGCGAGCAGATCCTGCTCGACGACAACGCGGAGGCCGAGGGGCACGACTTCTACGCGCTCGGCAGCTTCGACGTCAGCGCCGACGGCAACCGGCTGCTCTACGGCGTCGACACCGAGGGCGACGAGCGGTACACGATCCGCGTGCGGTCGCTGGCGGACGACGGTACGACCTTCCCCGACGAGATCGCCGGCACGGGCGCGGGCGCGCTGTTCGACCCGAGCGGCGAGTACATCTTCTACACGACCGTGGACGACGCCTGGCGGCCGGATACCGTCTGGCGGCACCGGGTCGGCCAGGGGCCGGACGGCGAGGCCGACGCGCAGGTCTTCCACGAGCCGGACGAGCGCTACTGGATCGGCGTCGGCCTCACCCGCAGCCGGCGGTTCCTGGTCATCGAGGCCGGCTCCAACATCACCAGCGAGAGCTGGCTGCTCGACGCGGGTGACCCGACGGGCGAGTTCCAGGTCGTCTGGCCACGCAAGGAGGGCGTCGAGTACGACATCGAGCACGTCGTCGCGGGCGGCCGCGACCGCCTCCTCATCGTCCACAACGACGGCGCCGTCAACTTCGAGCTCGTGAGCGTCGCGGCCGACGACCCGCAGGGGCCGCGCCGCACGCTGCTCCCGCACGACCCGGCCGTGCGCATCGAAGGGGTGGACGCGTTCCGCGACTTCGTGGCGCTGGAGTACCGGCGCGAGGGGATGACGCGGCTCGCGGTCGCGGCCCTCCCCTCCCCGAGCGAGGGCAGCGTGGTCGCCGAGGTCGACGACATCCTCCACGAGCTGCACTTCGACGAGGAGCTCTTCACGGTCGGCGCGGGCGGCAACCCCGAGTGGACGCAGCCGTTCCTGCGCCTCGGCTACGGCAGCTTCGTGACCCCGTCCAGCGTCTACGACTACGACGTGCGCACCCGGCAGCTCACCTTGCGCAAGCAGCAGCCGGTGCTCGGCGAGTTCGAGCCGGAGCTGTTCGAGCAGCGCAGGGAGTGGGCGACCGCGGAGGACGGCACCCGCATCCCGATCTCGCTCGTCTACCGCCGCGACCTGGTGACGCCCGGGGAGCCGGCGCCGCTCGTGCTCTACGGCTACGGGTCGTACGAGGCCAGCATGGACCCGTCGTTCGGCATCCCCCGGCTCAGCCTCCTCGACCGCGGCGTGGTGTTCGCGATCGCGCACGTGCGCGGCGGCGGGGAGCTCGGGAGGCTCTGGTACGAGCACGGCAAGAAGCTGCACAAGAAGAACACCTTCACCGACTTCGTCGCGGCCGCGAAGCACCTCGTCGACCAGGGCTGGACGACCCCGTCGCAGCTCGCCGCGCAGGGCGGCAGCGCGGGCGGCCTCCTGATGGGCGCGGTCGCGAACCTCGCGCCGCGGCTGTTCGCCGGCGTGCTCGCCGAGGTGCCGTTCGTCGACCCGCTGACCACCATCCTGGACCCGTCGCTGCCGCTGACGGTGATCGAGTGGGACGAGTGGGGCGACCCGCTGCACGATGAGGACGTGTACTTCTACATGAAGTCGTATGCGCCGGTGGAGAACATCCACCAGAGCGTGTACCCGCGCATCCTCGCCGTCACCAGCCTCAACGACACGCGCGTGCTGTACGTGGAGCCGGCCAAGTGGGTGGCGAAGCTGCGGGAGGTCGGCGCCGACGCGCTCCTCAAGACCGAGATGGCGGCCGGCCACGGCGGCGTGTCCGGGCGCTACGCGGCCTGGCGGGAGCGCGCGTTCTCGCTGGCATGGCTGCTGGACGTGGTGGGGGCGCACCCGACCGGGGAGTAGCGGAGATCCGGGCCGCAGGTGATGCGCAGCTACCGGAGGAGAATCTGGCTGGATACGCGGGGATGTCCTCCGTTGACTGCGTTTTGCGGTCGCCGCGGGCGGGATCTCCTCCGTTGGCTGCGGCGTCGGTAACGGAGGAGATCCGAGGCGACACGCCCGCGATCCGCAGGTAACGGAGGAGATCGGGGCCCGGTTCGGAGGGATGTCCTCCGGTGGCTGCGGTGGCGGGTGGGGGTGGATGTCCTCCGGTGGCGGGGTCAGCCGAGGTGGTCGGGGTCTTTGCCGGTGCGCTCGCCGGACTCGAGGGTGGCGATCGCGGCGAGGTCGTCGGTGTCCAGCTCGAAGCCGAAGACGTCGAGGTTCGACCGGATGCGCTGCGGCGTGGACGACTTCGGGATGACGACGTTGCCGAGCTGGAGCTGCCAGCGGATGACGACCTGCGCGGGCGTCACCCCGTGCTTCGCGGCGATCCCGGCGAGCAGCGGATCGTCCAGAACGCGTCCGCGCGCGAGCGGTGACCACGCCTCGGTCACGATCCCGTGCGCGGCGTCGTACGCGCGCACTTCCGCCTGCGGCAGCCACGGGTGCAGCTCCACCTGGTTGACCGCGGGGACCGTCCCGGTCTCCGCCGCGAGGCGCTCCAGGTGGTGGATGTGGAAGTTGGCGACGCCGATCGACCGGGCCCGGCCCTCCGCCTTCAGCCGCTCGAGGGCGCGCCACGTCTCCACATACCTGTCGTGCTTCGGCGCGGGCCAGTGGATGAGGAACAGGTCGACGGTGTCGAACCCCAGCCGCTCCAGGCTGGCGTCGAACGACCGCAGGGTCGAGTCGTAGCCGTTGTCGGTCCACCACACCTTGGTGGTCACGAACACCTCGTCGCGCGGGACACCGCTGCGGCGCACGCCCTCCCCGACGGCGCGCTCGTTCTCGTAGAACGTGGCGGTGTCGATGTGGCGGTACCCGGCCTCCAGGGCGGTCAGCACCGCGTCCACCGTCTCGGCCTCCGGGATCTTGTAGACGCCGAACCCGAGCTGGGGGATGCGGTTGCCGTCGTTGAGAGAGACCAGGGGGATGTTCGCCATGGGTTCATTCTGCCCCGCGTCCGGCGTAGTGATGGGGTCTACGAAAGGAGACGACATGGCCTACGACGACAAGCGGGTGGCATTCCTGGTCGGCCCGGAGGGGATCGAGCAGGCGGAGCTGGCCGAGCCGTGGAAGGCGGTGACCGACGCGGGAGCGAGCGCGAAACTGATCTCGAAGGACTCCGGGACGGTGCAGGCCTTCAACCACCTGACGCCCGCCGACGAGTTCCCGGTGGACCTCACGCTCGACGCCGCGTCCGCCGACGACTTCGACGCGCTGGTGCTACCCGGCGGCGTCGCCAACGGAGACCAGGTGCGCACGTTCCCCGGCGCCGTCGCGCTGGTGAAGGCCTTCGCGGACGCCGGCAAGCCGATCGCGGTGATCTGCCACGGCGGCTGGGTGCTCATCGAGGCCGGCGTGGTCGGCGGCCGCACGCTGACCAGCTGGCCGAGCCTGCAGACCGACTACCGCAACGCCGGCGCGACCTGGGTCGATGAGGAGGTCCGGGTCGATTCGGGACCGTTCACCCTGGTGTCGTCCCGGAAGCCGGACGACCTCCCCGCGTTCAACCGGGAGCTCCTGAAGCTCATCGCCTGACCGCGACTGCACCCCGCCTCCGCTCTTCGTGGACGTTTCCTGACAATGGCGGACGGCGGGGTTGCACTCCGGAGCCGACCGCGGGAACGTAGGCGACTCCTGGAGGAACAACGAAAGGAGAGCACGTGCTCACCCTGACCGAGAACGCCAGCACGATCGTCAAGACCCTCACCGATCAGGCGCCGCAGGACGACGCCGGTCTGCGCATCAGCAGCAGCAACCCGCAGAACACCGCGTTCGCCGCCGCCGTGACGCCCGAGCCGGAGCCCGCGGACCAGGTGGTCGAGTCCGACGGTGCGCGACTGTTCCTGGAGCCGGGCGCCGCCGTCGCGCTCGACGACAAGGTGCTCGACGCCCAGGTGGACGAGCAGGGCGCTGTGAGCTTCGCGATCGGCGCGCTCGCCTGACGCCGAAGCGACTACCCGAAGCCGGCGCCCCAGCGGCGCCCGCTCCCCCGGCCCCGGTGCTTCGTGCGCCGGGGCCGAGTCGTGTCACGAGCACGTACCGGCGCGGCTGTCAATCGTATCGACCGTCCGGTTCTGTTGTGTTTCCGTCGATGGTGTGCGGGCGGCGGTTCAACCCAACCCCGAATGCCGCCCGCACACCTGGTCTCAGGTCACGGGTGGTCTCAGGTGACCGGTGGGCGCTGCGGCTCGCCCGCGTCGATGAGGAACTCAACCGCGGTCGTCCATAGCGGGACGATCTTCGTGGGCGGGATGTCCTCCTCACCCGCGAAGTGCACGGCGAAGTGCACCTCCGGCTCGCCCTTGACCGGGTCGGCCGTGGCGATGATGCCCAGGTAGCCGTCGTCCTCGGTCACCCGCCAGCGAGTGTTGGAGCCCGGCTCGGGGGCGATCCGCACGCTATGGCCGCCGTAGTCGTAGGTCGGACCGGGCGGGAGCGCGGCGCGGGAGTCGATCGTCATACTGATGTTCTACGACCTCCTCCCGCACCGGCTCAACTCGTTCACTTTTCGAACGATTCGGGGTAAGCGACGCGCGCGTCAGGCCGTCGGGACCTCCGCGGCCTCCGTGTCGCCCGCCGTCTCCGTCTCCTCCTCGGTCGCCGCGCCGCGGAACTGCGTCATGTACAGGTCGTAGTACGCGCCCTTCTTCGCCAGGAGGGTCGCGTGGTCGCCCTGCTCGACGATGCGGCCGTGCTCCATCACCAGGATGGTGTGCGCGTCCCGGATCGTGGAGAGCCGGTGCGCGATCACGAACGAGGTGCGGTCGCTTCGCAGCGCGGCCATCGCGTGCTGCACGAGCAGCTCGGTCCGGGTGTCCACCGACGAGGTGGCCTCGTCGAGGATGAGCAGCGACGGGTTCGCGATGAAGGCGCGCGCGATCGTCAGGAGCTGGCGCTCACCGGCGGAGACGTTGCCGCCGTCCGCCTCGATCTTCGTGTCGTAGCCGTCCGGGAGCTGGCGGACGAACCGGTCGACCATGGTCGCCTTGGCGGCCTCCACGACCTCCTCGTCGGTGGCGTCGAGGCGTCCGTAGCGGATGTTCTCCCGGATCGTCCCGGAGAACAGCCAGGCGTCCTGCAGCACCATGCCGACCTGGCCGCGCAGTTCGGCGCGGGACAGGTCCGTCGTGTCGATGCCGTCCAGGCGGATGGTGCCGCCGTTCAGCTCGTAGAACCGCATGATGAGGTTGACCAGCGTGGTCTTGCCTGCGCCCGTCGGCCCGACGATCGCGACCGTGTGACCGGGCGCGACCGACAGCGACAGGTCGCGGATCAGCTCGGTCTCGGGGTCGTAGGAGAAGTCGACGCTCTCGAGCTCGACGCGGCCGTCGGCGCGCTCCGGCAGGTGCCGGGTCTCGACGTCGGCCGACTGCTCCTGCGCGTCGAGGAACTCGAACGTGCGCTCGGCCGACGCCACGCCGGACTGCAGCATGTTCGCCATGCCCGCGATCTGGCCGATGGGCTGCGAGAACTCGCGCGAGTACTGGATGAACGCGGTCGCGTCGCCGATGGTCATCTGGCCCGAGGCGACGCGGAGGCCGCCGACGACCGCGATGAGCACGTACGACAGGTAGGAGACGAAGTTCATCGCCGGCATGATCATGCCGGACACGAACTGGGCGCCGACCGTCGACTTCCAGAGCTTCTCGTTGCGCTTGTCGAACTCCTCGAGCATGACGGCGTCGCGGCCGAAGGCGCGCACCAGGTCGAGCCCGGAGTACGACTCCTCGATGTGCCCGTTCAGCGCGCCCGTCGAGCTCCACTGCTGCTTGAACAGCTTCTGCGACCGGGTGCCGATCACGCCCGCGATCACGCCGGACAGCGGGATCGAGATGAGCGCGATGAGGGCCAGCTGCCAGGAGACGATGAACATCATGATGCCGATGCCGATGACGGTCAGCACCGACTGGATGAGCTGGGAGAAGGCCTGCTGCAGCGCGGTCTGGATGTTGTCGACGTCGTTGGTCACGCGCGACATGAGGTCGCCGCGCTGCCGGGTGTCGAAGTAGCTGAGCGGCAGCCGATTGAGCTTGTTCTCCACGTCGGCGCGCAGGCGGTAGATCACCCGCATGACCAGGCCGTTGAGGATGTAGCCCTGCCACCACTGCAGCAGGGACGCGACGAGGTACATCGCCAGCACGATCATGAGCAGCCGGCCGAGCGCCGTGAAGTCGATGCCCTGGCCGGGGACGACGTGCGACCCGGCCAGCATGTCGGCGAACTGGGTCTGGCCGGCGGCGCGGGCTCCCGCGATCACCTGGTCGAGCGACTGGCCCTTCGGCAGCTGCGCGCCGACGAAGCCGTTGAAGATGACGTCGGTCGCCTGGCCGAGCACCTTCGGCGCGATCACGACGAGCGCCACCGAGACGACGACCAGCAGCGTCACGAACGACATGGCGAGCCATTCGGGCTTCAGCAGCCCGAGCAGCCGCTTGAAGGACGGCCAGAAGTTCTCGGCCTTCTTGGCGGGCGTGCCGCCGAACATGTCGCCGTCGGCCTCCGTCGGCTCGTACTCGTACTCGAGCTCGAGCTCGTCGATCGCCGTCTGCACGCCCGCCTCGGTGAGGACGCCCTCCTGCTCGACTCCCTCGGCCTTCGCGCGGGCGGTGCGGTTCTTCTTCGGACGCGCCATCTCAGGCCACCTCCAGGCTCAGCTGGGACTCGACGATCTCGCGATACGTCTCGCTCGTCTCCAGGAGTTCGTCGTGGGTGCCGCGCCCGACGACCCTGCCGTCGTCGAGCACGATGATCTGGTCGGCCTCCCGGATCGTCGACACGCGCTGCGCGACGACGATCACGGTGGCGTCGCCCGTGGACTCCGCCAGCGCGCTCCGCAGGCGGGCGTCGGTGGCGACGTCGAGGGCCGAGAACGAGTCGTCGAACAGGAGCACCTTCGGCTCCGCGACCAGCGCGCGGGCGATGCAGAGCCGCTGGCGCTGCCCGCCGGACACGTTGGTTCCGCCCTGCGCGATCCGCTCGTCGAGGCCGTGCTCCTTGGCGCGGACGAAGTCCTCGGCCTGCGCGGTCCGGAGCGCCGCCCAGAGCTCCTCGTCCGTCGCGGTGGGACGACCGAACCGCAGGTTGCTGGCGACGGTCCCGGAGAAGAGGTACGGCTTCTGCGGCACCAGGCCCAGCACGCCGGACAGCTGTTCGCGGCTGAGCGAGTCGACGGGGACGCCGCCGATCCGCACGTGTCCGCTCTGCGGGGTGAACAGGTCGGCGATGACCGAGACCAGCGTGGACTTGCCGGACCCGGTGGAGCCGACGATCGCGGTCACGCGCCCGGGCTCCGCCGTGAAGCTGACGTCGTTGAGCACCGGCTTCTCGGCGCCCGGGTAGCCGAACGTGACTCCGGCGACCTCCACGCGCCCGTCTGCCGGCACCGAGCCGGCGCCCGCGGCTCCGCCCGTGGACGGGGTCGCGCTCAGCACCTCCTCGATGCGCTCGGCGCACACCATCGCGCGCGGGATCATCATGGCCATGAAGACGCCCATCATGACCGCGACCAGGATCTGCAGCAGGTACTGCAGGAACGCGGTCAGCGCGCCGATCTGGATGTCGCCGGCGCCGACCCGGTGGCCGCCGAACCAGAGCACGGCCACCGTCGCGACGTTGAGGATGAGCATGATGATCGGGAACATCAGCACGAAGACGTTGCCGACCTTGACCGAGATGCGGGTGAGCGCCGCGTTCGCATCGTCGTAGCGCGCCGTCTCGAACTTCTCGCGGACGAACGCCCGGATGACGCGGATGCCGACGATCTGCTCGCGGATGACGCCGTTGACGCCGTCGATGCGGTCCTGCATCTCGCGGAACATCGGCAGCAGCAGCCAGACCAGGATGCCGACGACGACGAACAGCACGGCGACCGAGACCCAGATCAGCCAGGAGAGCCCGGCGTCGACCTGGACCGCGAGGATGATGCCCGCGATGCACATGATCGGCGTGGACACCATGAAGTTGAGCGTCATCAGCACGAGCATCTGCACCTGCTGGACGTCGTTGGTGTTTCGCGTGATGAGGGTCGGCATGCCCCAGCGCGCGAGGTCGAGCGCCGGAAGCGCGTCGACCTTGCGGTAGAACGTGCGCCGGACGTCCCGGCCCAGCGACATCGACGCGCGCGCGCCGAAGTACGTGGCGGTGATCGCCGCGGCGACCTGGACGAAGCAGACCATGAGCATCATGCCGCCGGTCGACCAGATGAAGTTCGTGTCGCCCTTGACGACGCCCTTGTCGATGATGTCGGCGTTGAGCGTGGGCAGGTAGAGGGCGGCGATCGTCGCGATGAGCTGCAGGACGACCACGGCGGCGACCGCACCCCAGTAGGGGCGGATGAACCGCACGGCCAATCGAAGAAGAGTCACGGATGAGTCCTGGTTCTGATCTGGTGGAAAGTTATGACGGGCGCACTCCGCCGCCGACCCCGCCGAGCCGACCCCCGTCGGCACGGCGCTGTGCGATGACCCCCGCAGAGTGCAACGCTAGCGCGGACCGGCGACATCCGCCCCCCGCGAGGGACGATGTTCATCGATCCGATCCGACGCTATCGGGAGTTGCGGCCACCCGCTGACTGCATTCGAGATCTGTGGAGTTCAGGCCGGCGTGTAGAGGAGGTGCAGGACACCGTTGGCGTACGCATCGTACTGGCGCAGCCGCAGCTTCGCCTCCGGCGTCCCCTCCGGGAACAGCCGCGCTCCCGAGCCGCGGACGACCGGGTACACGAACAGGTGGAGGGCGTCGACCAGCCCGTCCGCCAGCAGCGCCCGGACGAGCGAGCCGCTGCCGCTGACGTACAGGCCGCCGCTCACGCTCTCCTTCGCCTCCCGCACCCGGTCGGCGTCGTAGCCGCCGAGCGAACGCGAGTTGCCCCAGATCGACTCGGCGGCCGCGTCGTCGAGGGTGGAGCTGACCACGAGCTTGGTGGTGTCGTTGAAGAACGGAGCGCCCGGGTCATCGGCCGAGGTGCGCGCCGACCAGGCCGGCGCGAACATCTCGAACGTGCGCCGGCCGAGCAGGATCGCCTCCGACGCGTTCGTGATGCGCGCGAGGTCCTCCCCCATGTCGGGATCGAAGCCGTATTCCGCCGTCCAGCTCGGGTCCTCGAAGACGCCGTCGAGGGAGACGAACTCGTGCACTGCGATGCTGCCCATGCGGCCAGCTTAGGTGCCGGGCTCAGGCGGTCGCCACCAGCCGGTCGACCCGCTCCACGACGAGCCCGGCCATCCCTAGGCGTCCTTCCGCAGCTGGAGGAGAAGCTCCGGCGCCCGTGCGTCGAGGACGTTCCCGCCTATCCGCACGCCGACCGCGACCAGCACCCCGCCCAGCGCCACGCCGACGACGAGCGCCGCCCAGCCCCAGAGCGCCTCCCCGGTCACCAGCCCGACGATGAAGAGCACGATCTCGGGGAGGCACAGCACCGCGATCACGCCCCAGGCCGCGAAGGTCGGCCCGATCAGCGAGATGTTCGCGCCCGGCCGCGACCGGAACGGGTTGTCGCCCGGCTCCGGCACCGGGAAGACCAGCCGCGCCGAGGTCACCGCGCACACCGCCGACCCGGTGAGGAGGATGCCCAGCGACAGCCCGATCAGGCCGGGGAGCACGTGCCAGGCGTCGCCGACGGCCGCGCCGAAGATCGCGATGAGCACGACCGCCGGCACCGCGAAGGAGAGCAGCGCCGCCGCGCGGCCCCAGCGGTCCGCGCGCCCGGGCACCGCCTTCGCGACGTGCAGCGCGAACGCCGTGGAGTCGTAGGAGACATCGGCGATCATCCCGATGCCGAGCGAGAAGGCAACGACGGGCGCGGCGATCACGGGCAGGACGGAGGAGTGGTTGAGGCTCGAGTAGAACCAGAACAGCACCGGCATCAGCGGGACCACCAGCAGCTGGCGCAGGTAGCGCGGGTCGCGGAACCAGTAGGTCAGGCAGCGGGCCGCGATCGCTCCCGACCGGGTGCCGGGCAGGACGCCGAACCAGCCCAGCTTGCCCTGGGCGCGGACGCGCGACGAGGCACGCGCCGGCGTCGTCAGCGACCGGGCCAGTCCCCAGCGCCAGACCAGCCAGAGCACCGCGAAGGTGGCGACCGCGATCAGGAATCGCGCCAGCGCGCCCAGCGGGTCGCCGAGCGCGAGCTGCGACGGGACGGCCCACACCGCTCCGAGCGGCGACCAGGACAGCCCGTCGGCGACGGCGGGCAGCGCGTCCGACGACGAGCGGAGGCCGCGCGTGATGCCGATCACGATCGGTCCGGCCAGGATGAGCGGGATGAGGATGAGCAGCCCGCTGGCCTCCCGGAAGCGCCGGCCGCCGGACAGCCCGCTCGACACCGACGTGACCGCGCGCGACACTACGATGCAGGTCGCGGCGCCGAGCACGCCGGTCACCAGCGCCACCAGGGCGATGCCCGGGAGCCGAATCCAGCTCAGCGAGGTCGCCAGCGACGCCAGCGTCGTGGCCGCCCCCGCGACGCCGACGGCCGCGCTGAGCAGCATGCCGACCATGAGCGGCCGGAGCGGGATCGGGTAGACGGCGAGCTTGGCCGGGTCGAGGGTCTGCTCGATGCCCGACAGCAGCAGCGGGAAGACCGCCCAGCCGAGCACGGCGGCCGAGCCGGCGATGATCACCACGGTGCGCACCACCTCGGTCGGCGCGAAGCCCAGCAGCACGAGCCCGCCCAGCACGACGACGAGCGCGATGAGCGCGTAGACGCCGCCGATGACGACCGCGACCAGCTGCGACGTGCTGCGGCGGAACGAGTTGCGGAGGACGAGCAGGCGCAGCCTTACGAGTGTCGCAACCACTCCGGTCCCTCCCCCACGCGGCGGCCGCCGACGAGCTCGACGAAGCGGTCCTCCAGCGTGGAGCCCGCGCGCACCTCGTCGACGGTTCCGGCGACGACCACGTGACCGTCGGTGATGACCGCGACGTGGTCGCACATCCGCTCCACCAGGTCCATGACGTGGGACGACACGATGACCGTGCCGCCACCGCGGACGTAGCCGTGCAGGATGTCGCGGATGTTCGCCGCGGAGACCGGGTCGACGGACTCGAACGGCTCGTCCAGCACCAGCACGCGCGGCGCGTGCACCATCGCCGCGGCCAGCGCGATCTTCTTCGTCATGCCGGCGGAGTAATCCACCACGAGCGTGCCACCCGCGGACGCGAGGTCGAGCAGGTTCAGGAGGTCGTGGGTGCGCTCGACCGCGGTCGGCCGGTCCATCCCGCTCAGGAGCCCCGCGTACTCGACCAGCTGCTCGCCGGTGAGCCGGTCGAAGAGCCGGACCCCGTCCGAGAGCACGCCGACGAGGGCCTTGCCCGCCAGCGGGTCGCGCCACATGTCGACGCCGTGGATGAGCACCTGGCCGGCGTCGGGGCGCAGCAGCCCGGTGACCATGTTGAGCGTCGTGGTCTTGCCTGCTCCGTTCGGGCCGACCAGGCCGTAGAAGCTCCCGGACGGGACGTCGAGATCGATCCCGTCCACCGCCGCCTTGGCCCCGAACCGCTTGTGCAGTCCCCGGATCGCCACCGCGACCGCATCGTCCTGCGTCATCGCACCTCCCCAGGGCTGTCGTGCTCCTCTGACGCAGCCCACCTCACCCTACGCGACACGGCACCGGCGCACACCGCCCTCGTCGAGGGCACGGCGCGCATGCGGTCAGACGCGCTCGAACACGGCGGCGAGGCCCTGGCCTCCGCCGATGCACATGGTCTCGATCGCGAGCGTGCCGTCGAAGGCGGGCAGCTCGTGGGCGAGCGTCGCGAGCATCCGCAGGCCGGTGGCGCCGATGGGATGCCCGATCGAGATGCCGCTGCCGCGCGGGTTCAGCCGCGGGTCCTCGGCGTCGATCCCCCAGTCCGCCAGGCAGGCGAGCACCTGCACGGCGAACGCCTCGTTGAGCTCGATCACGTCGATGTCGGACCAGGTGACGCCCGCTCGTTCCAGCGCTCTGTTCGCCGCGGGGACGGGCGCGACGCCGAACACGGCCGGATCGTTGCCCGCGACCGCCCACGACCGCAGGCGGAGGACGGGTGTGAGCCCCAGCGCGGCGGCGCGCTCCGGGGTGGTGACGATGGCGGCGGCCGCGGCGTCGTTCTGGCCGCTGGAGTTGCCCGCGGTGACGGTCGCCGCCGGGTCGGTGCGGCCGAGGATCGGGCGGAGGGCGGCGAGGGCCTCGAGCGTCGTGTCGGCGCGGGGATGCTCGTCGCGGTCGACCACGACGTCGCCCTTCCGGCCGGGCACGACGACAGGCACCAGCTCGGCGTCGAACGCGCCGGACTCCTGCGCGGCGACCGCGCGACGGTGCGAGCGCAGGGCGAGTTCGTCCTGGGCCTCGCGGCCGATGCCGTACTCGCGGCGCAGGGTCTCCGCCGAGCCGACGTTGCCCTCCGGTGTGGGGAAGTTCCGGCCGCCGACCGTCTCGCGCCCGCGCGCCAGCGCATCGTGCAGCAGGAGGCCTCCGGGCGGCAGGCCGCGGCGGCCCTGCTCGGTATAGAGGGGAGCGTTCGACATCGACTCGGCGCCGAGCGCGACCAGCACGTCGCTCGCGCCGGTCTGCACCTCCATCGCCGCGTTGACGACGGCCTGGAGGCCGGACCCGCAGCGCCGGTCGAGCTGGTACCCGGTCGTCGTGACGGGGAAGCCCGCGTTGAGCGCGGCGACGCGGCCGAAGGCGGGAGCCTCCATCGTGGGATAGCCCTGCGCGCCGATCACTCCCTCCACCGCGGCCGGGTCGAGCCCCGTCCGGTCGAGGAGCGCGCGCAGCACGGTCTCGGCGAGGGAGAGCGCCGACACCGGGGCGAGCGCACCGCCCATCCGGCCGACAGGGGTGCGCAGCGGGGAGCAGACGACGACCTCGCGGAGCTCAGGCATGCGCCGTCTCCGTTCCCGCGGTCAGCTCCGCCGGGATCGCGAGCGGGGCGCCTGTCGCCTCCACGACGTCGTCGATCGTGACGCCCGGCGCGACCTCGCGCAGCACGAGGCCGTCGTCAGTGACGTCGATCACGGCGAGGTCGGTGATGATCCGGTCGACGCAGCCGCGGCCAGTCAACGGGAGGGTGCACTGCTCGACCAGCTTGGCCGAGCCGTCCTTGGCGACGTGCTCCATGACCACGATGACGCGCTCGGCGCCGTTGACGAGGTCCATCGCCCCGCCCATCCCCTTGACCATCTTGCCGGGGACCGCCCAGTTGGCGATGTCGCCGCCGGCCGAGACCTGCATGGCCCCGAGGACCGCGGTGGCGATGCGGCCGCCGCGGATCATCCCGAAGCTCGCGGCCGAGTCGAAGTAGCTCGCGCCGGGCAGCACGGTCACCGTCTCCTTGCCCGCGTTGATGAGCTTGGGATCCTCTTCGCCCTCCCACGGATACGGCCCGACGCCCAATATGCCGTTCTCGGAATGCAGCACGACGTGCACGCCGCCGGGCAGGTGGTTCGGGATGAGCGTGGGGAGGCCGATACCCAGGTTCACGTAGGAGCCGTCCTCCAGTTCGAGGGCGGCGCGGGCGGCCATCTCGTCGCGGGTGCGGGGCATGTCAGTTCCCTTCCGGGGCGCTGGTGGGGCGGGCGCGCACGGTGACCTTCTCGATCGGGAGGTCGGCGGACTGCTCCGGGGTCAGCGCGATCACCCGGTCCACGTAGATGCCGGGCAGGTGGATGTCGTCGGGGCCGAGCACGCCCGGCTCCACCAGTTCGTCCACCTCCGCGATGGTGATGCGGCCGGCCATCCCGGCCAGCGGGTTGAAGTTGCGGGTCGACTTCTCGAAGCGCAGATTGCCGTGCCGGTCGCCCACGGCGGCACGGACCAGCCCGAAGTCGGTGCGGATCGCGGTCTCCAGCACGTACTCGCGGCTGCGGCCGAACACATCGAACGGGCGCAGCTCCTTCGGCGCGCTCTCCTCGGCCACCGAGCCGTCGGCGGCGTACCGGATCGGCATGCCGCCGTCGGACACCGCCGTGCCGGCGCCGGTCGCGGTGTAGAAGGCGGGGATGCCGACGCCGCCGGCGCGCAGCCGCTCGGCCAGGGTGCCCTGCGGCGTCAGCTCGACCTCCACCTCGCCGCCGAGATACTGTCGGGCGAACTCCTTGTTCTCACCGATGTAGCTGGCGATCACGCGGCGGATACGGCCCGCGGCGAGCAGCTCGCCCAGTCCCCAGCCGTCCACGCCGCAGTTGTTGGAGACGACCTCCAGGCCGCCGACGCCCCGCGCCAGCAGCGCCCGGATCGTGACGATCGGGACGCCGGACAGGCCGAAGCCGCCGACGGCGAGCGAGGCGCTGTCCGGGATGTCGGCGACCGCGTCCGCAGCCGACGCGCACGTCTTATCCATCTGTTTCCTCCGTGAAGATGTCCCGCATGATCGCGAGGGCCCCGTTGGCGGCGGGCAACCCGGCATACAGGGCGGTGTGGTGGATGACCTCCGCAATCTCGGTGCGGGTCAGGCCGTTGCGCAGGGCCGCGCGGATGTGCATCCTGAGCTCGTTCTCGTGCCCGCCGGTCACCAGGCTGGCGAGGGTGGCGATCGATCGCTGCTGCCGGGTCAGCTGCGGCCGCGCCCACACCTCGCCCCACGCGTAACGGGTGATGAAGTCCTGGAAGTCGGCGGTCTCCGGCGTGATCGCGGCGGTCGCCCGGTCGACGTGCGCGTCGCCGAGCACCGCGCGGCGCACGCGCATGCCGCGCGCGGCGACCGGCTCCCGCTCCGCCGTGTCGCCGGTGCGCGCGAACAGCGCCGTCAGGAGCGCCGCGGTCTCGGCGGGGTCCTCGAGCGGGACGAGGTGGCCGGCATGCGCGAGGTCGACGAACCGCGCGTCGGGGAGGGCCGCGGCGAGCTCCGCCATCGACGCGGAGGTCGCGACCTGGTCGTGCGAGCCCGCGACGATGAGCGCCGGGGTGCGCACGCCGGCGAGCACGTCGCGCCGGTCGAATCCGCCGAGTGCCTCGCAGCAGAGCGCGTACGACTCGTCGTCCACGTCGAGCAGCGTCCGGAGCGCGCGGCCGCCGGGCCCGTCGGGGTGTGCGTCCAGGTAGCCCGGCGCGAACCATCGCTGGGCACTGCCTGCCACCACCGAGGCGGTGCCGGAGGCGCGCACCTGCGCGGCGCGGTCGGCCCAGCCCTCCGGCGTGCCGATGCGCGCTCCCGAGCAGAACATCGCCAGGCTGCGCACCCGCTCCGGGGCGGCGAGGGCCACCTCCAGCGCGATCGCGCCGCCGAGCGAGTCGCCCGCGACGTCGAAGGCGCCGCCGCCGACCTCGTCGACGAGCGCCAGCACGCCCTGGGCGAGCTCGGCCATCGTGAACGGCTCGTGCGTGGCCGGGGACGCGCCGTGGCCGGGGACGTCGACGCGCAGGATCCGCGGGGACCCGGCAGCTCCGGACAGCCGCGCCACCACGCCGTCCCACAGCTCGGTCGTCGTGCCGAGGGAGGGCAGCAGCACCAGGAGGCGCGACGTGGCGGCCGACGGGGAGGCGGCGGTCATCGAGCCGCGCAGGCGGGGAACGGTCACGGGATCACCTCTCGGTCGTCTCGGTCCTGCGCCGTGCGGGCCCGGTAGCGTGCGACGGCGGCGTCGGCGACGTCGCCCGCAGCAGCCAGGTCGTCGGCGTCGGCGTCGACTCCGGTCCCGGCGTTGTCCGCGACCACCAGGTCACCGACCGCGTGCGCGAGCACCTCCGCGCTCTCGACCGCGATGCGGAGCAGCCCGCGCCAGGCCTGCCACTCGGCGTGCCACTCCCCTGCGGGGCGCGCGTCCGAGCTCAACGCGGCCGTATGGATCGTGGCGAGCAGGCCGGGGGCGCGGAGGCCGTTCGCGGTGAGCAGCACGGCGTCGACCGGGTTCTTCTTGTGCGGCATCGCCGACGACCCGCCGCCGGTCGCCGGGAGCAGCACGCCGTCCCTCGCGGCCAGCGCGAGGTCGCGGCCGATCCGGCCGGCCACGGCGGCGACGAGTGCGGCGCCGTCCGCGACGGCCAGCACCGGGGTGCGCTCGGTGTGCCAGGCACGGCCGGGATCGGTGAGCCCGAGGCGGGCGGCGAGCGCGGCGCGGAGGTCCCTGGGCGCGTCGGAACGGGCGGCGAGCCGGCCGAACGCGGCCCCGGTCCCGACGGCGCCGCCGAGTTGGACGGGGAAGTCGAGGCGGTCGAGCGTCTCGAGCGCGGACACCACCGCGTCCAGCCAGGACCCCACGAATGCTCCGAGCGTCGACGGCTCCGCGGGCTGGGACAGCGTGCGGACCAGCAGCGGCGTCGAGCGCGACGCAGCGGCACGGGCGGCGAGCTCCGCCGCGGCGGCCGCCAGCGCGTCGCGGGCGCGGGAGAGCGCGTCCCGGGAGACCAGCATCAGCGCCGAGTCGACGATGTCCTGGCTGGTCGCGCCGCGATGGACCCGCTCCGCCTCCGCTCCCGCCTGCGCGCGCAACTGCGCGACCAGCGCGATGACCGGCACGCCCGCATCGCGCGCTCCCGCCGTGAGTCGTTCGCGGTCGATCGCGTCCGGGTCGAAGGCGAGCGCTGCGTACCCGGGCCGGGCCGCCCTGCCGTCGAGCTCGTCCCAGGCTCCGGCCAGGGCCTCCTCGACGCGGACCAGGGCGGCCAGCACACGATCGTCGCCGGCCGGAACACCCACTGAGCCGGCCGGCTCGAGGAGACCCCAGTCGAAGGGTTCAGCCACGCCCGTCTCCCACGAAGTCGAGGAAGACGGTCTCGCCCTCGCCCTGGAGCCGGATGTCGAAGCGGTAGCTGCCGTCGCCGTCCGGCGTCGCGATCAGGGTGCTCCGCCGCTCCTCCGGCACGCTTGCCAGGAACGGGTCGCCGTCCTCCAGGTAGGCGCGCGTGAAGAGGTGATGCAGCAGGCCGCGGGCGAACACGGTCACCAGCAGGTACGGCGCGCGCCCCGGGGACGGAGCGCCCGGCCGCACCGTCGTGAACGAGTAGTGCCCGGCCCGGTCGACCGCGGCGCGCCCGAAGCCGGTGACGGTGTAGCCGTCGCGCTGCAGGCTGCCCCGGCGGGCGATGGGCGTCCCGTCCTCGTCGGCGCCCCAGAGCTCGAGGATCGCGTCGGGAACCGGCTCGCCGTCGCCGTCGAGGACCGTGCCGTGCAGGCGGATCGCGCCCTCCCGCCACGGCGGCGCGACCTCGGGACCGCCGTCGTAGGGCAGCGCGTAGCCGAAGAACGGCCCGACGGTCTGCGACGGGGTCTGGAGATACTGCTCGTGCTGTTCAGGCATGCTCGCCCTCCTCCGGCTCCATCCAGGTCGCCTTCCCGCCGGTCAGGACGATGTCCCACCGGTAGCCGAGCGCCCACTCCGGCTCGCTCACGTCGTGATCGTACGTGGCGATCAGCCGCTCGCGCGCGGCCGGATCGGCGATCGACTGGAAGATCGGGTCGAGCGCGAACAGCGGGTCGCTCGGGAAGTACATCTGCGTCACGAGCCGCTGCGTGAACTGCGAGCCGAACAGCGAGAAGTGGATGTGCGCGGGCCGCCAGGCGTTGCGGTGGTTGCGCCACGGGTACGGTCCCGGCTTGATGGTCACGAACCGGTACGAGCCGTCGTCCCCCGTGATCGCGCGGCCGACGCCGGTGAAGTTCGGGTCGAGCGGGGCGGGATGCTGGTCGCGCTTGTGCACGTAGCGGCCGGACGAGTTCGCCTGCCAGATCTCCACGAGCTGGTTGCGCACCGGCCGTCCTTCGCCGTCGAGCACCCGGCCGGTCACGATGATGCGCTCGCCGAGCGGCTCGCCGCTGTGCTGGATGGTGAGGTCGCTCTCCTCCGCCGCGACGTCGGAGTGCCCGAACGCCGGCGAGACGAGCTCGATCTCCTCCGGGTCCGCCCGCACCAACTCGTGGGTGGGGTGCCGCAGCCGCGAGCTGCGGTACGGTCCGAAGTCGCGCAGCGGATGCACAGGCAGGGGACCCGCCGCGGCGGCTGCGGCGTGCGCGGCCGCGATCTCCGCGGTGATCTGGTTCTGCGTCGGTTCGTTCGTGGCTTCAGCGCTCATCGCATACCTCAGAAGGGAAGGCCGGCGTACTGCTCGGCGAGAGCCGCCTGAGCGTGACGCGATCCGGTGGTGTACTCCAGCTGACCGAGCTGGCTGCGGTAGCGGAAGGCGCGGGCGGCCTCGTCCGCGACCTCGCGGTGGACGTGCAGCATCTCCGTCATCCACTGCGAGAACTGCTGCACCTTCCACTGGCGGGCGAGGGCGGAGTCGCTGTAGCGCTTCAGGAGCGCGTCGTCGCCGCGGAAGTGCGCGGCCAGCGAGCGCCCGAGCAGCGCGACGTCGGCGATCGCCGAGTTGAGGCCCTTCGCGCCGGTCGGCGGGACGATGTGCCCGGCGTCGCCGACGAGGAAGAGGCGCCCGTGCTCCAGCGTGGAGGCCACGAAGCTACGCATCGGCGTGATGGACTTCTCGGTGATCGCGCCCTCGCGCAGCGTCCAGCCGGGCACGCCGAGGCGGGTCTGCAGCGCCTCCCAGATCCGCTCGTCCGACCAGTCGTCGACCGACTCGCCGGGATCGACCTGCAGGTAGAGGCGCGAGACCTCCCGGGAGCGCATCGAGTGCATCGCGAAGCCATCCGGGTGCAGCGCGTAGATGAGGTCGTCCGTCGAGGGCGCCACGTCGGCGAGGATGCCGAGCCACGCATAGGGGTAGCTGCGCTCGAGGGCCTGGACGCCGGGGATCGCCGGGCGGCAGACGCCGTGGTAGCCATCGGCGCCGACGACGATGTCGCAATCGATGCGCTCGCCCTCCGGTCCGCCGATCGTGACGAAGGGCGCGTCGGTGTCGATGTCGTGCGGCGTGACGCCGTCGACCTCGAAGCGGACGTCGGAGCCGATGCGGTGGTGCTCGGCGAGCAGGTGCCGCACCAGCGCCTGCTGGCCGTACACGGTGACGGTGCGGCCGACGAGGTCGACGAAGTCGAGGTGGTGGCGCTCGCCCTCGTACTGCAGGTAGATGCCGTGGTGGGTCAGACCGCGCGCGGCGAGGTCGGCATCGAGGCCGAGCTCGCGAAGGATGTCGACGGAGCCCTGCTCCAGGACACCGGCGCGCACGCGGCCGAGCACGTACTCGCGGCTCTTCTGCTCGAGGATGACGAAACCGACTCCCGCTCGTCGGAGGATGTGGCCGAGCAGGAGTCCCGCGGGCCCGGCCCCGATGATGGCGACCTGGGTTCGCATGTTCCGCCTCTCGCGTCGGTGGGAAGGTCGTCCCATCCTCGGCGAAGTGCGGTGGCGTGAGGACGGGGTTTCCATTCAGTGGAAGCCTTTCCCTCTCGAGATCACCCTTCCTCTGGAGATCACCCGCCGCTACTCGAAGTCGGAGCCGAGTGCGGCGGAGATGCCGCGCGCCGCCATCCGCACGCCGAACGCGAACTGCGGCTCGGCCGCCCGGTCGGCGTGCGCGATGATCGACACCGCCGCGACGACGTCCCCCGTCGCGTCCCGGACCGGCGCCGCGACCGAGAACGCGCCCTGCGTCAGCTCCTCGACCGACTGCGAGACGCCTGTCGCACGGATGCTGGCGAGCCGGGCCCGCAGCTCCTTCTCGCGGGTGAGCGTGTTCGGCTGGAACTTGCGCGGGCGCTCGGCGAGCAGGTCGGTCAGCGTGCCGTCCGGCGCGTACGCCAGCAGGACGAGGCCGACTCCCGTGGCGTGCAGCGGAAGCCGCGACCCGACGTCGCTGATCACCCGCACGGCGCCGGGGCCGGACAGCCGCTCCAGGTAGACCGCGCCGAGCCCGTCGCGCACGGCGAGGTGCACGTGCTCGCCCGTGGCCTCCAGGAGGTCCTGGAGGTAGGGCATGGCGGCGTCGCGGAGCCGGCGCGCGGTCGGCTGCCGCACGCCCAGCCGCCACAGCTTGATGCCGACCCGGTAGCGGCCGTCGTCTCCGCGCACCAGCCCGCCCCAGGAGACCCACTCGGCCAGGAGCCGGTGCGTCGTGGAGACGGGGAGGCGGGCGCGGCGGGCGATCTCGCTGAGGGTCAGCTCGTCGCCGCGCTCGAACGCATCGGCGATCGCGAAGACGCGTTCCGCGACACTGCGGTCGTCCTGAGCTCCACCGGCCATGCGGTCAGCTTAGGGCCGCGGCACCGGGCTTGATATGTAGGTTTTTTCCTACGTATACTCGGCGCATGACCAGTTCGATCCCCGCGCTCCGCATCCAGACCGTGACCATCCCCGTCGCCGACCAGGAGCGGTCGCTGGCGTTCTACCGCGACGTGCTCGGCTTCGAGGTCCGCGCCGACGCCTCCTTCGGCGACAGCCGCTGGCTCGCGGTCGCGCCCGCCGGCAGCGGCGTCGACTTCACGCTGCACCCGCCGTTCCCCGGCCAGGCGGCCCCCGGCTGGCAGCAGGGCATCGTGCTGCACACCGACGACATCGCCGGCGTCGTCGCCGCCCTCCGCGCCGCCTCGGTGGAGGTCGCCGACCCCGAGCAGGTCGGCTGGGGCGTCCAGACGCAGTTCAGCGACCCCGACGGCAACGGGTTCGTGCTGCTCCAGCAGGGCTGACGTGCCGACCAGGGCGAAGGACTCGGCGGCCGATCAGCTGTTCGGCGCGCTGGCCAACCCCACCCGGCGCGACATCCTCGACCTCCTGCTCGACGGCGAGCGCAGCGCGGGCGAGATCGCGGCGCGGTTCGCCATGAGCCGGCCGTCGGTCTCCGAGCACCTGCGGGCCCTGCGGGACGCCGGCCTGGTCGCCGAGCGTGCCGCCGGGCGGCAGGTGTTCTACGCGCTGGTCCCGGAGCCGTGGACCGAGCTGCGGGACTGGCTGGCGCCGCACGAGCGGTTCTGGCGCGAGCGGATGCGCCGCCTCCGCGCGACGCTGGACGCGCTGCCGGACGACCAGGAGCCCGGCGCCGAGCCTCACGACCATTCCGCCGACGACCACTCCCCTGCCGACCAGTCCAGCCACGACCCCGAGACGGACCGCACATGACCGACCTGACCACCTTCGAGTTCGACGAGTTCCTCCCGCATCCGCCGGCGAAGGTCTGGCGCGTGCTGAGCGAGCCCGACCTCCTCGCCGGCTGGCTGATGCCGCACGACGGCTTCGCGCCGGTCGTCGGGACGCGATTCGCCTTCCGGACCGAGCCGGTGCCGCAGACCGGCTTCTCCGGCCTGGTCGACTGCGAAGTGCTGGAGGTCGCCCCCGGCCGGCTCCTGAGCATCTCGTGGTCGAGCGAGGGCACCGCGCTGGACACCGTCGTCACCTGGGAGCTCGTGCCGGAGGGCGACGGCACCCGCCTGCTCCTGACGCAGTCCGGCTTCGACCTGGACGACCCGGCGCAGGCCCGCGCGTTCCAGATCATGAACGGCGGCTGGCGCTCGCACATCTTCCGGCGGATGACGGCGGCGCTCGACGCGCTGTGAGGGACGGTCAGGCCCGCGTCGTCGCCTCCGCCGCGCGGCGGTAGACGTTGATCACGACACCGGACGCCGTCGAGCGGGACTCCACGAGCGCGAGCCGCGTGGAGGGGAATCCGTCGCCGAAGAGCTTCTTGCCGACACCGAGCACCAGCGGGTGCACCAGCAGCCGGTACTCGTCGATCTGATCGTGCTCGGCGAGCGTGCGGATCAGCTCCGTGCTCCCCCAGACCCGGATCTCGCCGCCCGGCTCGCCGCGCAGCCGCTCCACCGCTCCGGGGACGTCCGGGCCGAGCAGGTAGGAGTTCTTCCAGCCGACCTCGGTGAGGGAGCGCGACGCCACGTACTTGGGGATGCGGTTGTACCGCCGCGTCAGCTCCCCCTGGAACCCGTCGGCGTCCTCCGGCCAGACCCCCCACGAGCCGGCGAAGATCTCGTAGGTCCTCCGCCCGAGCAGCAGCGCCTCGGTCTTCTTCTCCCACTCCGCGATGGTGCCGTCGCCGTCGTAGTCGAACTGCCACCCGCCATGCTGGAAACCGCCCTCCGTGTCCTCCTCGGGGCCGCCCGGCCCCTGGACGACACCGTCGAGGGTGACGAACGACTGCACCACGATCGAAGACATGCGGGATCCTCCTGCCGGTTCGGGGTCACTCCCCGTCTACACCCCGCGGAGGGTGGAGGCAACAGGTGGCGGCCACCAACCGATCGATGCCCGGGAGCAGCCGTTCGGTCGATCCGGCGGGACGGCCCCACGGCGAGGCTGGGGACATGACCGAGACCACCACTTCCACCACCGCCGCCGTGCTCGCCACGGCCCGCCGCGCGGCCCTCCGCCCGGTGCTCGTCCTGCTGGGCTGCTTCGTCGCCCTCTCCGCCGCCTTCCTCGGCTCCCTCCCCGTGCTCGCCGCCTTCGGCGTCGCGGTCGACATCGCCATCTGGATCCGCGGCTCGTTCGTGCTCGCCAGCGCCGTGCTGCTGCTGATCTTCGCGATCGCCGCCGCGCGCGGCTCGCGCAGCGCCCTGCTGCGGCTGCGGATCATCGCGCCGATCGTGCTCGCCGCGATCGTCGTGATCGTCTCCATCCCCGGCTTCCTGCCCGACTGGGTGCGCCTCGAGCAGGCCGTCTGCGGCGCGCTCGTGCTGCCCGTCGCGATCATCGTCAACCTGCCGAGGACGCGGGCGCTGTTCCCCGCGAAAGCCGCGAACGCGTAGGGTCTGAACGTGATCGATCCGCGCTGGAGGACCGTGCTCACGGTCACGCCGTACGTCGTGCTGGCGGTGCTGGTCGCCTTCACGCTCGGCGTGCAGTGGGGCGACTGGGCGAAGCTCGTGCCGACGCTCGCCCTCTCCGCGCTGACCGCCGCGTGGATCCTCGCGCTGCGGCTCCTGCCGGCGCGGATCCAGGAACGCCCGGTCGTGATCGCCGTGTTCATGGCCGGGCTCATCGCGCTCAACCTGGCGCTCGTCCTCCGGGACGGTTGGTTCGGGTTCCTCGCGATCGCCACCTTCACCTTCGCGTACTCGATCGTGCCGTGGCCGTGGGAGCTGCTCGCGGTCGGCGCGACCGCGGTGGTCGCGGGGATCGCGCAGAGCTCCACGCTGCGGTTCGACCTGGCCGGGATCGTCGGGATCGCCGGCATCCTGCTGCTCAACGTGGTCGCCATGTGCGGCCTGTCCTGGTCGCTCCGGCTCACCGAGCGCCAGGTGAAGCTGACCGCGACGGAGGTCGAGCGGTCGCGGATGGCGCGCGAGATCCACGACACGCTCGCCCAGGGCTTCGCCGGGATCGTGACCCAACTCCAGGCGGCGGAGCAGGCGCCCGACGACGCCGGGCGCGCCCGCCACACGGACGCCGCCCTCGCGCTCGCCCGCGACGGGCTCGCCGAGGCGCGGCGCTCGGTGCATGCCCTGCGCCCCGCCGCCCTGGACGCGATGCGGCTGCCCGAGGCGATCGGCCAGCTCGCGCGTGCCTGGTCGGAGCGCACCGGCATCCCCGTGGACGTCACGACCACCGGCGACGCCTCCGCCCTCCCTACGGACGTGGAGGTCGCGCTGCTGCGGACCGCGCAGGAGGCCCTCGCCAACGTCGAACGTCACGCCGGTGCCCGGCGTGTGCGGCTGACACTGCGGACCGACGCCACCGGCACCCGCCTGGAGGTGCGCGACGACGGCCGCGGCTTCGACCCGGCGGCCCGCACCGCGGAGCCCGACCGGCCGGAGGACGGCGGCTACGGCCTCGTCGCCATGCGCGAGCGGATCGAGTCGGTCGCCGGCGGCCTGGTGGTGGAGTCCCGTCCCGGCCACGGCACCGCGATCCGCGTGCAGGTGCCCGCGTGAGCGCCCCGGCCGCCCCGGTGCGGCTGCTCGTGGTCGACGACCATCCCGTCGTCCGCGACGGCATCGTCGGCATGGTGGCCTCCGACCCCGGGGTGGAGGTCGTCGGCGAGGCGTCCGACGGCGCGGAGGCGGTGCGGCTCGCCCGGGTGCTGCTGCCGGACGTGGTGCTCATGGACCTGCGGATGCGCGGCATGGACGGCGTCGCCGCGATCCGCGAGCTCACCCGGCTCGGCCTCCCGAGCCGGGTGGTGGTGCTCACCACCTTCGACGGCGACTCCGACGTGCTGCCCGCGATCGAGGCGGGCGCGACCGGCTACCTGCTCAAGGACGCGCCCCGCGAGGACCTGCTGCGCGCCATCCGGGCGGCCGCGGCCGGCGACGCCGTGCTCGCGCCCTCGGTGGCGTCGCGGCTGGTCGGCCGGGTGCGGACGCCGGAGGCGAACCTGCTGTCGCCGCGCGAACTGGAGATCCTCGCCCTTGTCGCCGACGGCGCGACCAACCGCGCCGCCGGCGAGCGCCTCCACCTGAGCGAGGCGACCGTGAAGACGCACCTGCTCAGCATCTACGCCAAGCTGGGCGTCGGCGACCGGGCCGCGGCGGTCGCGGAGGGATTCCGGCGGGGACTGCTGGACCTGTAGCCGCGAGGCTCGGGTTGCGGTGTTCGGCGGATCGGGGGTTCTGCCGCCGCGCCGGAACGGGTAGGACGGATGACATGGACATCGTGCTGGCCGTCCTCGAGCGCGGCGACGTCGCGTACGAGATCGAGTTCGAGCGCACGAGCGAGCCGCCGTTCGAGCTGCGGGTGCCCTCCCACATCGGGGGCGCCGCGGTGGTGGACGTCTTCGACCTGGTCGACGCCAGCGAATGGCCGGTGCTGCTGCGCTACGCGTTCTCCGAGTGCGTGCCGGCGGTGATGGGCTCGCCGGACGACCTCAACGCGGAAGACCTCGGCGAAGTGGACCACTGAGCGCGGCGCCGCACCGCCCGGGCTCACCCGCTCAACGCCGTGACCGGAGGCGTGCGCGCCGCGCGGATCGCGGGGTAGAGCCCGGCGGCCGCCCCGATCGCGAGCGCGGCCGCAGCGGCGATCCCGAGGAGCGCGGGAGGGATGGCCACCGGCCAGCCGTTCGCCAGCGCGAGGATCGCGGTCGCGGCAGCCCCGAGGGCCACGCCTCCCGCCGCTCCCATCGCGGAGAGCAGCAGCGCTTCGACGAGGAACTGCCGCCGGATGTGGCTGCGCGTCGCGCCGAGCGCGCGGCGGAGGCCGATCTCGCGGCGCCGTTCGAGCACGGAGATGATCATCGTGTTCGCGACCCCGATCCCGCCGACGAGCAGCGCGACCGAGCCGAGCCCCACGAGCAGGCCGCTGAAGGCGTCGTCAGCGGCGGCCTTGGCCGCCAGCGCGTCCGAGGGCCGGGAGACCGCGACCTCTGACGGCACTTCGGGATTGACCGTCGGCGGCAGCAGAGTCCGCACCTCGTCGATCCGCGACTCGGCCACGCGCTGATACACGACCGTCGGTGAGCCGTCGTGGTCGAACGCGGTCGCCGCGATCCGCTCGCCGATCAGCGCGGACGTGTCCAGGTCGGGCACGAGGGCCGAGGGAGCGAGGATGCCGACGACGGTGAAGGAGCGGCCGCCCAGCCAGACCTGGCTGCCGACGCTGACGATCCCGAGGCGCCGGGCGGCCTCCGTCCCCAGCACGACCGTGGGGAAGCCGTCCGTGGCCCGGTCGAGCCAGCGACCGGCCGCGAGCGGTGTCGCCGTCACCTCGAGCAGGTCGAGGTCCGCGGCGTGCACGCCGATCCCTCCCGTCGCACGCTCGTCCGACAGCGGACTGCGCAGGACGTCGACGGGGAGGACGCTGGTCGCGCTAACCGACTCGACGGCGTCCAGCATGCCGACCTTCGCGACGGTGTTCGGCGGCAGTTGCGCCTCCTCCCCCATGAGCCCGGTGTTCGCCTTCGCCTCCAGCAGGTTCGTGCCGAGCGCCGCGAGCTGGTCGTCCAGCCGCGCCTGGCTGGACGCCGAGACGCCGACGACGGCGACCATCGCGCCGATGCCGATGGCGATCCCGAGCGCGGACAGTACGACCCGGAGCGGACGGGTGCGCAGTCCGCTCGCACCCAGCGCGAGGCTGTCCGCGAACCGCAGGCGCGAGCGCGGAGCCTCGGCCTCTGTCCCCGACACGGATCCGGTCGTCGTCATGGCCGTACCTCCTCGCTCCGGGTGTCTTCGCGCACCCGCCCGTCTGCGACGACGATCCGCCGCCGGAACCGCTCCGCCATCCCCTGGTCGTGCGTGATCACGATCACCGTCGCGCCCGCGGCGTTGAGGGATCGGAGCAGCTCGAAGATCTCGGCGCCCGTCTCCGAGTCGAGATTCCCGGTCGGCTCGTCCGCGAGCAGCACCAAAGGGTCGCTGACGAGCGCGCGGGCGATCGCCACTCGCTGGCGTTCCCCTCCGGACAGCTGGTGCGGCCGGTGCCGCGCACGATCCGCCAGCCCGACCCGGGCCAGCGCGGACCGCGCCCGTTCCCGCCGGCCCGCGCGCGGCACCCCCGCGTACAGCAGGCCGTCGGCGACGTTGTCGAGGGAGGTGGCGCCCTCGCGCAGGTGGAACTGCTGGAAGACGAAGCCGATGCGGCGCGCGCGCAGGCCGGCCAGCTCGTCGTCCGCCAGGGAGCCGACGTCTCGTCCGGCCACCCTCACGGTTCCCGCGGTGGGCAGGTCGAGCGTGCCCATGAGGTTCAGCAGGGTGGACTTGCCCGACCCGCTCGCGCCGACGACGGCGACGAACTCGCCTTCCTCGATGGTCACCGACACCCCGGCGCACGCGAGCGTGGCCGGAGTTCCGTAGGCGCGCTCGACGCCGCGCAACTCGATCACGGCGCTCATCGTTCCGGCACCACGACGCGGAGGCCCTCGCGCACTCCGTCGCCGGAGATCTCGACGCGGCCGCCGGCGAACAGTCCCGTCGTCACCGGCAACCGGCTGGTCGTCCCGTCCTTCGCCAGCACCTCGACGCCGAACTCGTCGCCGGAGAGCGCCAGAAGCGCCTCCACCGGCACCGAGAGCACGTCCTCGCGCCGTTCCGTCGGGATGCGGAGCGTCACGTTCGCCCGGTCGACACCGTCGGCGTCCTCCGCCCGGTCCAGCTGGATCTCGATCGGAACGACGGTGGAGGTGCGGCCGTTGTTCTGGCGCTCCGTCGGCTGGCCGACCCGGTAGAGGACGCCGGTCGTCCGCCCGCCCGCGGGCAGTGCGATCGTCACGGCCGCGCCGGGCACACCGAGGCGCTGGTCGCCGAGCTTCAGGTCGGCCGTGACCAGCCGGTCCCGGCCGGTGACGACGAGCGCCGGGGAGGCGGCCCCGACGCGCTCCCCAACCGAGGTCTCCACCGACGCGATCCGGGCGTCCGCCGGGAGGAACACGACGCGTCCGAGCTCGATCCGCCCGGTCTTCTGCTGGCCGGTCGCCGACTGCCAGGCGCGCACCGCCGCGACCGTCCGGGCTCCGTAGTCCCCGTCCGGCTCACCGGCGAAATGACCGAGGGCGCCGAGCGACTCCTGCAGCTGCCGGACGTCCGAGCCTGCCGTCATGCCGGGTTCGAAGTCGCGCCAGGCCGGGCGGGCGCCATGCATGAGCGAGACGCGGGTGTCGTCGATCCGGAGGAGCTCGTCGCCCGCGGCGACCCGGTCGCCCGGCTCGCGCACCGCGGTGACGATGCCGTTGAGGCCGGCGGCGACGTTCCGGGGCCCGGCGTAGTCCAGCACACCGGGGACCGTGTGCGAGCCTTCGAGCGTCCCCCGCTCGATCGTCACGCTGGCCGCCTTCGGCCGCGGCGCCGGGTCGGCCGGGCGTTCGGCGAGGGGCGCCGCGGCCGCGACGGCGGCGACCACTCCGAGCGCGCCCGTCGCCGCGAGCCACCACAGCCTCCGCCTCCGCCTGCCTGTGTGCTGCTCTTCCTGCGTATCCGTCGACGTCATCGTGCGCTTCTCACTGCCCCGGCGTCGCTCGGCCACCGGCCCCGCACGCCTGCAGCGCCTCATCCGAGGCGTCGGCGGGGAGCTGCGGCGCTTCGCCGGGCCGGGGGTCGGGCATGTCGTAGCCGCGCTCCCGATAGCACCGGGCCATCTCACGACCCGCGTCGAGCGCCATCCGCTCCGCCTCGGACGCCTCCTCCGCGGTGGCCGCCGGCGGATTCCCGAGCTTCGCGCGGCACGCCCCCGCCGCGGCCATGAGGGTGTCCTGGTCGGCGTCGGTATCCAGAAGCGCTCCGCCCGCGGAGCCGGGGTCGCGCGCGTCGATGCCGTTCTCCCGCATGCAGTGCGCGTACCGGAGCTGCCAGTCCGAACGTGTCATCGCGTTCGGCGTGCCCGTCGCCTGCGGCCCGGGCACGGGCTCGGAGCCGGCGCAGCCGGCCAGCGCGGTCAGCGCGGCCAGCGCGATGGTGAAACCGAGGGCGAGGGCCGGAGGTGTACGCCTCCGTCGTCTGGTGATCGTCACGGTCGGGTGTCCTTTCGTCTCATCGGGCGTTGCCGAACGAGTGGCCAGTCCACCAGCCGGGACGTTAAGCCGGCGTTCGGCGGATTCTTTACGCCGGCTTGACGACGGCCGTGCTTGACTTCCCCGAAACGGATCGGGGGCCGGATGCGCACGCTCATCGTGGAGGACGAGGCCTACCTCGCCGACGCCATCCGGACCGGGTTGCGCCGCGCATCCGTCCCGGCGGACATCGCGCCCGACGGGCAGACCGCCCTGGAACTGCTCGCGGTCAACGACTACGACATCGTGCTGCTCGACCGCGACCTCCCGCTGGTCCACGGCGACGAGGTGTGCGCGTGGATCACGGCCAACCGTCCCGGCTGCCGCGTGCTCATGCTCACCGCCGCGGGCGGGCTGGACGAGAAGGTCGAAGGATTCGAGGCGGGCGCGGACGACTACCTGGCCAAGCCGTTCGAGTTCCCCGAGCTGGTCGCCCGGGTGCGCGCCCTCGGCCGTCGCACCGGGCCCGCGCATCCGCCGACCCTCGAAGCCTTCGGCGTGCGGCTCGACCCGTTCCGCCGCGAGGTCTACCGGGACGGGAGGCTCGTGCGGCTGACCAACAAGGAGTTCTCCGTGCTCCACCTGCTGCTGCGTTCGGAGGGCGGGGTGGTCAGCGCGGAGACCCTGCTCGAGAAGGCCTGGGACATCAACGCCGACCCGTTCACCAACACGGTGCGGGTGACCATCTCTACGCTGCGCAAGGGATTGGGTCGTCCCCGGCTCGTCCACACTGTTCCGGGCGTTGGGTACCGGATCGGCCCGCCGGAATGAGTCCTCCGCCGACGCGGGGCGATGGTGCGCGGCCCTCGGCGGAGGGACGGTCCCGGCTCCCGTCCCCGACGATCCGCGCGCGGCTGATGCTGACCTTCACCGGCGTGGTCGCTGCGGCCGGCCTGATCATGGCCGCAGCCGTCTCCCTGTTCATGCGGACGGTGCCGTCGTACGTCGCGACCGGGCGCAGCAGCCTCCGCGGCGACGAACCCGGACCGTCCGCCCTCCTGTCGCTGAACTCGCCGGAGGAGATCCTCAACGCGACGCTCGTCGTCTCCCTCGTGGTCCTCGTCCTCCTCGTCGGTGCCGGGGCCGTGCTGTCCTGGGCCATCTCGTCCCGCCTCCTCCAGCCGCTGACGCGCATCAACCGGGCCGCGCAGCGGGCGGGCTCCGGGGACTTCTCGGAGCGGATCGACCTGAGCGGCCCGCGCGACGAGCTGCGCGACCTGGCGGACACGTTCGACGCCATGCTGGACCGCCTCCACCGGACCTTCGACGCCCACCGGAGGTTCGCGGCGAACGCCTCCCACGAGCTGCGGACACCGCTGGCGACGACCCAGACCCTGCTCGACGTGGTGCTCGACGACCCGGACGCCGACGCGGGGGCGTTCCGCCGTGTCGCGGAGCGCGTCCGTGAGACCAACCGGCGCAGCGTCGAGACGGTCGCGTCGCTCCTTGCGCTCGCCGCGATCGGGCCCCGCCCGCTGACGATGGAGGAGGTCCGGCTGGACGCGGTCGTCCGGGAGGCCATCGAAGCCGCCGGCCCGGAACTGGAGGCTCGAGGCATCCGGATCGCGGTCTCCCTGCACAACGTCGCCGTCGCCGGCGAGGCCACGCTCATCCGGCGCGCGGTGTCGAACCTGGTGCTGAACGCCGTCCGCCACAACCTCGAGGGAGGCGAGGTCGTCGTCCGCGTCGCCGTGAGGGACGGCACCGGCGAGCTTCGCATCGAGAACACGGGTCCGGTGATCCCCGCGGACCGGGTCGAGGACCTGCTCGAACCGTTCGCTCGCGGGGCGGGGCGGACCGGCTCCGCGGCCGAATCGGTGCGCGGCCACGGCCTCGGCCTCGCCATCGTGTCAAGCGTGGTCGAGGCGCACCGGGGAACGCTGCGGCTCGCACCACGACCCGGCGGCGGGCTCACCGTGGTCCTCGCCGTGCCCGTGTGGGCGTCGCCGGCTCAGAACAGGAACAACTGACCCATCACGAGCACCAGGATGAGGAACACGACGACCACACCGCCGATGATGACGAGGGTTCGCCCCGACATCCGCGCGATCCCGAACCCGACGAGGAACGGCAGCGCCAGGCAGCCGAGCGCGATGATCCACCAGAACGCCTGGAACCCGGCCTGCGACGCCGACGCCAGCCGCTCCCCGAACAGCTTCTGCGTGGCCGGATGCGTGGCGAACGCGATGCTCGCGGAGAGCGGATACGCGATCAGGACCGCCGTAATCAGCCCGGCGAAGGCACCCCACATCCCCCGGTGAGCGCCCAGGTGCAGCGTCTCCTCCTGATGCGGCGCCTGCCTGCTCTTCGTGCTCATGGCGCACATGATAGCCAGCGCCGCGCCGCGCAGGGCACCCCCGGGATTCCGCGCATCCCATCCGGGGCACGCCGCGCCGAAACAGGGTTTACTGTACGGTCTACTCTGCGGTTACTCTGGAAGGGTCACCGGCGCCGCGCACGCAGTTAGGGGGCGTCTCGCCACGCGCCGGGGTCTTACCCGAATGCCGTGTGGGAGTGGGGGAGCCACTCCCATACGGCCGTGGGTGGGTGAGCCGGAATTCTGCTCCGTACGGTTGAAGTGCCGACTCGGAGGCGCCGCGCACCTGACGCTTGGCGCTATTCTGTCGCCATGAGCGCGCAGCAACGCTAGCCGCACCCGGCGGCCGGCGACACCGATCAGGGAGTCTCCCATGACGACTGCGCTCAACGACCTTCTTTTCCGCATGGTGTACGGCGAACGCCTGTGCACCCCGCCCTCGCGCCTCCGTCGCGCGTTCTGCGATTCACTGTTCCGCGCCCTCGGTCATCGGGCCTGCTGCCGCCTGCCCGAGTGGACGGCGCACATCGGTCAGCGGTGGGACAGCTTCGACGTCGCCCCGTGGAACCTCTACAACCTGCTCTGGGCGGCCCAGACCTGGATCCGCCAGGGCATGACCCGGTAGCGGCCGATGACGAAGGGGGCCGAGCGGTGGCCGGCCCCCTTGGTGGCGGCGTCCGTACGGCGCCGCTTTCCGGCTGCGCCGCCGGCCCTCACATCGCCAGCACGACCGTCCGCCCCGCACTCCGTGCCTCCGCCGCCCGGTGCGCGTCCCACACCGCACTGAACGGGTACACCTCCGGCTCGAACGCGCGGAGCCTCCCCTCCGCGACATCACCCAGCAATCCGGCGAGCATCCGCCGGTACTCCACCCGCTTCCGCAGCACCCAGAACGGCACCGAGCACACCACCTCGCGCGGGTGTGCTCGGCTGCGGACCACCGCCGCGGCCGTGCCGCGCAGCGCGTCGCCGCGTTCGTGGCCGGAGCGGCCGGCGAACGCGGTCCGGACGACGACGCCGTCCGGTGCGACCGCCTCCCGTACGAGCGGGGAGCCGGTGTGGTCGATCGCGGCCTCCACGCCTCCGCCCGTGCGCTCGCGCACCTCCGCGGGCCATCCGGGGTCGCGGTAGTCGACGAGGGTGAGCCGCGGGTCGCCGTCCGCGAGGCCCGGCGGCGGTGTCGTCCCGGTGCCGAACAGCGTCCTCCCGTCGCGGAGGGCGAGCTGGGCGGCGAGCGCGCCGACCGCGCCCGTGATCCCCTGGATGAGGATGCGCGGCGCCGGCCCGGCGTACCGGAGGGCGAGCGCCGCGGTCACGCCGTTGAGCGGGACTGTCGCCGCAGCCTCCGACGAGAGGGCGTCCGGGACCGCGACCAGGTAGGTCGGCGGCAGCACCAGCAGGGTCGCGTGCGCTCCCATCCGCGGGAGGACGCCGGCGACGCGCGCGCCGGTGCGGAGGCCGAGCGCGACCGACACGGCGGACTCCGTCTCCAGCACCCCGACGAAGTCGTAGCCGGGGACGAAGCCCGGCACCGGCTGGAGCACGTAGCCTCCCCGCCGGGCCAGCACGTCCGTCGCGCCGAGGGCCGCGTGGGTGACGCGCACGAGCACCTCGTTGCCGCGCGGCGGACGCACCCGCTGGCGGGCGATCCCGATCGCGGACGCGTCACCGAAGCGGACGACGCGGGCCGCCGCGCGCTCCGTTGGGCCGCCCATCGCCGTCAGCCGGCGCGTCGCTGCAGCAGGCCGGCGCGCTCGGGGTGCGCGTCGAACCATTCCGCCACGTACCAGCACATCGGCACGATCCTGCGGTCGGAGCTGCCCTCGATGTCGTCGACCGCGTAGGCGACCAGGTCGGCCGCGTACCCCTTGCCGCGGTGCGCGGGCACCGTGAACGCGCGGGTCAGCGAGATGGACTCGCCGAGGACGCTGTAGTCGAGGACGCCGACGAGCTCGCCGTCGATGCGCATCGCGTAGCGGCCCGCGTCGGTCTCGTTGCTGAACTCCGTCGCCATGGGCCCATCGTACGTCCGTCGCGCCTCCCCGTCAGGAGAGGTATCGTGAACGAGGTGGGACCCGAACCCGCACCGTTTCGGGCTCCCGCGCGCACTCCGCGATGAAGCCACAGCAGGCCAGGCCGCGTGCGATGACCGTCGCCCGCGAAGCGCACCCGAACCTGGAGCCGCACCTGTGACGTCCGACACCCCGTCGCCCTCGCTTTCCCCTGCCCACCAGTCCCTGCTCGAGCAGGTGCCGATCGGCGAGCACTCCGTCATCGACGCGGAGGTCGTCGACTACGAGCAGGAGGGGCTGCCACTGCAGGGCTACCTCGCCAGGGACGTCCAGGCCGACGAGCGGCGTCCGGCCGTGCTGATCCTGCACGACTGGCACGGCGTCGGCGACAACGTCCGCATGCGCGCCCAGATGCTGGCCCGGCGCGGCTACGTCGCCTTCGCCGCGGACCTGTTCGGCGCGGACGTGCGGCCCAGCGGCGAGGAGGCGCCCGCGGTGGCGCAGCAGTACTACGAGGACCTCCCGCTGCTCCGCTCGCGCGTCGCCGCCGGTTTCAGCTGGCTGCAGCAGCACCCCGCCGTCGATCCGGCCCGCTTGGCGGTGATCGGCTACTGCTTCGGCGGCACGGCGGCGCTCGAGTTCGCCCGCACCGGAGCGCCGGCCCGCGGCGTCGCGTCGTTCCACGGCGGCCTGATCGCCCACGACCCGTCGGACGCGGCGGCGATCGCGGCCTCCCTGCTGGTGCTCAACGGCGGAGCCGACCCGGTCGTCCCCGACTCGGCGGTCGCCGCCTTCCAGGACGAGCTGCGCGCGGCTCCGCACGTCGACTGGCAGCTCACGACGTACTCGGGAGCCCCCCACGCGTTCACGATCCCCGGGACGGACCGGTACCGGCCGCTGGCGGATGCCCGCAGCTGGCGAGCGCTGGTGTGCTTCCTGGACGAGGTGTTCGCGTGACGGGGCACCCTGATTGGCGGTCTGCGAACGGGTCATGTAAGCTCTAACAGGCCCGCGCGGAGAACGCGATCGGGTCACGCGCCACTAGCTCAACGGATAGAGCATCTGACTACGGATCAGAAGGTTGGGGGTTCGAATCCCTCGTGGCGCACAGCGCAAGCTAAACACTGGTTGAGACAGTGATGTGAGGCGAAGTTCATTCTGGCGGAACGGTAATCCGATCTGCGTGAACTTCGCCTCTTTCTTGCGGTAACCGCGTATTTGGCGGAGATTCCCCAACTAGACAGTTCCCCGGCGCACGAACGCGCCTATCCTTCCACGTCAGAAGATTCTGCGAGACTGACGTGGGAATGAAGGGGGTCACGATGGCGTTTCCCATTCCACTCGCCTCAAAGATGAGTGGGGCCTCGGTCGAGCAGCTCGCGTACTGGAGAAAGACCAACGTCCTGATTCCAGAGATCGAATCCAGCGAGCGGCCCTACCTGTACTCGTTCCGCGACATCGTCGCGTTGAGAACCTTTGCGTGGCTTCGAGGCGACCATTCGCTTCAATTGATCAGGCAGGCCCTCGCGACGCTTCGCGAGATGGATCTTGTGGATCACCCGTCGACATACAAGCTCGTGAAGCTGGGTCGCAGTATTGGCGTGCATCACCCGGGTGCTGAGGCGATCGATGTAGGCCGGGAGCCGGGTCAGGCAGTAATCGGTACATTCGCTCAGGTCTTCGCGGAATTCGAGACCGTGAATAAGCGACGAGTCGATCCCCTGCTGCGCCCCCGCGTTGGAGTCGAGGTAAATCCCGGCCGGTTAGGGGGATGGCCGACCATCGTGGGGACCAGAGTTCCTTATGATGTCGTCGCGAGCCTCATCGACGACGGATCAGTATCGCCCGAGGACGTCGGCGCCTACTACCCAGGCGTGACAGCTTCTGCCGCGTTGGATGCTCTCGACTACGAGCGCTCGGTACATGGTGAAGCAGCGTGAAGATCTACCTTGACGAGAACCTGCCTTATGTTTTGGCCGAGCCTCTGTCTGTCGTTTACAGAGAACACGTGTTCTCGACGCACCTGGAAGAAGGACTCACGGGGACCGAGGACATCCCTCTTCTCACGAGCCTTCGTGCGCGAGGCTTTGAGGCATTTGTTACACGTGATCGTGCTCAGCTGCGTGACCCTGACGAGCGAAAGGCCGTCATCAACTCGGGCTTGCGTTGGGTCGGAGTCGCAGACAAACGACTAAAGGGCTTAGAGCAGATCACGGTGACGGTCGCGACCCTCGTAGCGGGGCTTCGTGTGGTGATCGAACACGCACCGGAGGGGCCAACGAGCTACGCGCTCAAGACCGTGCAGCACGGGGCAGGGCAGCTGGTGACCATACGAGACATTCGTGGTTGAGTCGACCGCTTCTCGTTGCCGACGTTACCGACGCAGGGCTGGATCGTGACGGTTCCAAAGAGCCAACACGTAATCTCCAAGCTGGTACTCAAACGGTTCGGGGAGAACCGAAATGGCGACGTACGTGTCGCCACTTTCAATAAGGAACATCGCCACACTCGCTTCCGATCGGTCGCGTCGGTTGGGTATGTAGAGCACTTCATCAATCACGATCCTTCGGCATCGGAGAACGCCTGGGGCGTTATAGAAACGCAGGCCGCTCGTGCCCTTGACCGCATCGATGCAGATCCGTCGGAAACGGCCGGTGGCGCGATCGGTGACGATCGAGACAGAGACGCGCTCAAGCGGCTGGTTGCGCTTCATTTCTTGCGCAGGCAAGCCACACGGAACGTGTTCGACCTCAGTTACGCGAGGCGACGCAAGGAACGTCTCGAGGAGGTTTCAGCGGATCCACTGCGTCTGAACCCCATCGCGGAGCGCCTGATCGGGCATCGCCCTCGATCCAGGTCCGAATTCGATTACGTTCTCCGTCGCTTCGGTGAACACCTCGACAAAGCGCAAGAGCGAATCTTTCAAGATCTGCTCATGGATATGGTTCGGCGATCGGCAGCTGACCTGGACCAGCTCGAACTTCAGATTTGGCGTGCAGGTGAGTACGAGTTCATGATCGGAGATGAGGGAGTCGTTTCCCTCGACGCGGACGGTCAGCTGGCGGACGCTCAGCTCCTGGGCAACTTCGTGCACCTTTTGCCGGTGGGACGCAAGTTGTTGCTTGGGATCTCGTCCGCACCGGACATCATCACGCTATCCGGGCCCGGTGTTCGACGCATCAACGCCTTCGAGCTGCACGGGGCTGAGCGATTTGCCTACTTCCACCCACATAGTGGTCTACAGACGTTCTGCGACGAGGAGACTGACCCTACTGTGTGATCGTGACCTGAGTGGACGTTGCGCTGCCCGGCACTATGTATACCGGAGCGAACGGCGACGAAGGATACCGAGGTCGTCGTCCATCCGGAGACCAGTCCGAAACGGGCGCAGGAACGAACTGGAGACGCTTCGGGTTCGCGAGCATGTCTTCCGCTACCTCTTGGCTGATCTCATGGGCGATGGCTGCCTTCAACGGAAGCAAGGCATCGGTTAGTTGGGCAATAATTCGATCCAACATCACCTCGAAGCTTTCAATCACCTCATGCGGGATCGGCGTCTCGACCGTCAAGGCGAAGACTCGGTCGACCGCGATGGTCCCATCAGGTTGACGTCGCAGATCCACGACCGGTGTTGTGGTGAGCATTCGGTTCTCGGAGTGGGCGGCGAACTTGTTGCGAAGCGTCTTGAGTTGAGATGAGAGTTCGAGATCCTCTTCGGAAAACGTGATGAACTTGTCGAGATCTGGCCGGACGTTCGATCCACGCGTTCGCGAATATGTCACGACGGCGTACGAGCGTAGAAATCTGATCATGTCGACGTCATCCGTCGAATGCGTCTTCTCGAGAGCGCTTGCCGCTTGCCGAAGGTCGTGCATGTGGCTGGCGGCTTCGATGAACTTCTCGACCGCAGCAGAGTGCGGCACCATTGTCTGGACTTGCCCGAGCGTGGCATGGACCCATTCAAGAAGTTCCGACCTGGCGAGTTCTTCGGAAGGACCATGCATCTCGACTGACCGTGTAGGCCCGCCTTCCAACGGGCGGTACTCAAGCGTCGCGATCCACCCTGGGCCACGCTGGTGCCCGTCTGGCGCAGGTAGGCAGACGGGATCACTGTAGCCTCCGGGTTCGAGAGCAATAGAACTCATCACCCCAGTATGTCTTCAGGATCCGGGTGGCCACCCACAACTGGTCTCTTGATCTGTCAAGGAACATGCTCGATCGATCGCGGCGTTCTCAGATCTAGGCGCAGACGGTGCACCCCAGTCCACGCCTTGTGCGCGTGTGGATCACTCGGATGTACAAGTGGCCAGCGTCACAAGCGAAGATGGCCGACTTCTGGCTGCCGGCGGTTACCTCGTCAGCGGCGAACGAGTTGAGGTACGGGTGAAGTTGTCGAGCGACCTCCGGGAAGCGCGCGCGAAGGGACGTGGTGGACCCATCCACTCGTGAGCCCGAGCAGTAGGGGCAGCCGGTCACGTCCCGCGATCGTGAGGCTGGCGACGCGCTGTAGCGGTGGCCGCGAGAGCATCTCCAGTGCCGTAGTTTGCTGGAGCAGTAAATGACATCCTTGGGTGTCAGTCCGTTGTTCCTCTCGTAGTCCCAGTCCTTTGCTACGGAAGGTTCGCGCGATTGCAGGTCATTGAACCCGACGAGCAGAACCCTATTCCGGCAGATGGGGCAGCCATTGCCCTTGGATCGAGAGCTGCAGGCCACGGACCACAGGTGACCGAGCTCGCACTGCCAGGTGAACACCTGCGTTGAGAATGCGCGCACGCCGTCGAGCGTCTTGCCGTCGTTGAGTTCGGGACGGAACTGGGCACTTGCCACCGGGTTGTGCGCGGTGAAAGACAAGCTTTCGAAGTCGGGCCGCCGTTTACATTCAACGCACCCCCTACGCACACGCTGTGACACCGTCTGCGATCGGCCGTGCCCGCTACGACATTTCCAATGTACGAGAACTGCTCCCAGTCCGACCGTGTCTGGGTTCAACTCCGGGTTCCGGTCCCAGTCCCAGTCCGCCGCCACGTTGGGTGCCCGCATTGCGAGGGACGTCTCCCCGGGATACGGTCGCGCTCGCGGGCCGCAGTAGGGGCATCCGCTGTTCCCCTTGTGTAGCGCGGCTGACAGCACGCGAACGCTGCTCTGGTACCGGTGACCGGTTGGACAGATGAAGTCGATGGGCACTGTGGTTTCCTCGTCAATCTCGTCGATCGTCTGGGTTACGGGTGGGCGAATTGCCCGACTGATGATCTCCGCGTGGAGCCGATCGCTTGGCATCGAATGGAGCATGTCGATTGTTCGCGAGAACGGTTCAAGCGGCCGCGCGACGGGAGCCAGGCCGACAGATCGGAGCAGATCGTGAGCTCCCGGAAACAGATCATGCGGCCCCGACTTCGGGCACGCCAAACCCATGAGCGTTTCGTGCACGGCTCGGAGAACGGGCCGCAGAAGCAGCCAAAGCCGGTCGGTAATCACAGCGGGGTTTTCGGTGATTGCCGCGGCTACCGCTGCGTGCAGTAACCCGTGCGACTCGGCGTAAGTTCTGCTTCGATCGCAAATCGTCGTGATCAGGCGTTCGTCTGTGATTAGGTGAAGTGCGAACACAGCTTGTGGGAAGACATCCACGTCGCGCGATCGTCGTCCGCTGCAAGCTGCCCAGTATCGCGCGATCCGGGTCACTTCTCTGTAGAGAGAGCCGTTGACCCGCTGAGCCTCCACCAACTTCTGAAGGCACGCATCGGCGGTCGAGTGGTCGGCGCTGATGAGGGCGTGATCTTCTGGCCGGACACCCGGCGCGATCCAGAGACGATGGATCGCGCACACAAAGGGCCCGAAATGCGGAACCTGTTCGATTGCTTCGCCGTTTGAGCACAGCCGGCAGACCCACCGGTCTTCGAGGCCCATCCGGCAACGGCTGCATTCGGACCCGTCATCGTGACGCAGCGGAGACAAGAACGCGTCGCTTTCTTCCCGTAGCCCACCAAACTCACACGCGAGCCGCCGGCGAGCCGCCCCGATCGGAATGTTGTCATGCTTGCGGATCTCCGCGGCGATGGCTTCAACCTTCACCTCGAGGTTGTTTTCCCGGCATAGGCGCGTGGTGAAACTCTCGACGGTCTCGTAGTCGTGCGGAGCTATTCGAAGCGGCAGTTGCCTCTGGACGCTACGCGGCATGAGCTGAGTCCGTTGAACGCCATCCGCCAGTTGCTTCTTCTGTCGACATATCGAGGTCGATCTTGTCCATGAGCGCGAGAGTGAGCTCCTCGTTTTCGGGCCTTTTTGCTGTAGCGATGGCGTATTGAGCGCTTTCGCGGAGTAACTGGTTCAGCGGTCCGATGCCGCCGCGGGTGCGGTTGTAGAGGTAGTCCGAGAAGCCCGTGAGCTCCTGCGGGCTCTGAGCGAGGAGCCGCAGCTCGCTGCCGAATGCCTGGACGATTCCTCGCCAGACGACCTTGTGTTCCGATGTGGTGTAGCCGTAGTTGTCGATGAGCTGTTGCCGGAACCGACCGCGAACCTGCCTGTCGCGGCTCGTTCCGCTGAAAATTGCACCCTGATGGATGTCAATTCCTGCGTAGATGAAGGTCGCGTGGATCGAGTTCGAGAGGTCTTTGAGGAAGTCGACCGTTTTGGCTGAGTCTCGATTGCCGCCTTCGAGGTTGTGGATCTCGTCAACGATGACGAGCACCGTTCGCCGGCCGTTGAGCTGAGGGACGACGAAGCGCTTCATCATCTCGACGGTGTCGGATTTTCGGGGGGTGTAGCCGAAGAACTCGCAGAAGCGGCCCAGCATGGCCTTCACGGTGGTGCCTTCCGGGACGTTCACGAAAGCGACCGGAATGTCGCCGTTGGCTTCCCACTCGGAGTGATTGCGGGTGTAGTCCTGGAAGACGATCCGCGCGGTGTTGAGAATGGCAGTTGTCTTGCCCATGTTGCTTTCCCCCGACACCAGTACTCCCTGTCGGCCCCACTTCTTGCCGCGATTGGTTCGCATCGTTGAGAGGGTGGACATGGCGATGCGTTCCAGCTGCGGCGTGATCACGGTGATGTCGGTGCTGAGGTAATCGATCCTCTCTTCCTTGTATTTCGCGCAGTCGGCTTTGCTCAAGCGCGTGTACCCATCGATGGTGAGCGCGCGCGGTGCGGGCGTCTTGTTTCGGAGGAACGCCGTGAGACCGAGATGGTTGTTCAGATCGTTTTCGTCGGCGGTGTGCTGCTGGTCAGTGTTCATTAGAAGAAGTCTCCAAGTCGGTCAGTAAGGGGCGTGCTGGCGTCGTAGGTCTCGAGTTCGTCATCTTCGGAGTCGTCGAACGCAGGAGTGAACGGGGTGGGGGCGGCGTCGTTGTCGTGCACTGGGATCGAGATCCCCTGCAGGTTGCGGAGCTCTAGGTCCATCTCGTTACGAGCGTGCTTGCGAGTGTCTGGGTTCATTGTGAGGACGACCGATCGGGTGATGTCTCGGGCTTGTTCGCGACTCAGCCCGAGGTTGCTGTTCACGAGGTGGTCTGCGGCGCGTCGCATCGAGCGTGTGAACGGTTTGATGAAGGCGTCGCCGTCCATCCAGTCGCACTGGATCCATCCGCCGTTCTTGTGGTCTTCGACCCAGACAGCTTTGGGGTTGCTCGGATCTTCGCGAACGTTGTAGCTGAGCTTGCCGCGGCCGCCCGGGCCGGGGACGTCCCGGTAGGGGTTCAGCTTCACGGAGTCATAACGTCGGTAGCCGATCTGGATGCCCTTGGTAGTGATCTTCCGTTCGGTGATTGGCAGCATCCGGATGTAGTCGTCGCCGGTACGCGGGACGGGTACGAAGTCGTCGGTGAGGTTGAAGAACGACATGTACGCCATGTTCGGGGTGAGGCGGATGCTGGGGTCGTATGGGTCGCGTAGCCCTTCTGTGAACGTGTTTTGCCAGACGATGGTTATCCAGCGCTCGGAGAGGGTGAGAAGCGTGTAAATGTCGAGTAGACCTGGCTCCTTCTCTGGCGACTCGCCTCGGTTCTTCACGCTGTTTCCCTTGTAGCCGGGGAGGTGCTGGGCGAATCCCACGTCGATCGTGCGGAACGCTCGTTCGACCATGCCTTTGTCGTAGGGGGTCTTGGGGCTTGCCTCGGTGATCGTCACACCAAATTGTTTGCAGGCGGATACGAACGCCGCGGAGAGGTAGTCCATGCCGTGGTCAGTGACGATGCGCTCAGGCACGATGAACGGCTGGTTCACATTCAGCTTGGCGGCGCGATCGGCCGTAAGGCTGGCCGCCCACGGCATGGTCGGAGCGTCGATCTCCTCGAAGCCGGGGACGGGCCGCAGCTCTTGTGGGACGAAGCAACGACTGAGCAGCAGGGCGTGGTCGTAGCCGCGAGTCGCGTATGGGTTCACCGCCACCCCGATGATGCTGCGGGTGGCCTTGTCAATGATGATCGTCAAGACGACGCGAATCGGGTTGCCGTCTCGGTCGAGGACGACGATGTTGAACGGGCTTGAGTCGATCTGGCATTCGCTTCCGGGTCGGACGGGCGGCCGCGAGTTGTGCATCTTCCGTGGTGCGCTGGTCGCTGTCCGTCGTAGCTTCGCGTCATCGAGGGGGTACATGCCCTGGGAGAGTCGCTTCACGTAGACAGCGATGGTTTTCTCGGTCGGGATTTTGATCTCCTCGCCAGGGTGGCGCTTCGCCAGTTCCTCTTTGACCCTCCCGATGAGGCGTGTGCCAGTTCCGGTCGCGAGGTTCCTCTCTTCGCTGACGACATGCGCAATCGCATCGATCAGGCGTGGGTCTGCGTTTCCGAGGGGTTTCGTGGGTCTAACCTTCCGCTTGTCTACGAGGCCAGCTCGGCCGAGCTTGCGGTAGTTGCTGATGTGACGTTCGAGCGTCCGTGGCTTGATCTCTTTGTCGGCGGCTTGGCTAAGCTCCCTCGACTTGGTCGCGATTCGTCCAGACAGCGTGGTCATCGCCGGATCGTATTCCGGGCGGATCGTGTCGCCTCGGAACGGTTTTGCCTCGATGATCTCCAGGATGTGGGCTTCGAGAATGACGAGCTCCTGGTTGTTCTCGTCCTTGTCGAACGCGTGCAGTTCGGCAGCGCCGAAGGTGGTGAACTCTGGCGGTGTCGCCAACCGGTGGGGCAGGTCCGTCACCGCGCAGATTTCAACCTCCTGGGTGTCTTCGTTTCGCAACCGAAGTGCGCGGCCGCTGATGCCGACGAGGATGTAATTGCCGTCCACGAATTCGTACCGTTGCCCGAGTCGTAAGCCACGATTCATGCGTTCTCCTCCCGGCTCTGCACCCTCAGTCCATCCGGGCGGTACCCGCGGACGTGGAGACCGCCCCGGGTCTTCCAGATCGCTCGCTCGAGCGCAGTTGGCTCTACGCCAGCACGGAAGGCGGCGGAGTCGACCCCGAGGCCGTTGAGGGTTGCCCAGTCGTTGAAGAGCTGGTTAGGGCCGGTAGCGCTATTTTCCCGGCTGCCGACACTAGGTGTTGGGGTCATGGATGGGTCCTTTCGAGGATGGTGTTCAGTGTGAGTTGTGCGGTTGCGTCGAAGAGCAGTTCGCGTTTCCACATGAGGTGGTAGATCTCGTGGGGGCGGTGGTCGGCCAGCAGGAGCTCGCCAAGAGCGGTAGGCGCTTGAGCTGCGGCGAGGATGCGCTCGCGTCGTTCGGCGGTTGGCGCGTACCGGGGGTGGCGGTTGTAGCCGATCCAGTCGAGGTTGTGCCGTTGGACTCGCGTTAGTTCGGTGATGACCTGGTAGTCCCATCCGATTCGCTTGCAGACACGCCTGGTGTTCTCGAACGAGGTCGCAACCTTGCCTTTGATGCGAGACGAGTGCTTCGAGTCATAGACGGTCCGGCTTCCATCGGTGTGGACGGCGAAGAAGTCAGGGGTGTGGTCGCTGCCGTCGTCGAAGTAGATCTGCATCGGCTGGGTGGAAATGGCTCGGATTGTGCCGTGGTGGTCAAGGAGCTTGAGCGAAGTCATCTCCTCGAACGACTCGTACCAGACGTGACCGTCGGTTGCAGCCATCCAATAGAAGCCTTCATAGTTCGCGCGGTCCTTGTATTCGGCTGGCTGGCGGATGACGGAAGCGGTCTCGAATGGGATGTTGAGGGCGCGCTTGTCGGCCCGGGTCTTCTGCGGTTCGCGGCGCGCATCGGTCCACAGGATGTACTCGCCTACTGTCTCGCCATCGTTGCGGCCGTAGCCGTTGACCGGTGCGCGGTACCTGGCCATATGCGCTCTCCTTCCAAACTTGTTGCGGCTCTTATTGCGACGGCGAACAACTGACCCGCCGTCGCTTTCACTAATCTCTATGCGGCGAAAAGTTCGCCTGATGTCTGAGGAACGACGCGAAGGCTCTGGCCCCGAGCCTGGTCGGTGTTCGGAGCCGGCGGGGGGTCGGCGGCACCGCCGGAGATCAATTGAGTTGTTCGCCAGGTCATCCGAATTTGCACGCCGGGCGTTCGACACGTTATGGTGATTGATAGCACCATAGGCGCAGAGGTGTCTAGAGCGCATCGATTTCGGGTTGCCCGCGATTCGGTGCGGTTCGTCTACGCTCGTCGTATGCCCAGACCGCCTCGTCAGAGACCGCGCGAGCTCGTTGACGACTGGCCGAAGCCGGCGTCCTCGAGGGTCGCAGAGGCAGAGTGGGGAAGAGTGTCGGGGAAGCCGCAGGACGATAGCCTCATCAAGCCTGCGCGTGTAGCTCGGCAGTTCGCGATCAACGTCCGGGCCGCCATCGCGGATCGAAGCATCCGTGAAGTCGCTGAGGTCTGCGGGCTCGAGCACTCCGTGGTCGTCCGGGTCCTCAACGGCGAGCAGTGGGCCGACCTGGTCACGATCGCGAAGCTCGAAGATGGACTCGATTCGGACCTGTGGCCGCGTCGGGATGCTCGCGGCTAGCTCCCGACGTGACTCGGGGCCTGGACGGCGTCTGTCGCAGAGCGGCCCGTTGCCTGGGTGCCGCGGACGTCCGAATGGGAGTCGCCGGGCGGCAAGCGCGCCGAAGCGGCTGGGGTCCGTGAAGGTGGCGAAGGTGCGCATGTCAATGAACATGCGGCGAAAACGCTGCGACGCCATGTTGGCGGACTTGGTGCGCCAAGCGGTCCGGATAGCGCGAGCTCGAGCGCGTCCGGCGGCGGTATAGATCGTTATGTCGAAGTACATGCGGCGAATCTGTCGCGGCGCGTGTTCTGACCGGCATTGCTCGATGCGCACGGCGATGCGACGACCGGCACGTCACGCGTAACCCGCGAGCGATGGAACCCCCACTCGGTGCCCTGGGCGGATCGATCGTCTGCGCCGAGGTGGGGTTAGCTACCGGTCACGCCGGCCATGACGCTGGAATTGGCGAGGGACGGGGCTCGGGCGACGGTCATGCTAGTCGGCTTCGCTCGGCTGCGTGACGGCGAACGCTTGTGAAACTGCTTCATGGCTCACGGCCATAAGACAGCGAATTCCGCGCCACCACTGGGATCGCGGGGGTTTCAGGCTGCTTGTCTTCCGTCTCGCGCTGGGGGTAGGGCCTATAGAGAACCAGGGGCTTTATATATCTATGGGGTGGAGGGGGAGAAATACAAAGGGGGAGCCTCGTAGTGAGAAGTAGTAGTAGTAAGACAAGAAGACATATCTATCTATCTATCTATAGATCGTTGATTTTCCGCGGTTCTCAGCCCCGAATCTTGTCTTACAGCTCTAAGACCAGAGCCGTTTTCGTAAGTTTCCGGAAGACGAGCGCTGGTTGCTGGCGGCCTAAAGCCTGGTTTCGGTGGCGTTCGCGGCTGCGAGCGGGCGGCCCTGAAGCTGACGTGGTCTGCACCGGGCACGAAGCTGGCCTGGGAGCGCGCGTATTGGCACGCGGCCCAAGAGCCCGACTGCGATCATGTATCAACGCGGTGATACATAACCCCGGCGAGCGTGTCACTCGAGTGACACATTTGCACGAGCCATGTATCTGTCCGCTGTACAAAGCCAATTCGCGTTGATGACACGAACTTCGTATCACTCAGCTGATACAGCCGTTGTGTCGCTCGATTGACACAATCGTTTCGCCGCATGTCTTAGATCGATAGCACGTTCACTATGAAGTTCGTATCGCCTCGCTGACACACGGTCGGCCGAAGCGGTTCGTGGCGGGTCAGGTGTGAGCGACAAAGAAACGAGGAGGAAACATGTCAGAGTACGGCGCCGCGACGGCAGCATTCGAAGATCTGGCCGGGGCCATCCTCAGTGGAACCCGCGCACCCAATTCGCGCCTCCCCACATCGCGCGAGTTGGCGAGAAAATCGGGGATCGCCATTGGTACGGCGAATAAGGCGCTGGGGATGGCGGTGGAGATGGGCCTCGCCATCGATTCAGGACGCGAGCGACACGTGGCTCCTGTTACCGCGGGAACGAGAGAATTGCGCCCTGCGGTCCGCAGTCTCATCGACGATGCACTAAGGAACGCCACCGATCTGGAGACACTCGTCCTCCTCATCCGCGGCCTCTGGGAGCAGAAGAACCTCCGCGCGAACGAATCCTTCGAGGATGACCGCTACGCCGAGCTCGTCCCCGCGGAATTCGTCTTGGGTGGGGCTCCCGAGCCGGAGCACACCGATGAGGTGACCTCGGACGACATGCCTTTCTAGCATGGCACGCGCTCGAGGACTGACTCCAAGCCCGTCGATTGGGTACGCAGCCGCTGGGATCCTCGATTCAATCACCGGTGGGCGCAGCCCTTGCGGGCTGCAGGGGCATGGTGCAAGATAACACCAGTATAGGTCGGCATCGAGGAATCCGGGACGCTTTCGCCGACCACTGACCGGGTCGGGGAGAGAGTCAGGTGGGTCCAAATCATGATTCGGCCGAGGACGCCGTGATTGCGACGTCGTGCACGTGCCGCGCCCGCGTGGAGGCGCGGCCCGGTTATGACTAGATACGTGGACCTCCGTGAGCTACGCGGGCGCTGGGGCACAGCCCCGGACGTGGACGACCTTTCCGAGTTGCTGGCCAGGCTTCTCGCCCAGCACGGGATCCGAACGATCACTGCACTTTGCTCTGTCACGCCCGCGACGGCCAAACGATGGGCAAAGGGGGTCACTGCACCCAACCGAGCGAACATCGCCCGCCTGCTGTTCGTTGAGATGACGAGCCGGATGATCTCCTACCGCGACTCGGAACGCGTCGCTGCCACGTGGTTCACCATGCCGAACCCGTGGCTGCGGGACAATGTGCCCGTCCGCGTCCTCGCTTCGAGCGATCCGGGAAGCTCGGAATGGGACACGGTCGCCCAAGCAGCTGCCCGTTTCACCTTCGGCCAGCCCGCAGATTGTGCGCTCACCGACGACGCGTCTCGTGTACCACGTGTCTCAGCACCGGTTGTGCCGAAGGAGGAGAGACGTGGCTCGGACGCCGGATGACCGTGCAGCGGAGATCGACGCCGGACTGGATTGGGTTTCGATTCACGATGCGGAGCTTCTCGATCGACTGGCCGAAACTTAGCGGGTGAACGCTGCATTCGACTTGGGCCTCGTGGAAGCTTTGCCTTGATCTCGGCATAGTCCTGTGAATCTTACTGGGCTGAAGACGGGATTGAGTGTCGGCCGGCTGCGCGCAGCGTCTTCGTTGAAACGGTCGATTTTCTATGCCCGCACCTGTGGAAGGTCGTGTCGTCGTCTCCCGATCTTGGGTGCAGTTGTTCCATGCAGCGAGGCCCGCCACTTTGCTCGGGTGTCGGCTTGATGCATCGGAGAGCGGGCATTGTTAGTGAAACGGCCTGGAGGCGCTAGGGCTCGAGGTCATCGTCCCGGCGGCGGCGGCCCATTTCCTCGTCCCGGCGTCTGTCAGCCTCTTCCTGATCGATCGAGCCAGGAACCGGGTCGGTGAGCTCCGCATGGGTCCACGTCTCGGCAAAGTCGGACGTGGGAAAAGTGATCCAATCGTATGTGCGCCGGTAGGTGTCCGGCCCGACCTTGACCCAGCTGTCAGGCATGACGCTCGGGTTCGCATGAGTGAAGACGGCACCTATGGGTAGAGCGTTCAGAAACGCTGCTACGTCCATGGCAAGGTCCTTCCATAGTCGATGGTGCTAACAATCACCGTACCGCACAGCGGGCGCGTCGTTGTGGAGTTTCGCGAAAAGATGACGCTACTTCGCGCCAGTTGTCGTTTCCTCGGTTCGGATTCGCCACCTGCAACGACGCCTCTCGCCAGAGCTGCAGACGAAGCTCCAGCAGTGACCGCGTCCAACGCCTCGATTACTTCCGTCGAGCCTCGAAGTCTCAGGATTTCGAGCGGAGTCCCACCGCCGAGGGAGGGATCGCTGCCATTCAGCCACTGGCGAGCCACGGGCAATGGCCGCAGAAGTTGAGCACGAGCGAGCACGCCGTCGAGATCCACTATCAAGACCGCGGTTTCCGGGCTCGGTAACTCTTCTCCGGTAAGCCACGCGCCGACCTGGCGGGGGGAAACGCGCAGAGCATGTGCGACCTTCGTGCGCCCATCCAACGCCTCCACAAGCAAGTGCAGCCGCCTCTGCACAACAGACCGCGGACGGCCCTTCGTCTCAGCTCTCGAGCTCATCGCACACGACCTCTCCTCGAGGATCCCACTCAAGCGCAGGTGCACCACCTCGCGTCAGTCCCACGCCGTTCCGTGCGTGTCGGCTGTGTCGGCGTGCGGCAACGAGAGCGAGCATCGGCGGCAGTCGGGCATGCGGTCGGCTGCCGGCGCCTTCTTGACCCGGCTACTCGACCTGTTCGGCCTCCGATCGTTCCTTGAATCGCCATGCCGCGTCGACGATCGTCTGCACCGTGTCTTCGAAGTCGAAGCCGAGTTGGAACGGCACGGCTGAGAGGTGGGGTGGAGTCCCGAGCACGGTTAGGGCGAAGACGGCCGTCTCCTTCGGGGTCGTGGTGGAGACGAACGTCGTCTCGGGCGAGACGGCGAAGGAATCGGTGGGTAGACGCTTCGCAACCTCGTCGACGACGGCACGGGCCTGTGGGACAAGAGCCTTCGCTTCCTCGAGTGTGCGGTGCCCAACCGAGGGCTCCCCTTTCGGCGAGGTGCGCTTGGTGGCTGGTGGATTCGGGTCGCTTGGTCCCGGACGGGTCGGACGATTACCTGGGCCAACACGTTTCGCGATTGAGGGCCCTGGCGGAGGGGTCGGCTTCGATAGCGCGGACAACAAGGAGTCGAATGCCCATTCGGTTGCAGCTGTCCCAACCCAATCCCATGCAAGGAGCCCTGGGTCCTGATCCCGGAGCGCGGTGAGCGGCGGCTCGCCACCGACAATTGCGTTCGGACGTGCGAGCCATTCGGCAACACTGCGCTGCGCCTTGATGAAGGGGATCAATTCGGCCACAAGCGCAGCGAACCTCAGCCTTCCGCTGGCCTCCCTGGACGGCTTTGACTCGCCGCGCGCCCACCGCCGCACAGTGGACGGATGGACGGAACAGAGTCGCGCGAGCGCTTGTGCACCCAGCTCAGCGACTAGGCGAAGCGTTAGCTCACGAGGGTCCGTGCGGCCCGCGGGGGTGCTTGAATGATCGCATCTGTCGGGAGGAGTCGATTTTGCCATGTAGTCCTCTCGGGACGCCATTGCTGGTGCTTAATAACACCGTACCTCAGAATTCGGCCATGCTTGTGCGGGGCGTGATTCCCGCTGTTGCGTATACCTCGTCGATCACACGCATTGTCGCGAGAGCATCGTCCATGCCCGTTCGAACTGGGGCCCCGCTCAACGCCGCATCGCGGAACGCCTCCAGTTGGTACGAGTAACTGGGCCTGCGCTCTGCGTGATCGATTCTCACTCCCGCACCATTCCGAAGTCGCGATCTGCCGAATAGATGCGGCATGAGCGGGTTCAGGATGTGCAGTGTTCCCGCGTCACCGACGACGCGGATTGAAAGCGTCAGTATTCGGGCCGAGCGCAGGCTCACGGTCAGCCGGCCTGCGATACCGGACGGGAAGCGAAGATCCGCTTTCATCGCGCGGTCGACCCGGTGATCTCGGACAGTTAATGCGGCTGCGGACTGTACCGACGGCTCCTCGCCGGTCAACGACCGCAACATGTGGACCGCATAGCAGCCCAGATCCATCATCGCCCCGCCGCCTAACTCATAGTCCCATCGAATGTCGGGCCCCGGCGGAAGGGGGACGCATAGGCTCACACGTATGGAGCGGACCTGCCCGAGTTCACCGTTGGCTAGGTGCTGTCGTTGCCGTTCGAAGAACGGGTGATAGCGGTAATGGAACGCCTGAACGACGGCGACCGGCGATCCGTGCGCTGTCTCCGCCACTCGCCGTGATTCGACAGCGGTCATAGCGGAGGGCTTCTCGCACAGCACGTGCTTTCCCGCTCGTATCGCCCGAATTGTCCATTCCGCATGCTGAGAATTGGGCAGCGGAATGTAGATCGCATCGACTGTCGGATCGTCCACCACTGCCCGATAGCTGACGACCGATCGACCAATGCCGTTCCGACGAGCGAATTCGGATCCTCGAGCTCCATCCCGGCTACCGACGACGGTGACCTCGACGCTCGGGATGATGCGCGCCGGTCTAAGCAGTGCATTGCGGACGATGCGCGCCGTGCCCAGCACGCCGATTGTGAGCGCCGGCTGTACTGAGGCATGCATCTGACGTCCGTTTCGTCGTATGTCGAAGCATCCGTTCGTGAAGCGCCGGCTCCGTAGTGTTGAGCTATGACCCACCGTGCTCCGTATCGTGCCGACGTGGTCGGCAGTCTTCTGCGACCGTCGACCGTGAAGAAGGCGCGTCTCGATTATGCGGCGGGAACGATTTCGGCGACAGGTTTACGGCAGGCCGAGGATGAGGCGATCGGGCCGGTTGTGCAGCGCCAGGCCGAGGCGGGATTCAAGGTCGCGACCGACGGCGAGCTTCGTCGGGCATGGTGGCATCTCGACTTCTGGGAATCACTCGAGGGCTTGGATGTGGTCGACGCCGAATCCGGCATCGCCTTCCAGGGCGTGTCGACGCGGCCGAAAACGATGCGGCTGACGGGGCCCATCGCCTTCCCCTCCGACCATCCGTTCCTCGCCGATTTCGCCGCGCTGAAAGACGATGCGATCGCAGTCGGACTCGAGCCCAAGATCACCATCCCGTCTCCGACCGTCCTGGACTTCCGTCTCGACAACGAGCGCATTGACCATGACGCGTACGCCGATCGTGACGCGATGATCGACGACCTGGTGCAGGCCTATCGGGACGCGCTCGCGTCGCTGTACGCGAGCGGCGCCCGGTACATCCAACTGGACGACACCGCCTGGGGTTACCTCTGCTCCGATGTCGAACTGGAGAAGGCGCGCGCGCGGGGAATTATCACGGACGGCATCGCGGAGCGGTACGCCATTCTCATCAATCGCGTGCTTGAGGGACGACCGTCCGACCTGACCGTGACCACTCACGTTTGTCGAGGCAACTTCCGCTCGACATGGATCTCCTCCGGCGGCTATGAGCCGGTCGCTGAGCAGTTACTCGGAGGGACGGACTATGACGGCTACTTCCTGGAGTACGACAGCGACCGTGCAGGCGGCTTCGAGCCGTTGCGCTTCCTTCCACAGGGCGACAAACGCGTAGTGCTCGGGCTGATCACCTCCAAGTCCGGTGAGCTTGAACCCCGTGAAGCCGTCATCGCAAGGATCGACGAAGCAGCTCGATACGCTCCGCTTGACCAGCTGGCGCTGAGCAGTCAGTGCGGTTTCGCGTCCACTGAGGAAGGGAATCTGCTCACCGAGGATGAGCAGTGGCGCAAGCTCGAGTCCGTCGTCTCGATCGCCGACGAGGTATGGCCCGACTAGGCAGCCGCCATCCACGGCTCGATCTCGCTCACGCCTTTGCCCAGCTCGGTTAGAAGAGCGGCAAGGGCGCCCTGGAGCGACGCTGACTCATCGATCTCGCCGACGACGAATCGAGTCGCGTTCTCGCTGGAGCGCAGACTAGAAAGCTCCACGGACGATAGCAATGCGTCGAAGACGATCGGGCCCGCCTCTCCCAGCTCGCCGCCGACTGCGATCAGGCTCGGCCCGAGAATCTTCGCAGCGTTGGCGAGGGCACGGCCGAGGTAGGCGCCGGCCTCGGCGAGCACCCGCTGGCAGGCGGCATCTCCGGCTCGTGCCGCGGCGATGACCTCGGTAAGCGTTCGTTTGATTCCCGGTGAGGTGCGCACGGCCGACACGATCGCGCGCTCGGAGATAAGAGTCGTGAGGCAGCCCCGGCTGCCGCAATAGCAGACGTCGCCGCCGGGATCGACAGCGATGTGACCGAGGTCGCCGGCCATCCCGCTGCCACCCTGATAGATGGATCCGTTGATGACGACACCGCCTCCGACACCCTCGGATGCGCGGACGTAGAGCAGATCCTCAGCGCCGCGTCCTGCTCCCCATGTCCATTCGGCGAGCGCTGCGAAGTTGGCGTCGTTGTCGACGAGCACGGGAACATCGAGGGCCCGGCGGAAGGCAGCCGAGATGTCGACCCCGGCCCAGGCAGGGAGACGGCTGTTGCACCAAGGGGCGATCGCCCCAGTGGCACGCTCGATGGGTGCCTGGACTGCGACCGCGAGGCCGTCGATCGCATGGGCGGTCGTGCCAACGGCTTCGGCCAGGTCGCTGATCAGTTCCAGGGCCGCCTCGATGGTGCTGTCGCCATCGATCCGCTTTTCGACGCGCTCCTGGTGCGAGAAGGCATAGGCCGCGCCCCGGATCGAGTGGTCGGCAATCTCGATCGTCACGTAGGTTCCCGAACCCGTGACAAGTGTCACGACGCCTTCGCGCCCGTTGATCGGACGGATCTCGACGGTCCCGTGCTTCTTGAGATCGCGCACAATCGCATTGACGGTCGCTGCGGAGACGTTGAGTGTGCGGGCGAGCTGGGCTTGGGAGGAGGGGCCCTCCGTGCGAAGGGTGTCGAGCAACCGATTGACGTTGGCGGATCTACGTGAGTTAGTCACAGCCCCGGGACCGATTCTTTCTGGATTGTTCGTCACATGCCCAGACTATCCTTCATTTTCTGAATGATCGGCCGGACGCCGCTCATGGGGGGTGAGCGACACCCGGCCGAACTTTAGGTGGTTGCTCGGCGTCGGACGTAGCTGATCCGGTCGAGGCCGACCGCGATGATCAGGACGATGCCCACTGCCATGAGCTGGTAGTAGGACGAGACACCGATCATCACCAGACCGCCCTGGAGGATCACGGCGAGAGCGGCGCCCCAGACCGTTCCGAGGATGGAGATCCGGCCACCTTCCAGGAGCGTTCCACCGATGACGGCCGCAGTCACCGCGTTGAGCGCGTCATTGGCGTGACCATTGATGCTCGTGCCGGCGAAGTGCGCGATGTTGATGAATCCAGCGATGCCGGCCAGCGCGCCCGCCATGATGGTCAGCTTGAGAAGATGCGCGGGTACCCGGATACCTACACGTTCTGCCGAAGGACGGGACGAGCCGATCGCGAGCGTCCGCATCCCGAACCGAGTGAAACGAACCACGAGGAAGAGGATCACCGCCGCGACGATGGCAACGATCGTCGGCAAGGGGATCGGACCGACTGCCGCGAGGCCGAAGCCCGACTGCAGCTGCGCAGGAAGGCCTCCGAGGTCCGCACCGCCGCTGATCACTAGTGCGAGACCGGTTCCGACGCCGAGCGTTCCCAGCGTTGCGATCAAGGCGTTGATCCGCCCGTACGCCACGAGGATGCCATTCACGAGACCGAAGATCGCGCCGGTGAGGACTGCAGCCACGAGACCGGCGAAGATCCCCAGCCCGAGGTTGCCGGTGACGTTGCCCGCCGCATCCGGTGCGACGACCGCCTTCATGATCGTCGCGCCGACCACCGATGACAGGACCAGGTTCGCTCCAAGCGACAGGTCGAAGATCCCGGCGCCGAGCAGCATTGTCAGGCCGAGAGCAAGGAGCAGCGCTTCGGTTCCGGTGAGCAGAAGCGCCTGAATGCTGCCGAGAGAGGCGAAAAGCCCATGTGTGACGATGCTGAAGAAGATGAACAGCACAATGTCCAACAGCAGGATGGAGGTGGCGCGACTGGACAGCGTCTTCTGCCACCACGGCTTCGGCTTAGTCGCTCGTGTGTCGATGGCCGGGGTGGCTGTGGTGCGCCAATCTGTCGCAGGCGCAGGCGCAGGCGTCGGCGTCGGGGTCGGGGTGCTCATGATGCTTGTTCCTTCTTGTAGCCGACCATCGTCGCGACGACTTCGGGGACGGTGAGGTCGGCGGCCGGGCTGTCCAGGACGGTCTCGCCGCGCCAGAGGATGACGACGCGGTCGGCAAGGCCGAGAACTCGGGGAAGATCGTGTGACACGACCACGACTCCGAGGCCCCGGTCGGCGACGCGGCGCATGAGATCGCAGACGAGCTCGGACTGCCGAGCGCCGAGAGCGGCGGTCGGCTCGTCGAGGAGGACTGCCGTCGTCGATCGCATGACAGATCGGGCGACTGCGACGGCCTGACGCTGACCGCCGGAGAGATCGCGGATAGGGACGGTCAGCGAAGGAAGAGCGATCGACAACTCACGAAGCGCGGCGTCCGTCCGCTCCTCCATCTCCTTGCGGTCCAGGATGCCTAACAGGCCGCCTGCACCGCCGGTGAGGATTTCGTCGCCCAGGAACATGTTGTCTACGACACTCAGGTCAGGGGCCAAGGAGAGGTCTTGGTAGACCGTGTCCACGCCGAGCCTCTGCGCATCGCGTACGGAGGTCATCACGACCGGCTGGTCATCGACGATGACCTCGCCGTTGTCCGGTTTGTGACTTCCTTGGAGGATGCGGAGGAAGGTCGACTTTCCGGCACCGTTGTCGCCGAACAGGGCGACGATCTCGCCGTGGTGCGCGGTGAGCGAAGCATCGCGCAGTGCGTGCACGTGGCCGAACTGTTTGCTCACGTTGCGTGCGGCGATCGCCACACCTGGGGTTGCCAGGGCCGTGTTTCCGTTCGCTACGGAATCGTCAGCGCCGGATCGGGGCCGGTTGCCCGCGTCGGGTAGTGAGTCGTCTCTCACGTCGCGCTCCTTTGCACTCGGGTTCCGCATCGTTAGGGACTACGGAGCCGGGAAACTTCATTGTCTCGAATGATTTTGACGATTGGAACCGTAAATTGCAACAGTTACTTAATAATTTTTCCCAAAAACCTTGACTTTGACGGTTTGATGATTCACCTTTTGGGTGTGGTCGTTATCGACCGTCCCAATCACAACGGGGTGACATGGACTCGAACCTGTCTCCCACTCCGCACCCCAGGAAGGCAGTCATGCACAGATACGCTCGCCGCACCGCCGGCGTCCTCGCCGCAGCATCCCTCACCGTCGGGCTTGCCGCCTGCAGTTCGGTCGCATCCGTCCCCGCGGACACGTCCGGCAGCACCAAGGGCATCACGATCGCCGGAGTCTTCGGCAACACGTTCGACCCGTTCTGGACCTCCATCGGTTGTGGGGCCAGCCAGGAAGCCAAGAAGCTCGGCGTGACCTACAAGGAGTTCTCATCGACCTCGGCCGACACGGCAGCATTCGACCAGAGCTTCAACTCCGCCAAGCTGACCAACCCGAACGGGATGTTCGTCAACCCGCTCAATCCGGACCAGTTCGTCAGCCAGTACCAGACCCTGATGAGCCAGGGTGTGCCGATCGTCACGCTCAACGCGACGACCCCTCCCTCCCAGTACAAGATCGTCGGGACGGATGTCACCCACCTGGACTTCGTCGATGACACCGTCGCCCTCGTCCCCAAGGATGCCTCCGGCAAGCTGGCGATCATCAACGGCGTCCCCGGCCTGGTACCGGTCGAGAACCGTCTGAACCCGGTCGTTCAGGCGATCCTCAAGGGGCGTTCGGGCCTGACCGCGCTCGACCCGGTCTACACCCAGTTCGACTCGTCCAAAGCCACGCAGGCCGTGTCCTCGCTCATTGTGGCCAACCCCGACCTCCAGGTGATCGTCGCCGCGGACGGTCCAGACGGTGCCGCGACCGCTGCGGCCGTGAAGGCTGCGGGCAAAGCGGGGAAGATCACCGTGATCGCCCTCGACGCTACGCCGCCGGAGGTCGCCGCGCTCAAGGACGGCACAATCACCGGGCTCGTCGCTCAAGCGCCCAAAAAGATCGGGGCCGAGCAGCTGAGCACGCTCGTCGACTTCCTCAAGACCCAGAAGACACCGTCCGCGATCAAGCCAACAAGTGACACCACCGGCATCCCGCAGAAGCTCCTCACGTCGAAGAACGTGGACGATTCTGCCAACAGTGACTGGGTGTACACCGCCTCCTGCAAGTAGGCGGTCCACTGCGATCGGCTCGTACGACGCGGTGCGGGCGGCCAAGGGGCGTCACCCGCACCGCGTGGTCGCGACGACCAACGATTCAGAACCGGCGGATGGGAAGGCGGCAATACGAATGAACACACCCACCGCAGCGTTCGATAGACGCCGAGGTCAATCCGGGTTCCGGCAGGCGAATGTCAAGCGGGTCATCGAAGCGCTGCGACTCGGCCCCTCCTCTCAGGCCGCCCTGGCACGCTCGACGTCTCTGAGTGCGTCGACAGTCAATGTGATCGTGCGGTCGCTTCGCGACCGAGGGCTAGTGGAGACGAGCTCGACGAACGGGCGAGAGTCCCTCGTTGCCCTCGTGCCCAAGCATAAGGTCGTCATCGCGGTCCAGGTGGGGGCGTCTGCGCTGCGCGTCGCGGTCTTCGACTTCACCAACGAACGCCGGACCGACGTGTCGGAGGCGGTAGTAGCCGAGAGTGATGCCGGGCCCAAGCGAGCAAGCCAGCTCATCGGCGAAGCATTGCTAGAGGCGGGCATCGATGCGAATGAAGTAGATGTCGTATCCGTCGCCGTCCAGGGACCGATCGCGCGTCGTTCAGGCTCCGTCGCGTCCTGGGCGGCCGCTCATCTCCCGGGGTGGCAGGAAGTGGCCATCGCCAGCGAACTCGAGGCCGCACTCGGCGCAACGGTCATCGTGGACAACGATGCCAACCTCGCAGGCCTCGCCGAATGGACCTGGGGAGCTGGTCGCGGTCACGACTCGTTCTTCTATGCACTGTGTTCCGCTCATATCGGTGGAGCCTTCATCCTCGCCGGAAAGGTCTACCGCGGGGCCGACGGCTTAGCGGGCGAAATCGGTCACATGGTCGTGGATCCGTCGGGGCCGCTCTGCTTCTGCGGCAGCCGCGGATGCCTCACCACCTACGCGTCGGAGGCAGCTCTCCTCGCGTCTCTAGCCTCGGTGAACACCGACATGCTGTCTCTGGGGGACATCATCGAAGGCGCGCGCTCGGGTGATCTCGCAGCGCGCGGCGCGTTCTACGAGGCGGGCAGGCTGATCGGCCGCGCCCTCGGAAACGTCGGGAAGACGATGGCGCCGGAGGTTATCGCTGTGGGCGGCGATCTCCGCGCCGCTGGAGAGCCACTTATCCAAGGCGTACGGTCCGCCGCAGAGATCGCGAGCCTTCGTGCGGTTTCGCCCACCATCGAGCTCCGGCCTGCTGAACTTGTTGACGATGTGGTCCTGTTGGGGGCGCTCGCAGCCGGCCTGGAACAACAGGAAACCCTCCTCGGCGAACTCCCCGAGTGGGTCAACCTACGAACATCGTACGAACAAGAAATGGTTTAGCGCGGGTTGACGTGTAAACCATTCGGGACTTAGCATGAAAAAGCCGCAAACAAAGGCCCAACACTTCAAGAAACAAACAGTTTAGGAACTCAATGATGAGGAATCAGCTCACCAGCGACAACGAGACACCGACAGCGGCTGTCTCCGCACTCTCAACCGATGAGACCATCAGTGGCCGTCCCGGCGTGTTCGTCCGCCTCACTCTCATGATGCTGCTCGAGTTCGTCGTGTTCGGATCGTGGTTCGCGACCTTCGGTCTCGTCCTGGCGACCCACGGTCTCGGCGCGATCATCGGACCGGCGTACACGCTCGCGGCCGTCGCTGCGATCGCGTCCCCGATGCTCCTCGGAGCAATCGGCGACCGGTTCCTGGCATCGCAGAAGGCCCTGGCCCTCGCGCAGATCGCCGGCGGCATTGTTATGGCACTCCTCCCGACAATCATCGCGTCCGGCAACGGCGGCCTCACCCTGACGCTGATCTTCGTCTACATGCTTTTCTTCCAGCCCACGCTTGGGCTCGCCAACTCCATCGCCTTTAGGCACCTTGGCACCAACCAGAAGGCCTTCCCGTACATCCGCGTGTTCGGCACCCTCGGCTGGGTCATCGCCGGACTCGGGGTCGGCGCCCTCGGACTTTCGGCCTCAACGAACCTCTTCTACGTCACGGCGATCGCCAGCTTCATCTTCGGCGTCTACTCCTTCACCCTCCCGTCGACACCAGCTCCGGCCAAGGGAGCGCGTTTCTCGCTCGGCGACCTCGTAGGTGCGAAGGCCTTCAGCCTCCTGAAGTACCGCAACTTCGCAGTTCTGATGATCTGCTCCCTCCTTACCGCCGTTGCGCTTGGCGTCTACAACACCTACGCGTCTCCGTTCCTCGGCGCTCTCGGCATCCAGAACGTCGCAGGCGTGCTGGCGATCGGCCAGGCCGCTGAGGTGGTCTTCGTGATCACGATCCCATTCGCGGTGAAGTACCTCGGCATGAAGTGGGCCCTCCTCGGCGGCATGGTGATGTGGGGCGTTCGTTTCGCGCTCTTCATCGTCGCTGCTAACGACCACACCTGGGTCGCCGTCCTCGCCGTCGCGCTTCAGGGTATATGCAACGACTTCTTCCTCGTGCTGGCGGCCATGTACATCGGCCGTGTTGCTCCAGTTCAGTTCTCGGCACAGGCCCAGAGCATGCTGATCCTTGTGGTCTCGGGCTTCGGCCAGTTCTTCGGCTCCCTCTTCTCCGGCTTTGTCTACGCGGGCACCGTCGGCGCCGACCCGCACGCCGGCCCGGCAGCGTGGACACCGATCTGGATCATCCCCATCGTGTCGGCGATCATCACCGCCGTGGTCTGGATCATCTTCTTCCGGTACGACCGCAAGAAGCCGCTGACCGTGCTCGGCGCCGAGGAGCAGTCCGGAGCGACGATCCCCAGCACTGTTAGCGCCGCCTCGGAGAGCGCGTGACCCCATGACTCTTCTCCACCTGAATGAGAGCGAGTGCCGCGATCGCCGCCGCGCTCAGCGCCTCGGTCTCCGTGAGCTGCGAGGGCCGACTCCGTTCTTGTGAACGCACCCGTTGGACCACACGCAGACAAGGCTGAGAAGAATAATGAACGAAGTACTGAATAAGCGCTACGACGCGCTCGTCGTCGGCTCCGGCCCCGCCGGCTCGACCGCCGTCAAAGAGCTCACGGAGCGCGGGATGGATGTCCTCCTCCTGGAGGCCGGCCGCGACATCACCGAGGACGACTTCGTCCCCGGCCCTCCGACCCCTCCCGCTGCGATGAGCATCGACCTCTTCGGTCGCGCCCGGGCGTTCCTGCGCGGTCAGTACGTGCAGGCGCGCCGAGCCATGTACCAGCCGCAGAAGGACCCGTTCCTGGTCAACGACCTGCAGCAGCCGTACACGACCAAGGATGGCAACTTCCTCTGGATCCGTGGGCAGCAGCTCGGCGGCCGCTTCCACTCCTACGGACGGATGCTGTTGCGTGCGTCGGATCACGAGTTCAAGGGCAAGACGCTGACCGGCCGTGGTGAGGATTGGCCGATCTCGTATTCGGACCTAGAACCGTACTACGACCGAATCGAGGAGTTCCTCGGGCTCTACGGCGAGAAGGATGGCATTCCCAACCTGCCTGACGGTCGCTACCGCGGTCCGTCACTTCTCACCGAATCGGAGAAGCAGTTCAAGAAGGTCGTCGAAGAGCGCTGGCCCGAGCGGAAGGTCATTCCGTGGCGCTACGCCGCCCCCAACCTCCACCGCGTGCCGCTGGGCGTCGTCGCCGCACGTGAGACCGGCCGGCTCACCGAGCGGATGAACGCGGTCGTGAGCCGCGTCACCATCGACCGTTCCACTGGCAAGGCGGACGGCGTCGTCTTCATCGACCGGATCACTAAGAAGGAGTACACGGTCAAGGCGGACGTCATCGTGCTGTGCGCGTCGACGATTGAGTCGATCCGCCTGATGCTCAACTCGGCCACCGACGGCCACCCGGACGGTCTCGGCAATTCGTCCGGTCTGCTCGGCAAGTACTTCATGGACCAGACGCCCAGCCTGCTGTTCGGCGACGACCCGAGCCGTCCCGGCTTCGAGCGCATCGACCCAGCACCGCCCGACCCGTACTACCCGCCGGTTGGCGGCATCTACATCCCGCAGTTCGACAACGTCGACGGGATCACCAACCCGAACTTCGAGCATGGTTGGGCGATGCAGGGGACGGTCGGTCGCATCCCGGTCCCTGAAGGCCACGGCGGAACGGTGGGTCTGATGGGCTTCGGCGAGATCCCGGCCTATCGCGAGAACAACGTCAGCATCAGCCGCGCCATCAAGGACCGCTGGGGCATCCCCGTACCGCGCATCCGCCTCGGCATCACGGACAACGAGCGAGAGCTCATGCGCGCCCAGGTGGCCGGTCTCAAGGAAATGGCTCTGGCCAGCGGATACCGGATCAACTTCGCCGGCTCTCCACTCGGCCTGGACTCCAAGAAGGTATGGCCGAACGCCGACCCGTTCAGCCGCGCACTCTTCGTCCTCGCCTTCAAGAAGAGCGTCTCGATGGGCGCCGCGATCCACGAGTGCGGCGGCGCCCGCATTGGATCCGACCCGAAGACCTCCGTGCTCAACGAGTTCAATCAGAGCTGGGACGTGCCGAACCTCTTCGTGACCGACGCAAGTGCCTACGTCACCAACGGTGCCGTAGGACCAACCCTGACCATCATGGCGATGACCGCTCGTGCGTGCGAGTACATCGCCGACCAGCACGCCGCCGGCGCGCTCTGACGGGAGACAGCATGTTCGACAACTTCCTGATCCGCTCCGACAGCCTCCGCAACGACGTCGTCGATGGCGAGACCGTGGGATTTTCTCTTGCCGTCCGGCACGCGAACTACCGCGGCGTCTTCCTCTCCCTCCACAACGGCTACTTCATCGAAGTCGACGGTGTGAACTACCCGACCAGCGTGCAGACGTTCGAGATCAACGGGCAGGCACCGCGGACGTTCGAGGAGCTCAAGACGGCCGTGTGGGAGCACTGGGACTACGACGACGAAGGCATCCTCCACATGGCCGCGCCCGGCGGCCTGTCGGAGGGGCCCCACACCGTCCGGTTGCAGCAGTCCGTGCTGGCTGCCTACGGATACCTCCCGACCGACGAGGAGTGGGTGAAGAACCCGCCCGTGCCCGGCAGCGGGGCGGGTTCCGACAAGACCCCCCAGATCATCAGCTACGACCTGACCCTGACCAGTCCCGTCGCGAGCAGCACCCAGGAGAACCGATGACCATCAAGCGCGGAGTCTCGCTCTACAGCTACCAGCAGACGCAGTTCTTCAAAGAGCTCGACCTCGAAGGACAGATCCGCGAGGTCGGCACCAACCTCGGCGGCGCCGACGGCATCGAGATCGTCGACGAGATGTCGCTGCACTACCCGGACCCGGGCGCTGAGTTCACTCGCGAGTGGTTCTCGTGGATGGAGCAGTACGGCACGAAGCCCGTGGCGATGGATGTCGGCATGGACGTCCTGCAGTTCCGCGACCACGTCATGAGCTACGACGAGTGCGCCGACCGGCTCATCCACGACATCACGCTGGCGAAGTCGCTCGGATTCAACATCGTCCGGACGCTGTCGGTGGTTCCGATCGAGGTCATCGAGAAGGCGTTGCCGCACGCCGAGAAACTCGATGTGAAACTCGGCAAGGAACTGCACCAGCCGATGGTGCTCGAAGGGCCGCAGGCGCGCGAGATCCTGGATCTGGCGGAGCGCACCGGCAGCGAACACGTCGGACTCGTGCCCGACCTCGGCATCTTCCAGTTCCGGCCTTCCGACGTGCAGCTCGACTGGTACAAGCGCAAGGGCGCCCAGCAGAGCGCGTGCGATGCGGTCGTCGACCTGTCGCTGGAGCTGCGCGACGGAAAGGCGCCGTTCGGGCACATCGACATGTCCCGGCACACCGCGGGCAACCTGCGTGCCGACTTCGGCCGATTCATCCGCACCCGGGAGACGTCCCCCGAATTCACCGACGCATTCAACGGCGTCATCGCAGTGACCAACGACCGCGTCGAGAACCCGACCGATCTCGACTACACGGTCGTCTCCGAAGCCTTGATGCTGTCGCACACATCGACCGACACGCTGCGCGAGCTCACCGGCCGGATCACGCACATCCACGGCAAGTTCAACAACATGTCGGAGATCCCTGGCCGCCCCGGGCAGTATCAGGACATCTCGATCGACTACGCCCCCGTGGTGCAGGCGCTCAAGGATGGCGGATACGACGGATACATCGACACCGAGTATGAGGGACAGCGCTACTTCCAGGACCGTGGCGTCGAGGACCTCGAGAACGAAGTGGAACAGGTGCGCCGGCACCAGGAGATGCTTGCGAGACTGATCGCATCATGACCGATTCATCCACACCCTCGAGCGGCAGGCTGGTCGCCTTCGTGGGCAGCTACGCCAGCGGCCCGGCGGATGGCGGAGGTGGTATCACTGTCGTCGAGGTGCAGGACGACGGCGCAGCACTCTCCGTCCTCAGCGCCACAAGTGTGCCGGAGGAGGCGGGCTACCTCAAATACGCGCCATCCACCGGCACGCTCTACGCGGTCGACGAGCGCAAGACCGACGGCCGGGGACCAGTGCGAGCACCCGCCTCGGTCCGCGCGTTCAAGGTCGACCAGGCCGACGGATCGCTCACCCGGCTGAACACGCTCATCGCACCGGCTCCGTTCCCCACCTACCTCGACTTTGACGAGAAGCGTCGGGCGCTCGTGTGCGCCAGCCACGGGAGCTTCGACCACGTGGAGCAGATCGTCCGCACGGCTGAAGGCTGGACGGTCGAGTACGTGTACGACGACTCGGCAGTCCTGCTCTACAGCGTCAAACCCGACGGCTCACTCGACGTGCTCCGCGATGTCGTCGTCCTCGCTGGACACGGGCTCGACCCGAACGACTCTCCGCAAGCCGGCGGCCACGGCCAGGCGAGCGCGCACGCTCACAGTGCAGTGATCGATCCCTCTGCGAGGTACGTCATCGTCTGCGACAAGGGGACGGACGTCATTTCCGTCTTCGAGCTTTCGGACACGCTCACGTTGGTCAGCGAGTTCGCGATGCGGCAGCAGACCGGCCCGCGCCATCTCGTTTTCGATACGAGCGGAACGCATGCGCTGCTGACCTGCGAGTTCTCCTCCGAAGTCGCATCTCTCGGATTCGACCCAGAGACGGGAACGTTCGAACTGATCGACAGTGCCTCCTCCACAGCGGACGGCTTCACCGGCCTCAACGAGCCGGCGGATCTGCGCCTCCATCCCGACGGCAGATTCCTCTACGTGAACAACCGCGGCGAGGATTCCCTCGCATGGTTCGAAATCATGCCCGACAAGTCTCTTGCTCGACGCGGACACGTAGCGCTGGCGAAATCGCTCCACCCCGGACTGGCCGCACGCAGTTTCGCCTTCACGCCATCGGCCGATACCGTGCTGATCGCCGACCGGCCGGCCGGCCTCATCAGGGCGTACCGCGTCGACCGCACGACCGGCGCACTGACCGAGCTCTCCGAGCTTTCCCTGCCGGACCCGGCGTTCATCGAATTCGCGGAGCTCGCATCATGAGCGCGCGCGGCCCCCGCGTCGCCATCCTCGGGACCGGCATGATCGGCGAAGTCCATCGCCGGGCGTCCGTCCTGGCCGGAGCGGAACTCGTCGGTGCCATGGCATCCACCCCGAAACGGTCAGCCGAAGTCGCACGAGAGTGGAACACCCACCCGATCCTGTCCGCGAACGAACTGGCGGCGCTCCAGCCGGATGTCGTACACGTCTGTACACCGAACGCGTTCCACTCGGAGCATGTGGAAGCGGCCATCGAAGCCGGCGCCCACGTGATCTGCGAGAAGCCGTTGGCGACATCGAGTGCGGAAGCCGATCGCCTCACGCACCTCGCTGCCGCGTCCGGACGGATCGCGGCCGTGCCGTTCGTCTATCGCTATCACCCGCTCGTCCGCGAAATCCGCGCACGCGCTGCCGCGGGTGAGTTCGGGCGGTGGCAATTGCTTCACGGCAGCTACCTGCAGGACTGGCTCCTGTCTCCATCGGCGACGAGTTGGCGAGTGGATTCCAAGGTAGGAGGGCCCTCGCGTGCATTCGCGGACATCGGCTCGCACTGGTGCGACCTCATGGAGTTCGTGACCGGCGAGCGCATCGCATCGGTCTTCGCCGCGATGTCGACGACCGTGCCCACGCGCCCGGCAACCTCGACCGCGGCCTTCGGCGGCGGAAAGTCAGACGGGCCGCTCGTCGACGTCGACACCGAGGACGCAGCGACCGTCGTGTTCCGGACGGCCTCAGGCGTGACCGGCTCCGTGGTCATCTCGCAGGTCTCTGCAGGGCGGAAGAACCGGCTGTGGTTCGAGTTCGACGGAGCAGAGCGCTCCGCAGTCTTCGACCAGGAGAACCCGGAGTCGGTGTGGCTGGGGTCGGAAGCGTCGGCAGAGATCCTCCAGCGTGACCCGGGACGGGGATCGTCTGAGCAGCGTCGGCTGTCGGCACTGCCCGCCGGCCATGCACAGGGCTACGCCCAGTGCTTCGAGAACTTCGTCGCCGACACGTACGCGACCGTTCGGGGGGGAACCCGGGAAGGGCTTCCGCGCTTCGCAGACGGCGCACGCTCGAACCACATCGTGGACGCCGTCATCGAATCCGACAGGGCCGGCCGGTGGGTGGAGGTCCCGAGGTCCTCATGATCTCCACCGGAGCCATCCGACGTGTTCGAGCCGGCGGGCGGAATGTCTGGTCGGAGATCCTCCATCTCGGGCCGAACCGGCAGAACCACTGGGGAGCGATCCAGGTCGGCATCGGCGTCACCGGTCCGCTGGTGCTGCTGGTCGCTCTTGACCGCACCGACCTGCTCGCCTACGCGGTCTTCGGGTCGCTCAGCGCGGTCTACGGCAAGCGGCTGCCACCGATCCCGCGTCTGCTGACGCAGCTCGGCGCCGGCGCCCTCCTGGTCTTCGCAGTGTGCGTGGGCGTCCTTGTCGGAGCGAACGCCGATAGCGGGTTGCTCGCGCTGCCAGCCATGTCACTGGTGTCCGTCGCCGGGTTGCTCGCCGCGGACAGGTTGGGCTGGGTCCCGTCGCCTTCGCTGTTCCTGGTGTTCGCGACGGGGACGATCGCGGCGCAGGGGCATGAACTGGCAGACGTTCAGACCGCCTTCGTCGCCAGCGCCCTCGCGGCGGTCTTCGGTGCGGTGGTCGGGCAGGCCGTCTACCTGTTGCAAATCGCAGCCCAAGCCGAGTTCGTGACGCTCAAACCGAAGCGCTCCACCATCGTCAGCTTCGAGTTCCTCGAGCAAGTGACAGTTTCGGCGATCGCCCCGATCATCGCGGGCGGACTCGCACTGGCGTTCGGAGTCGGACACGCGTACTGGGCCGCCGTCTCGGCAACGGTTCCTCTGGTCGGAGTCGGCTTGACGAACAGGCTCGGGAGGGGAGCGCTTCGACTGTTCGGCACCCTCCTCGGGTCCGCGCTCGCGTTCCTGCTGCTGTCGTTCTTGCCGACGGACTGGATGCGCGTCGTGCTGGTGGGCCTCCTCCAGTTCCTCGTCGAGCTCTTCGTGGACCGCAACTACGGCATCGCGGTCGTCTTTATCACTCCGCTCGCGCTGATCCTCACCTCATTCGCCTCACCCGAACCCGCGGCCACGCTCGTCACCGATCGCGTCATCGCCACGGTCATCGGCACGGTCGTCGCCTTCGGACTTCTCGTGCTCGCTCGGCTGGTGGCACATTGGCGCCGATAATGGAGCCAATGCGCCGACCGCTTTCCGCGGCCGGTGACGATCGAGGGGAGGCTGTCAGATGCCGACAGCGACAGTCGAGGCAGCGCCTCGCCAACGGATTGATGTGACGGCGGCTCTTCGCGATGCAATCCTCGCATCCGAGTACGCTCCGAACCAGAGACTGGTCGCTATCGATCTCAGCGAGCGGTACGGTGTCTCGCGCGCAGCTGTGCGGGCCGCCTTCCTCACCCTCGAGAGCGAAGGGCTCATCGAGCAGTTGCCCAACCGGGGTGCGCGTGTGCGCGCGATCAGCATCGATGAGGCCATCGAGATCGTGGAGGCGCGAATCGGCCTGGAAGTGCTCGTCGCCCGTCGCGCAGCAGAGAATCTCACTCCGAGCACCGCTCGCGAACTCGAGGAACTCCGAGACAAGATCGTGACTTCCGTCGCCACGGGAAACCTCATCGAGTACTCGCGACTGCATCAGGAGCTCGACCGCGCCCTGCGCGTCATCGGCGACCACCAAACCGCGAACGAGCTGCTCGAACGGCTCGCTGGGCAATCGGCTCGCCACCAGTTCCGCATCGGGTTCGTACCCGACCGTGCACGGGTTTCAGCGGTTGAGCACGCCGCGATCATCGATGCCGTCCTGGCAAGGGATCCGGACGCTGCCGAACGGGCGACCAAGGTCCACCTCGCCTCCGTGATCGACGTGCTCCGTCGGCTCGAAGCATGACAGGAGTCGGCTCCTTAGCGGACCTCAGACAGGAGAACACATGACCGACGTCACCATCGGTGTCGTGGGACTCGGGGAAGCCGGGGCCTTGTATGCGACGGGACTCGCCGACGCCGGCGCCCGGGTTCGCGGTTACGATCCGTTCCGGGAGCTAGGCGACCCCCGCGTCGAACAGATGGCGACCCCCGAGGATCTCGCCCCCGATGTCGACGTCGTGCTGAGCCTCGTCGGCGGACGGGCCGCTGTGGCTGTAGCGCATGACTTCTTGACCGTAATGCCCAACGGTGCGGTCTTCGCCGACTTGAACACGGTGGCGCCGGACGTGAAGTCGCAGATCGCCGATGAGGCCGCCAGCCATGGAGCGTTGATGGCAGACGTCGCTGTTCTCGCACCGGTGCCGCGGGCCGGTTTCAAGACGCCGCTCCTCGCAAGCGGAGCCGGGGCGGAGACCCTGGTCGACCTCCTCGCACCGCTCGGGGTTCCCATCACCGTGTCCGGCGCCGTGGCCGGCGACGCGGCGCGGCTCAAGCTCCTCCGCAGCGTCTTCATGAAGGGTCTGGCGGCCCTCGTCATCGAAAGCGTCAGCGCAGCGAGAAGCGCCGGGGCGGAGGAGTGGATCACAGAACAGATGTCCGCGGAACTCGGCCCTGACGGGCGCCAGCTCGTCGACCGGTTGATCACGGGCACGTATGAGCACATCGAACGGCGCACGCACGAGGTCGAAGATGCGCTGCACATGCTCGAGGCGTCGGACCAGCACGCGGATATGACACGCGCGACTCTCGCCTGGTTCGAGCGCATCCGAACCGAGCGATGACCTCACCCGGCGTCCCCGTTCGGAAAGTGGCACATGAATTGGCGCCAATTTGTTGACCAATGTGCTGCTCTGTGATTTGCTGTCGGAAGATCGAATGCTCGCGCAGTAGCGGGCCAGGGCGGGAGGCACAACATGACCGAGTCGACAGCGGCTTCGCTGCTCGTAGTGAGCGCCCATGCGGGCGATTTCGTCTGGCGAGCCGGCGGCGCGATCGCCGCGGCGGTGTTGCGCGGTGAGCGTGCGACCGTGGTCTGCCTCTCGTACGGTGAGCGCGGTGAGTCGGCGTCGCAATGGCTCGCCGGCAAGGACCTCGACGAGATCAAGCAGATCCGTCGAGGGGAGGCGGAGGCTGCGGCGGCTGCGCTCGGAGCCGACATCGAGTTCCTCGACCTGGGCGACTATCCGCTCGTGGAGTCCCCGGAAGCTGTGGCGAAGCTCGTGGACGTGTTCCGCCGAGTCCAGCCGACCGTGGTCCTGACACATCCGCTCGCAGACCCGTACAACGGCGACCATCCCGCAGCCGCCCGCATGGCCCTCCAGGCGCGCGTGCTCGCTCAAGCGATCGGGGTGGCCAACTCCGACGGATCGTTCCCGTCCAAGGAAGAGATCATCGGGGCCCCTCCGGTGTTCTTCTTCGAGCCGCACCAGCCCGAGCAGTCGGACTTCAAGCCGAACGTGCTGCTGGACATCACCGAGGCCTTCCCCAAGAAGCGCGCCGCGATGGAGTGCCTGCCCGCCCAGAAGCACATGTGGACCTACTACACCGATCTCGCGATCCGTCGAGGCGTCCAGGTCAAGCGCAATGCGGGACCCAACCTGGGTCTTCCCCACGAGACGATGGGCGAGGCGTACGTGCGCTACTACCCGCAGGTGACCGGGGAGCTCGCGTGACCGGCCCGGTCATCGTAACCGACATCGCTCGGGCGGACGCGGCGACGATCGACGCGCTCGCCGAGCACGGAGTCGCTACGGTGCACGAGGCGCTGGGCCGCGTCGGTCTCGTCGGCGCTGGCATTCGGCCGATCCAGGACGGCGCCCGCATCGCGGGATCCGCTGTCACGGTCTCGTCGTGGCCGGGTGACAACCTGATGATCCACGCTGCTGTCGAGCAGTGCGAGGAGGGCGACATCCTTGTCGTCTCGACCACGTCACCCTCCACCGACGGCGCGTTCGGCGAACTCTTCGCGACGGCGCTGCAGGTGCGCGGCGTCCGCGGTCTGGTGACGACGACCGGCGTTCGCGATGTCGTGGATCTGCGAGACATGGAATTCCCGGTCTGGTCGAGCGCGATCAATGCCCAGGGCACGGTCAAGGCGACGGCCGGGTCGGTGAACATTCCCGTCGTCGTCGGCGGGGTGACGATTCACGCGGGTGATGTCGTCATCGCCGACGACGACGGTGTGATGGTCGTGCCACGCGCCGAGGCTGAGGCGGCGCTCGCCGCGTCTGACACCCGGGTGGACAAGGAGGCCGCGGACCGCGAAGCGTACCGCGGCGGTGAGCTCAGCCTCGATCGCAAGGGCCTTCGCGACACCCTCACCCTGCTGGGCGTCCGGTGGGTCACGCAGCAGGATTATGACGCCCACTGAAAGCCCCGCTGTGGAGCCGGCTGTCCGTGACGGCATCCGCTGCATGCTCATGCGCGGTGGGACATCGAAGGGCGCGTACTTCCTCGCCTCGGATGTGCCTGCGGAGCCGCTGACCCGCGACAACTTGATGCTCCGAATCATGGGAAGTCCCGACCAGGCCCAGATCGATGGTCTCGGCGGCGCGCATCCTCTGACGAGCAAGGTCGCGATCGTGTCCCGCTCGACCGAGCCGGGAATCGACATCGACTATCTCTTCCTCCAGGTGGTGGTGGACAAACCTGTCGTGAGCGATGCGCAGACCTGCGGCAATCTCCTCGCCGGAGTCGGCCCGTTCGCAGTTGAGCGCGGCCTAATTGCGCCTGGCCACGAAACCACCAGTGTGCGCATCCGTCTGGTGAACACGGGAGACGTGGCGACGGCGGTCTTCGCCACGCCGGGCGGCCGGCCCGACTATGACGGCGCGGCGGAGATCGATGGCGTTCCCGGCACTGCTTGCCCGATCGACCTCGAGATGCAGGCCGGCACGAAGCCGCTGCTGCCCACGGGCAACGTCACGGACGAGATCCGCGGACATCGTGTGACCATCGTCGACAACGGAATGCCTGTTGTACTCCTCGACGCCGGCGAGCTCGGAGTATCCGGAGACGAAGATCCGGAGGTGCTCGAGAGCCGGACGGACCTTACCCAGGAGCTTGAGCATGTGCGTCTCGAAGCAGGCAGGATGATGGGGCTCGGCGATGTGACCGACCAGACCGTCCCGAAGATGTTCCTGCTTTCGGCGCCGACGAACGGCGGCGCAATCGGCACCCGCGGATTCATTCCGAAGCGCGTGCACACGTCGATCGGTGTACTCATGGCTGCATCGGTTGCCGCGGGTATCGCGATCCCGGGCGCCGTCGGTTCCGACCTCGCGCGGCTCCCGGACTCGGATGTCTTCGACATCGAGCACCCGACCGGGATCTTCCCCGCCCGCGTCCGCGTCGAGCGAAACGCCGACGGTGAGTGGACCGGAACGTCCACGTCGCTGCGCACCGCCCGCAAGATCTTCGACGGCCTCGTCTTCCCCAGGCCGCGTCTCTAGCTTCATCCGTCTTCAGAGAGGAACACCGATGGCCGACTACACCGCCTTCGACGTCGCACACCTAGCCAACGTCGAACTGCTCACCCCGAAATTCGAGGAGAGCCTGTGGTTCTTCAAGGACCTTCTCGCGATGCGAGAGGTCACCCGCGTTGGGGACTCCGCGTATCTCCGCTGCTGGGACGAGTACCAGCAGTACACGATCAAACTGACTGCGTCGGACGCAGCCGGCGTCGGGCGCACGTCGTTCCGCGCCGCGTCTCCCGAAGCGCTCGAGCGTCGCGTCGCCGCGATCGATGGCGCGGGCCTCGGTGAGGGCTGGGTCGAAGGCGAAGTGGGTACTGGGCGCACCTTCCTCTTCCGTGACCCTGACGGCCACGAGATGGGCATCTACTACGACACCGAACGCTATGTGGCGTCGGACGAAGACCGCCCGGCGCTGAAGAACCAGGCATCCGCCTACCCCGGTCGCGGGGTCAACGCTCGTCGTCTGGACCACATCAATTTCCTGGCCAAGGATGTGGAGGCCAATGGAGAGTTCATCGCCGCCGCGCTCGGAGGGCGGGAGTCGGAGCGGATCAAGCTCGACAACGGAAAGCTCGCCGCGTGGTGGTTCCACTTCTCGCTCAAGTCCTACGACGTTGTCTACTCAGACGACTGGACCAAGCATGGCAATCGTCTGCACCACATCGCTTTCGCCCCCGACACGAGGGAGGACATCCTCAAGGGTGCCGACATCTTCCTCGAGAACGGCATCCACATCGAGTCGGGGCCGCACAAGCACGCCATCAACCAGACCTTCTTCCTCTATGTCTGGGAGCCCGGGGGCAACCGCATCGAGTTCGCCAACGCCGGAGCGCGACTCCTTCTCGACCCGGACCAGCCGGTGGTCGAGTGGTCCGAAGAGGAGCGCAAGAAGGGCCAGGCGTGGGGCATGAAGACCATCGAGACCTTCCACACGCATGGGACGCCGATCGTCTGAGTTCGGGCTATCCCACTCGGATCGCGGAGAACTCGCCCGCGGAGCCTTGGATCGCTCGTGCGACGGTCGAGTAGAACCAGTTCAGCGCACCGGTGCCCTGAGTGGTCCGGCGACGGTACAGGTTGAGCTCGATCGGCGCCATTTCGAAAGGTAGCTTCTTGATGACGATGGGCCACGTGGAGGCCCAGCCCATCGCGATGGCGGTTGGAATCGTGACGACCAGTTCGTCGCTCTCGGCGATCAGCCGTGGCAGTGTCGCGAAATGCTGGACGGTCACGCGCGGGATGATCGCCGCCCCAGCGTGTCGCTGAGCCGCTTCGAGAAGATGAGCGCCTGAATCACTTGTTACAGCGGCGTGCACGGCATGCTGATACCGCTCGATCGTCATGTCGCCGTCTGCCAGGCGGTTCGTGGCCGACATGAGCACCCGGTAATTCTCCTGCTTCACCGGTGAACGCTCGTACTCCAATGGCAGGTCGGACGGCGTCACGGCCAAGTCCACGGACCCGCGGTCCAGCCACTCTGCGAGTCTGTCGGTCTCGAGCGGAACGACGTCAACCCGAGCGCGTGGCGCTTCGGCTCGTACCGCGGCGTGGATGGCGGGTAGCCAACCGATCTCGCCGAGCTCGGAAAGCGCGATTCGGAAGACGCGCTCCGAGTCCGACGGTTGGAAGCCGTGGACGGAATCAAGCGCCTGTTCGACACGTGCGAGCGCAGCGCGGAAGTCGACGAAGACGGAGTCGGCAAGGGGGGTCGGCTGCATCTCGCGTCCGACGCGGACAAAGAGTGCATCGTCGAACTGGTTCCGAAGGCGTCCGAGGGCCTGGCTGATCGCGGACTGCGTCACGAAGAGCCGCTCGCCGGCCATGGTGAGGCTCCGCGTCTCGTACACCGCGACCATCACGCGGATCAGGTTCAGATCGATGGCGCACCTCCGTTAGCGCGGTTTCTTTCTACATTAGCACTGCTAACGCAGATGCTCTTGCCGACTTAGTGTGATGAATCTTAGCCTCGTAGGGCAACTTTCCCTGGACAAAGGAGTTCCCATGCCCGGTACGGCAGCCGAGACGATCGCGAACGCAGGCGGCGTCGTCGACGCACTTCGCGACGCGCCCGCCAAGCCTTCGATCTTCCCGGTCACGCCGGAGTTCACCAACTGGCGCTCCGAGCAGCGGTCATGGCGGAGCACGGTCGCTCTGCTCGACCAGTCGCACCACATGACGGACCTCTTCATCAAGGGCCCCGACGCGCTCAAGCTGCTGTCAGACACGGGCGTCAACAACTTCTCGAACTTCAAGGTCGGAGACGCCAAGCAGTTCGTCGGCGTCAACTACGAGGGTTACCTCATCGGCGATGCCGTCCTCTTCTATCTGGAGGAGAACTCCTTCGATCTCGTCGGCTGGTACATGGTGCTCGACTGGGTCGAGTTCATCGCGAAGACGGGCGACTACGACGTCACCTTCGAACGCGACTGGAACACCCTGCTCCGCGAGCCCGGCAAGGACCCGGTACTCTACCGCTACGAGATCCAGGGCCCCAACGCTCTCTCGCTTCTCGAAAAGGTGATTGGGGGACCAGCCCCCGAGACCAAGTTCTTCGGCACTGCCACGCTGACGATCGACGGCGTCACCGTCCGGTCCCTGCGGCACGGCATGGCCGGCATGCCCGGTTTCGAGCTGTTCGGACCCTGGGCTGAGCGTGAAACGGTCCGCAACGCCATCCTGCGGCACGGCGAGGAGTTCGGCCTCGTTCTGGCCGGTGCCCGGGCTTACTCCACCGCGAACCTCGAGTCCGCGTGGGTGCCCTCACCGCTGCCCGCGATCTTCACGGGCGAGCGCACCGAGGAGTACCTCAACTGGCTCCCCGCGGATCGCATCGGCTCCATCGCCGGAAGCCTGCTCCAGGAGAACATTGAAGACTACTACCTGACGCCCTACGACATCGGCTACGGCCGTACGGTCGCGTTCGACCACGACTTCATCGGGCGCGAAGCCCTCGAGAAGCACGCCGCGAACCAGAAGCGCAAGAAGGTCACCCTCGTCTGGAACCCCGAAGACGTCGCCGCCATCCAGCGGTCGCAGTACGAGCCGGGCACTCCCGCCAAGTACATCGAGTTCCCCAAGGCCCGCTATGGCCTCTACCAGGTTGACCGGGTCGAGGTCGATGGCCGACTCGTCGGAATCTCCACCGACGCCGGCTACATCACCAACGAGCAGGCGTTCGTCTCGCTCGCCACGATAGACCTCGAGCACGCCGAGCCTGGCACCGAAGTGACCGTCGTCTGGGGCGAATCCCCGAACTCGGCAAAGCCGACCGTCGAAGCCCACCGCCAGGCGACAGTTCGCGCGACTGTCCAGCCGGCGCCGTACTCCACCTTCGCTCGCGAGAACTACCGCAAGAACTGACAAGGAAGCAGGTGGACCGATGTCCGACACCGCTGTCGAGCTCTCGGGAGAACACGTGATCGCATTCCTCGACGACTATTCGATCGAAATGACCGGCAAAGATGTCCCCGGTCTTGACGAGGCACGAGATGCGCTCCCGCACGGGACCCGCGTGAACGTGACATACCTGGGCGCGGAGGACCTCGAGCAACGAGTGACGGCGGCTCGCGCCGTCCGCGAACACGGTCTCCTGCCTGTTCCGCACATCGCAGCACGGCGATTGACCTCGGAGCAGGAGCTGGCGAGATTCCTGGATCGTCTCGCAGAGGTCCAGGCCATCGACAAGGTCTTCGTTATCGGGGGCGACCCTTCGGAGGCCGCCGGACCGTATCCGGACGCGCTCACCCTGATCCGCTCCGGCGTCCTTGAGCGCCACGGCGTCCGAGAGGTGGGGATCGCAGGTTACCCGGAGGGGCACCCCGACATCCCAAACTCGGCGTTGTGGGAACACCTAGAAGCAAAGGTGGAGACCCTACGCGAGCGCGGCCTCCAGACCGTCATCGTCACGCAGTTCGGATTCGACACGGAGCCCGTCGTCGCATGGATCCGAGAGCTGCGCTCCCGAGGAATCGATGCTCCCGTCCGCGTGGGCGTCCCCGGTCCGGCCGGAGTCAAAAGGCTTCTCGGTTTCGCGCGGCGGTTCGGCATCGGCGCCAACGCGATGATCGTCAAGAAATACGGATTCTCGCTGACCAACCTGCTGGGAACGGCGGGGCCTGACCGTTTCGTCGCCAGCCTTGCTACGCAGCTCACGGAGCAGGGGCTCGCAAAGGATGTGAAGATGCATCTCTACGCCTTCGGCGGTCTTCGCGCGACGGCGGAGTGGGCTCAGCGGTTCACCCTGGAAGGGGCCCGCCGATGAGCGACGCAACCGTCGCCCCGCTTCTAGACCACGGCTGCCTGATCGTGCACGGCCCAGACCAGCCTGGGCTCGTGGCGACGATCTCCGACTGGATCTCCCGGATCGACGGCAACATCGTGTCGCTAGATCAGTACTCCGACAACCCCGCCGGGGGAGCGTTCTTCCAGCGCGTCGTCTTCCACAAGTCCGACCTTTCGGCAGCTCTTCCGGATCTGCGAGAACAGCTCGTGGACCTCCTCGAGCCGTACACAATGCAGTGGCAGTTGACCGATCGGTCAATTCCGAAGCGAATGGCGATCCTCGCATCCACAGCAGACCACTGCCTGTTGGAACTGCTGTGGCGGCACCGCCGAGGCGAGCTGCCCGTCACCATCCCGATGGTCATCGCGAACCACACGAACACGGAGGAGGACGTCCGCTCGTTCGGCGTGCCATTCTTCCACGTTCCGTCTCAAGGGGCGGACAAGTCCGCAGCCGAAGCCGCGATCCTCGAACTGCTGATCGGCAATGTGGACTTCGTCGTCCTCGCCCGGTACATGCAGATCCTGACCGACGGTTTCCTCGACAAACTAGGTGTTCCGGTGATCAACATCCACCACTCTTTCCTTCCCGCCTTCATCGGCGCCGCCCCGTACAAGCGGGCCAAAGAGAGGGGTGTGAAGCTGATCGGCGCAACGTCGCACTACGTCACCGCGGATCTCGACGAGGGTCCGATCATCGAGCAGGATGTAGCGCGCGTCGATCACCGCATGAGCGCCGCCGATCTTCAAGCACGAGGTGCATACGTCGAGCGGGCCGTCCTATCCCGCGCCGTCCAATGGCACGCGGAAGACCGCGTCATCCGTCACGGGAATCAAACGATCGTGTTCTAAACCTCAATCAACACCCCGGAGCCATGTGAACAGGGCGACGGCGCCGCGTTCTCCGCGAGTCGTCGGTTACACGGGTTCGGCCCGTCGGCGCGAAGCGCGAATGAAAAGGCGACTACGCCGTATGCGTTTGAGGTTGTCACGTCTGCCAGTGGTGCCGCGAGACACTCGCGATTCTCGACGAGGCTCCGTCCGCGACCCAGTGAAGGCCGATCGTGGTCATGTCCTCAACCGCTGCCGACGGAACGGAGCGCGATGCTCCTCCCCGCGGTATCACTGCAAGGGGGATGACCGGCATTGCCGGGTCCGCGAATCCGGCTCCGCTAAGACGGAGGAGACGGCGTGCTCCATTCAGGAATTTCGATCGAGTGATCCAGCAGAGTTCGTCGCTGACAAGCGATCACTTTCGTGAATCCATAAGAATGGACCTTCTTCGCGCGCGTACCGATCGAGCGCCCGCACGCATCATTCAAACTCGGATTGCCCGGCTATCACGCGGCACGGTTGGTTCCAAGCTCGTGGTCGACAGCCGGGCCCCGAGGCGAGAGCAGGCTCGTGGGCAGATTGAGTCGGTAGCTTACTGCGCCACGAAGCGGCGGCGCGGCCGGGCTTCTTGACCGAGGTCAGGATGTGCTCCCTGCACTTTCGCTCGCTGACCAGACATCTCACCTGGCGTCGACACTGCGCGGAGGGAAGTATCCCGACCTGTGGCACAGTTTCCATACCGTGCGCCGGCTCATCCGCCAGCCAGCCCTACCGGCTTCGTCGGCCGAGTATCGGTAGCCGAAGGTCGAGTCGTCCTGGTACGCGTCGGCAGCGCGTTTATCCCATCTGCACCACGCACCGTTTCGTTGCGCCACGAGCCTCGCAGCGCTCCCGGCTTCCGCGAGTGCTTCTCGGTCAGGCACTCCTGGCGCCCCACTTTTCGCGGTGTCAACAACGTGAAACCTCGGCCATCGAGCTAACGAGTTGCGAGAGATGTCAGGAATGGCGACGGAGATGCCAAGGTTCGTGCGAGCTGTCAATGTCCGGAGCGAAATTCTATTGGTGGAAGTGCCTACTCGAACGAGTTCTCGCTGCGGCGCATCTCAAGTGCGTCGGCGACCGCCGCAAACTCTTCGAGCGCGGCGGTGAGATCGTCGACAATCTCTCGCGCGAGGATTTCCGGGGATGGGAGGCTATCAAGGTCTTCGAGGGACTCGTCGCGCAGCCATGTGATATCTAAGTTGACCTTGTCCCGCGCGATGAGCTCTTCGTAGTTGAACGCCTTGAAACGCCCAGACTCTCCGCGCTCAGCGTGCGAACGCCCGGGGAGGTAAAGGTCCACGAACTCGTCGAGGTGGGCCCGGGTGAGCGGGTTCTGCTTGAGGGTGAAGTGCTTGTTTGTGCGCAGGTCATACACCCAAGTCTTCTGTGTCCATGGAGTCTCGCTTGCCGGCTTCTTGTCGAAGAACAGCACGTTCGCCTTCACTCCCTGCGCGTAGAACACACCAGTCGGCAGGCGCAGGATCGTATGCAGATCGAACTCATTTAGAAGGCGGCGGCGCAGAGTCTCACCAGGGCCCCCTTCAAAGAGCACATTGTCGGGCAGCACGACGGCTGCACGTCCGTTGATGTCGAGCACCGTCATAATATGCTGCAGGAAATTCAGTTGCTTGTTGCTCGTGGTGACGACGAAGTCGTTTCGCTCGATCTCACGGTCTTCCTTCGCTTCGCGACCGTCGGCGCCGACCATTGTCACCGACGATTTAGTGCCGAACGGTGGGTTTGCGAGCACCACCGACCACCGCTTACCGGGATCGGCGAGGAGCGCATCCTTGACCTCGATCGGTGATTCGCCAGTTGGATCCGCCATGTTATGCAGAAGCAGGTTCATCGCCGCGAGGCGCGCTGTACCTGGCACCAGCTCTGTCCCGTGCGCAAAACCAGTACGCAAATGCTCGCGAGATTCGGGATCGAGGTGTTCTGAGTCCCGAGACGCGTATTCGTGCGCGCCGAGAAGGAATCCTCCGGTGCCACACGCAGGATCGACGACCGTGTCGCGGACAGTGGGCTGAACCGCGTCGACAATGGCCGAGATGATAGATCGCGGCGTGAAGTACTGGCCGGCACCCGACCCCTTGTCGCTGGCGCCCTTGGAGAGCAAAGCCTCGTAGGCATCGCCGTTGAGGTCGCCGCCAGCTGACCATGTCTCCTTGTTGATCAGGTCATGTATCAGGCGCTGGAGGATTGCAGGGTCCTGCACGCGATTCTCGGCTTTGCGAAAGATGGTGCCGAGCAGACCGTCGAGCTTCCCTAGCCCCTGCAGGAACGACGAGTAAAGAGTCTCCAGCTCGGCGCCCTTCGCGTCGAGAAGCTTCTGCCAAGAGAACTCTTCTGGCACAATCTGCTGGGGGAGCAACGGCCGCGTGGCGCGTTCGTGCGCCATCTTGAGGAACAAAAGGTACGTGAGTTGCTCGGTGTACTCGATTACGCCGACGCCAGCGTCGCGGAGGACACCCGCGTAAGACCAAAGCTTGTCAACGAGGCGGCGAGTGTCAGTCATGCGTTCGATCCCGTGAGTCGGCCGGAATATGCGGCGGCGAGGAGCGCGCGGCGAAGCGACGACGCTCGTTTTGATGCAATTTCCGTCGCTCGTTCAGTTCGGCGCAGTTCGCATACCCTTGTCGTGAATTCTTCCACTAGGCGTTTCTGAACGGCCAACGTGGGGACCGGAATCTCAAGTTGTTCAAGCTTGCGAACGCTGAGCGTATGTAACCCGCTCGTTGAACTCGCAACATTACTCAGCGCGGTTCGAAGCACGGGGGAGTTCCAGACCGCTCCGAGGAAGGCAGGGTCAAGCAGTTCGCCAGGACGAACTCGTATCAGATGATTCTGGTGGACAGCAGGTGCGATCGAGCCGTCCCAAACGGCTGCCCGCCCGATTTGGCTCGCGCTGCCGTTGCCCTCCACAACGAGCAGATCGCCAGGCTGCAACTCGTATCGTTCAAGCTCACCGTCGAAAAGCTCGACCTCGTGGATCTCGTCCAGGGCGAGCCCCTCGGCGGTGACATTTGCTACCCGCAGAAACGGATACTTATTCGCGATCGGTCGGCGCTTGGCTTGTTTCTGAATTCCACCTCGAATTGCCGCTACTTCGGGCAAGCGTCGAAGCCTGTTGCCGCTTGCCCCTATTGCGCGCTGGTACAGCTCGTTCGAGAGGGATCTTCGCAGTGCGCGGGCGCGCCGCGTAGCTGTGGTGACGTAGCGGGCGGCGGCTTCGACTCGGGAAACTTGATCCTCCAAGATCTCGAGGGTCAGCAGTTGCTCCTGGAGAGGAGGAATCGGGATCTCAATAGCTTTAAGGCGTGAGAATTCGAGTGAGGCAACCGTCGTACCGGCCTTGCGCGCTGCGCTGAGGATTTCCTGTTCCAACGCCCGGAGCATCCAGGCGACCCACCTAGGCGACACATCCTCAGCCGGAACGAGTGCCTTGATGTCCTGGTTCACAGCCGTCGCGAAAGGGACCACAGCAACCGGCGCTGTTCTCTCCAAGATTCCTGACCGTATGACGATCGCGACCGAACCTGCAGGAACAATGCAGGTTGAGGATTCTTCTACAGCTAGCTCTGTGATCCGATCCCGGACATCAACGAGAACATCGGCACCCATGTCCTTCGGCGAGAGCCATGGCACAGTTCCGTTAGTCCAGTACTCCGGCTTTCGCTTGCTGGGCGTGCCGCCCCCGATCCATTTGCCGAGCTTCTCAAGGGGTACCAGCGGCCACAAGTCCGTCAAGCCGTCAGCTCCTCATTCATCTTCTGCACGATGTCGCCCGCTTGGTCGCCCAGGTCCCGAATCACGCCAGAGATACCACCCTTCTGCGCGAATGGTTCGCCCTCTAAAGCTTCAAGCCCCATACCCGCGGAGGAGGCGATTACGTCGGCGATCCGGTCGAGCCACCATCGTTGGGTGTCGTTGAATGTCACACCCGCCTGCTCCTGTTGCAGGAGCCAACTTGCGTACCGATTCGCGACCTTCTCAGCGTACGGGACAAGTTCGTCATCGCTTTCCAGGGCGAACCGCAGCAACGACACGAGATCGGTGACCTGTGCACGGTCGTTCTTCTTTACCCGGGTGGTATCGAGCGCGGCATAAGCCTGCCAGATTTTTTGAGGCGTCCACTGGTGCGGGGGGCGCGCAATGCGGTCAGCGAGTTCCCGCAACTGCGCGAACGAGCTGCCCTTGATCGACGTATCGCCAGTGAGGTGCAGCGCCTGGATGGCAATAATGTCGTCGCGGTGATCTTCGATGTACTGACGCCAGTCGCTTACGAGTTCCTTTGCCGCGCCGGCGTTCTCGACACCGTATGCCTCGATGAGTTGGTCTGGGTTAGCGTCATCGATGATCAGATCGTGCTGACGGCGCAACTCGAGGATCCGGGTTCGCAGTTCGGGGTTCGCCGCGAGCGGTTCGATCGCCTTCTCTATTAGACCCGCGATGACGCGCTTCGGGTTTGCGCCCTCCCCGGCCTGTTGAATGGCATCAGCTTGCAACTGCGGGTCGCTGGCCTCGACCAGGCTCTTGATGATGTCCCGCAGCGGCTGCTTAGCAACGGTGTCCAGCTCTGTCCGCTCTTTACTTGTGACCTGCAGTTCTAGCGCAGCGAGGCGGGATGCGAGCGTCGCGGTCTCATCCTCGGTTATCGTGAGCGTCGCGACCTTGCCCAGCAGCTTCTGCAGACTGATGCCCTTTTCCCGGTTGAGGGGTGGGTCGACGAAGGCATGCTCGGTGACGCCGACGGCATCGATGATAACGAACCGGGTCTTCTCCTGCGCCGCCGCGCTCGTCAGCGCGTCGGGGGTGACGGCCTGAAAATCGGCCTTTGCGATCGTACGGGCCCCGCGGCCCTTCATCTGCTCGAAGTATTGAGCACTGCGCACGTCGCGCATGAAGAAAACGCATTCAAGGGGCCTCACGTCGGTCCCCGTGGCAATCATGTCGACCGTGACCGCGACTCGCAGAGTTGGCGATGTGCGGAACTGCTGCAGGGCCCTTTCGGGATCCTTGGCCTGGTAGGTGATCTTCGCCGCGAAGTCATTACCCTTCCCGAACACCTGCCGCACCTGCGTTACGACCTCCTCAGCGTGGGCGTCGTCTTTACAGAAGATCAGCGTCTTCGGCACAGCATTACGATCCGGGAAGATTTCGCTGAACAGGCGGTCGCGGAACGTCTCGAGGACGAGGCGGATCTGGTTCGGATTCTGCACCGCACGGTCAAGCTGCGACTTCCTGTATTCCAGATCCTCGTCAATCGCTTCGATCTTCTGCTTGCGCGTGCGACGATCCACCTTCGGCACTACTGTGCCCGCGTCGATGCGCGCCCCATTTTCGGAGACTTCGGTGCGGATCCTGTAGATGTCGAAGTCGACATTCACCCCGTCAGCGACGGACTCGGTATATGTGTATTGAGAGACAAGGTTCTGCCGGAAGAATGCGAAGGTTTGCTTTCCCGGGGTCGCGGTGAGGCCCAGGATGTGGGCGTCGAAGTACTCGAGGACTCCCTTCCAAACTCCATAGATCGACCGGTGCGCTTCGTCGACGATCACCAGGTCGAACGCTTCGGGCGGCATGTCGGGGTTGTAGGACACTTCGGCGGGCTGCTCGGGCACGAAGTCATCGAGGTCCGGGTCGTCCGTGTCGGAGACTTCCTTGCCGCGCAGCGCGGCGTGGACGCGCTGGATGGTGGAAATCACGATGCTGCTGCTAGACGCCATCGCCGCGCTGCGCAGTCGCTGTACCGGGTATAGCTCGGTGAACTTCCGTCCGTCCCCCGGGGTGGAGTAGTTCTCAAACTCAGCTGCGGTCTGCTTCGCAAGGTTGTTCCGGTCAACGAGGAACAGGATGCGTTTGAAACCAGCGTCCTTCAGCAGCCGATAAGCGAGCGTAACGGCGGTGTACGTCTTGCCGGCGCCAGTAGCCATCTGGATGAGCGACCGATCCACGCGTTGCGCAGCGAGGGATGCTTCCGTGCACTGGATCGCATCAATCTGGGCCGGACGCAGCGGAACCGTGTATAGCGGCGGCATGTGCCGAATCTTGCCTCGCCAGGTCGGCGTCAGCGGGTCCTCATCCCGATCGCGGAGATACCGTGCGAGTGTCTCGGGCTGAGGGAACGCGAAGATCGACCGCGCCCGCGGATCCGGATCGAGTCCATTCGTGAAGTGTGTCTCGGAACCGGACGCCTCGAACACGAAGGGAAGGCGCCCATCGACCGTACCGGCACGGTTTTGGAACTCAGAAGGCAGGCCATCTGCGTACTTCGTCGATTGCCACTCGACGCCCGACAGTGTGGCACCTTCGGGTTTGGCCTCGATGACGCCTACAACCCGTTTGTCCACAAACAGCAGGTAATCGACGCGGCCGTGGCCCCGGGCCATCGGCACCTCGCGAACCGCGATGCCCTGCGCGCTGAAAAGATTCAGTTCTTTGCGATTCTGGACAGACCAGCCCGCAGCAGTGAGCTGTTGATCAATGAGCACACGGGCGCGAGCTTCCGCCGGTAGGCGATCGGCCAGGTCCTCGTGACTCATCGTCGTCAGTCTATGGAGATTCCGCTTCTGCGCCGAGGAAGGTGGCACCCCCAGACTGTGGCGCAACATGGCGGGGCGGTTGGAATACGAGTCCAATTGGACCTCCGCATCACAGACGGTTCAACGCCAACTCCAATACTTTGGAGCGCGCGGCATGGATACCAGAGTCGACCCTTGCCTCCGCCGAGAACCCATGAAGCGTTGGTCGAACGAACTCGGGTCGCTATTCGGCGAAACCCGGCGGAGCATGTCCAAATTGCCTCCAAGCCCAATCCGAGCCGGCTCCCCGCTGGACTGTTGCTCGCCTACGGACTTGTGGTCACTGTCGCGGGGATCGGACAGATCATGTCCGAGTCCCATGGCGGCGCCCACTGCTGCTTCGTGGCCGATCCAGCCGGCCCGGCTCGATCCGGAGCTTCGCTGAATTTCCGCCAACTAAATTTTCCGAGTTGGGATCGCTCTCGCCACCAGATCCGCGTAAATACAGCCGCCAAAATGGGCCAACTCCGCCAGATGTTATCTCGTTTCACAAGTGATGCAAAGCCCCGCTGAATAGGCAATAGCCGGAACAGCGGGGCTTTTGTCCTGTTGGATCGACGGCGCGAAGCCGGCCTTTGCTTGTGGATGCCACGAACCCCACGGCATCGGGGGCGGTCATTCGACACCCCACTCGATCGATGGAACGTCATCCCAGATCTGCCCCTTCGCGATGGCGGGCCGCCGGCCGTTGTCGCCAGTCGCGGCCCGCCTCACTGTTCAAGAGCCTGCCACGTCGTGACGATGACGGGCGAATCGAAACGCTTTCTGCTCGAACGAGCACGAAATCGTGTGGCGAGGCCCTACACTCGGCTCGACCGAAGGAGCGACCGATCAGCGACGCAGCCACGCCCCCGCCCCAGGCCCAGCCCCAGGACCGCAGCATGCCCATCGGCGCCGCGCCTGCGCCGCCCTACCCGACTCGCCCGCCCGCGTCGCGCATGAGCACTGCGCAGGTGCTCGGAATCGTCGGCTTCGTGCTCGCGTTCATCGGCTTCGCCAACATCGTGGGCCTGGTGCTGAGCATCGTGGCGCTCGTGAAGTCCCGGCGTGCCGGGGAGCGGAACGGCTTCGCGATCGCCGGGATCGCCGTCGCCTCCGTCACGATCCTGATGATCGCGCTCATCCTCGCCTTCCTCATTCCGCAGTTCGTCCACCTCTTCGAGGAGTGCAACCGGCTCGGTTACGGGACGCACGTGGTCGGGAGCACCACCTACACCTGCACGCCGACCGGCTCCAGCTTCGTCACGAACGGCTGAGAGCGCGCCTCACCCCACCTCGTAGGTCAGGTGCGTAGCCGTCGTCGTGACCACGACCTCCCGCTGCACGAGCTCGCGGGGCTGGGTGCCCGTGAACAGCGGCGTTCCCGCGCCCAGGATGATCGGCGAGAGGTGCAGGACCAGCGTGTCCACGAGGCCAGCGGCGAGCGCCGAGCCCACGAGGGCGCCTCCGCCCATGAGGATCGCGTCCAGGTCGGCGCCGCGCGCGGCCGATGCGGCTTCGGCGGCCTTCCGCGCTGCGGCGACCGCGTCGGACAAGCCCGTCGTTACGAACGTCCAGTCTAGCCCGGTGAGACGCACCGACGGCGGCGCGGCGCTCGTGGCGACCACGAACGGCGGCTTCCCGACCTCCGTGGCGCCGTAGCCCAGCTCGTCGCTCCAGCCGCCGGGGCCGTCGACGACGTCGAACAGGTTGCGGCCCATGACGACCGCGCCGGAGCGCTCGGTCGCGGCGGCGAGGATGCGCTTGTCGCCGGGGTCGTCGGAGAACACCCAGCGGTGCAGCGGCTCTCCCCCGGTGCCGAGCCCGTTGCCGGGGCCGGCGTCGGGGCCGGTCACGTACCCGTCGAGGGAGACGGTGATGTCGGCGACGACCCTGGTCATCGCGATCAGGCCCGCGCCAGGAGCTCGTCGAGCTTCTCGTAGCCTTCGCGCATCCCGTACTCCATGCCGGAGGCGACCATGGCCTCCAGCGCCTCCTTGGAGGGGAACACCGAGTGGCCGACGAGCCGGGAGCGGCCGCCGGGCAGCGGCTCGAAGCGCAGCGTGTCGATGCTGACCTCGTTGGGCGCGCCGAGGAACTCGAAGGTCTGGATGATGAGCTCGTTCTCGACGACGGTGTGGATGACGCCGCGGAAGGCGTAGACCGTGCCGTCCTCGTCCTTCTGCTCGAAGGCGTAGCCTCCACCGGTGCGGAAGTCCCAGTGGGTGATCGCGTTGTCGAGCCTGCGCGGGCCGATCCACTGCACGTACAGGTCGGGGTCGGCGTGCGCGCGGAAGACCGCCTCGACGGGAGCTTCGAACTCCCGGGTGATGTCGGCGTACGAGGTGCCGGGTACGGCATCGATGACGACCGGGTTGGTCATGATTCCTTCTCCTTGATTCGCTTGCTCTGTTCTGGTGAGGGTGCCGGAGGCGCCGCGAGCAGGGCGTCGAGCCTGCGGTACTGCCGTTCCGCCTCCAGGCGGTACCGATCGATCCACGACGTGAGGCGCTCCAGCGCGGCGGCGTCGAGGTGGACGGGGCGGCGCTGTGCCTCGCGCGTGCGCCAGACCAGCCCGGCCGACTCCAGCACGCTGATGTGCTTGGAGACGGCCTGCAGGGTGATGTCGAACGGCTCGGCCAGCTCGTTCACCGTCGCCGGCCCCCGGCTGAGCCGCGCCACCATCGCGCGTCGCACCGGGTCGGACAGGGCCGCGAAGGCCCTGTCGAGCGCGTCGTCCACCATAATCAACCTGCTTATTTATCAATCAATCGGTTGATTAGAGGATAGAACGCGGCGAACGGCCCGTCAACCCTCCATGGGAGGCGGCTCCATCAGCGGTGCAGCGGGGCGCTCTCGACGCCGGGGACGGCGCCCGTGTAGTCCCGGAGCCGCTCGAGGCCCTCGGTCGTGGCGGAGGAGTGGCCGCCCACGACGACGACCCGGGCGCCGGACGCGACGGCGGCCGCCAGGCCGGCCTCGGCGTCCTCGAAGACGACGCAGCTCCGGATCGGCACGCCGAGCCGCTCGGCGGCGAGCAGGTAGCCCTGCGGGTCCGGCTTGCCGCGGGAGACGTCCTCGGCGGCGACCAGGACGCCGGGGACGGGGACGCCGGCGGCCCGCAGCCGCGCCACGGCCAGTTCGCGCGGCGCGCTCGTGACGATCGCCACCGGCACGGCGGCGTCGGCGAGCGCCGCCAGCAGCGCGGCGGCCCCCGGCACCTCCACGATGCCGTCCGTCCGTGTCACCTCCTCGGCGACGAGCCCAGCAACCAACTCGGCGCGGCGCTCGGCCGGCAGGTCCGGCAGAAGGTGCGCGACGGTGTCGGCCGCCTGCCTGCCGTGCGCGTAGGCGAGGATCTCGGCGGGGTCGAGGTCGTGGCGCCGGCCGAACTCGCTCCAGACGGCTTCGACCACGGCGTGCGAGTCGACGAGCGTGCCGTCCATATCGAAGAGGAATCCGGATGCGCTGATCTCCATCGGACCAGCCTAGGCGGCGCCCGCGACCGGACGACGCGGGCTGCCGTGGATCAGCGTCCGGTGCTCCGGGCGTCCTGCGCGGCGCGCAGGTCGGCGAGGCCCCGCTCGGTCTCGCGGGTGACGCGGCCCCCACGCGCGGCGACCGCCGCGGGGAGCCAATCGCTCAGCACGAAGCGGCGGCGTCGCGGCGGGACCGGCTCGCCGCCGTTGGTGCGGACCGGGCGGGCCACCCAGCCATGTTCGATTCCTTGTGCCCAGGTTCCGTTTGCCATGACCTCAACGTTACGAGCGAAAATATTCGGCCACCAGATGGCTTCAGGTCTATCTTCGCAAAGATACGGCCAGTACACTGGACGGCATGTTGAAGCGTGTGGCTGTGCCCGTCATCGACGAGTTCGCGATGTTCGAGTTCGGCGTCATCTGCGAGGTGTTCGGCCTCGACCGCAGCTACGCCGGGATCGCGCCGTTCGACTTCCGGGTCTGCTCGGCGACCCCGGGCGAGCCCATCCGGAACGAGATCGGCGTCCAGCTGATCGCGCCCTACGGGCTGGAGGCGATGGAGGACGCCGACCTCATCGCCGTGCCGGCCGCCACGATCCGCGACGAGTACCCGGAGGAGCTGCTCGACGGCCTCCGCCGCGCGCACGCCCGGGGCGCCATTCTGCTCAGCGTCTGCTCCGGCGCCTTCGTGCTCGGCGCCGCCGGCCTCCTCGACGGCCGCGTGTGCACGACGCACTGGCGCCACGCCGACGCCCTCCAGGAGCGCTTCCCGCTCGCGAAGGTGGACCCCGACGTGCTGTTCATCGACGACGGCACGATCATCACGAGCGCGGGCACCTCCGCGGGCATCGACGCCTGCCTCCACCTGGTCCGGCGCGAGCTCGGCAGCGCGATCGCCAACACCATCGCGCGCAACATGGTCGTCCCGCCGCAGCGCGACGGCGGCCAGCGGCAGTACATCGAGAAGCCGGTCTCCGACTGCGAGGACGACACCTTCAGCGAACTGCTAGACCACCTCAGCACCACGCTGGACGAGAACCACACGGTGTCCGGCCTCGCCGCCCGCACCCACATGTCGACCAGGAGCTTCTCCCGCCGCTTCGTCGCCGAAACCGGGGTGCCGCCGATGCAGTGGCTCACGACGCAGCGCGTCCTGCACGCCCGCCTGCTGCTGGAGACCACCGACCTCGCCGTCGAGGAGGTCGCGCGTCGCAGCGGCTTCGCCAGCGCCACCCTGCTGCGGCACCACTTCGACGCCGAGGTGGGCGTGCCGCCGACCCGCTACCGCGCGGCCTTCGCCCAGCGCTGACCTGCGGGCCGCCCGGGCGGGGAATGAACCGGCCGCCCACGGGTTGAGTCGAGAGCACGACCCCGACGGAAGGACTCCCGCATGGCCACCCAGATCCAGTACGACCGCCTCGGCGACCCCGACGTGCTCGAGGTGGCGGCGGTGCCGGATCCTGTCGCCCCGGAGGGCGGTGTGGTGGTCGCGGTGCGCGCCGCCGGCGTCAACCCGATCGACGGAAAGCTCCGCAGCGGCTCGCGGCCGAGCGCTCCGATCACGGCGCCCCGCGTGCCGGGCAGCGACGCCGCCGGCGTCGTGGTCGCGGTCGGCCCGGGAGTGGACAACTGGGCTCCGGGCGATCACGTCGTGGTGCGCGGCGCGCACGGCGCCTACACGACGCACCTGGTCGCCCCGGCCTCCCACCTGGTCCGCAAGCCCGCCGCGGTGACCTGGGAGCAGGCGGCCGCGATCGGAGTCCCGGTCGGCACCGCCCACCAGGCCCTCGTGTCGCTGGGGGTCGGACCGGGGATCACGCTGCTCGTCCACGGCGGTTCCGGCAGTGTCGGCCGGGCCGCGATCCAGCTCGCCCGCCGGATGGGCGCCACGGTGGTCGCGACCGCGTCCCCGGCCAACCACGAGCGGCTGCGCGAGCTCGGCGCGATCCCGGTCGCGTACGGTCCGGGCTTGCTCGACCGGCTCCGCGCGGCCGCGCCGGACGGCTACGACCTCATCCTCGACGCGATCGGCTCCGACGAGGCACTGGAGGCCTCCTTCGCCCTCGTCGACGACCGCTCGCGGATCGGGACGATCGTGGTCGGCCCGCGCGCGGAAGAGCTCGGCATCCGCGCCTGGGGCGGCGGGAACCCGGTGCCGATGACCGCGGACGAGCTCCGGCTGCGCGACGAGGCCTACGCCCTTGCGCTCGACCTGATCGCCGACGGCGCGTTCGAGGTGGACATCGCCCGCACGTTCCCGCTCGCGGAGGCCGCCGAGGCAGCGCGGCTGGTGGAGTCGGGGCACCCCGGCGGCAAGGTCATCCTGCTCCCGTAGGCGGATGACCCCGGCCGCTCAGTGGTGCAGCAGGCGGCGGTGCACAGCGTGCGCGACCGGGAGGTCGTCGCCGCGGTAGTGCTTTAGCAGCCTCCAGTTGCGGAGGGCCACCTGGGTGAAGACCAGCACCGTCACGACGCCGCACACCACGATCCCCCACGCCCGCGGGTTCTCTCCCTCGGTGGGGATGAGGACGGTGAGGACGATCGTGGAGACCAGCGCGAGGACGGCGAACACCGCACCCAGCCCGACGCGACGCCACGCCCGGGCGCGCTCCACACGGTCGCCCATGCTGCGCAAGCTACTCCGCGTGACGTGAGTGCGCCAGATCGTAGACGCGGCTCCATCCGAGTTCGAAGCCGACTTCGTCGATGCGCCCCTCCTGGCGGGCGCGCTCCAGCGCGAGGAGGGCGGCGAGGGAGGCCGTGACCAGCTGCTCCTCGCCGTAGGTCTCGTGCTGCTCGCCGACCGAGACCGTGGAGCACCGGATCACCCGGCACTCCGGCCACACGCGCCGGGTCGCGACCAGGGCGACCACGAATCCCGCCACGTAGACGACCACCATCGCGCCGATCGCGACCACCGCGGGCGCGGGCGCCAGGACGAAGGCGGGCAGGAGCGCGAGCAGGCCGCCCGCGGCCGGCCAGCGCCGCCGGAAGACGATGGCGCGCCGCTGGGAGCTGGTCGTCCCCGGCGGGTAGACGACGAGCCGCCGCGCGGAGACGCCCGTGCGCGCGGTGTACAGGGCGGAGGTCTCCTCGAACCAGCCCCAGCGGTGGGCGCCTTCGAGGAATCGGGCCGTCCTGCTGCGCGCGGGAGGTCGCTCGATCGTGGTCACGGCTACCGGTTTACGCCGGGCGGAAGCGGGTGGCGCGCATCCTCACGGAATCCATGCGCGGAGCGGCCGGATACCAACGCTCCGCACACGCGAGGCGGGCGCGGGGCTGGTCATTCGGCCGGGGCGGAGTCGCCGAACCGCTCCCGCCATTCGGCGTAGGTGTGGTCGCGTCCCAGCGGGCACTCGCAGCGGATCAGGATCGGCTGCCCCGTCACCATGCTCGTCGCGCGCTCGACGTGCGGCACGACCGGTCCGGCTGCGGACGGGAGGGTGTGGGACGTCGTGTTCATGGAGCGAGTATCGGGGCCGCCGGCGGGCGTCGCGCCGCCCGGAGCGGGAGAGAGCGGCGGATTTCACCTGGAGTATCGCGTCGCGGGGATTTCAGCGCGTGCGCGGAAGCGGGGAGGCGCGTCGTCGGGGGTCGCTGCCAGGATGTGGGCATGGCCGTCACCTTCCTCCAGCCGGACGGGCTCGTCCGCAGCCCCGCCTTCAGCCATGTCGCCGTCGTCCCGCCGGGCTCGGCGACCGTCTACCTCGGCGGCCAGAACGGCGTCGACGAGACCGGTGCGCTGGTCTCGCCGGAGGTCGGCCCGCAGGCCGCCCGCGCCCTCGACAACGCGTGCGTCGCCCTCGCCGCGGCGGGCGCCGGCCTCGACGATGTCGTGCAGTGGTTCGTCCTCATCGACGCGGGCGCCGATCTGCGCGCGGCGTACGGCGCCATCGCGGCCCGGCTCGCGCGGGACGGCGCTCCTCCCCTGGTGACGGCCTCCCGCGTCGCGGGGCTCGGCGTGCCGGGCGCGCTGATCGAGATCAGCGCGATCGCGGCGGTGCCGGCGTGAGCGGGCGGGGCTGAGCGGGCGGGGCTGAGCGGTCGGGGCTGATCCGTCTGCGCTGATTCGTCCGGGCTGATCCGTCCCGGCGCGCGGACGGGAAGCCCCCGCCCGGGATGACGGGGCGGGGGCTGCTCGTGGGGCCGGTCAGTGCTTGAAGGCGTCCTTCACCTTCTCGCCGGCGTTCTTGAGGTCCGCCTTGACCTGGTCCCCCTTGCCTTCGGCCTCGAGGTCCCGGTCGCCGGTCGCCTTGCCGGTCGCCTCCTTGGCCTTGCCGCCCGCGTTCTGAGCGGTGTTCTCGATCTTGTCGTCGAGTCCCATGGTTGTCCCCTTTCGCTCGGGTCGGCACCGACGTTCCCACCGTGCGGCGGGCGCGTCCAGAACGCACAGGTGACCGCTTTTTTCAATCCCCTCCGTTCCCTCACAGCCGGTCGTAGTGACCGGTTCTCCACCGGAATGTCCAGCCCCTTCCAGCGCGGAGCGGTGCGCGAAAGAATCCTTGGTGTGAGCCAAGACGTCCCCGAGAACACCTACCGCCTCCAGATCACGCCCGGATTCACACTGCGGGACGCCACCCAAGTGCTCGACTATCTGCGGCGCCTCGGCGTCGACGCCGTCTACCTGTCGCCGCTGCTGCAGTCGGCGGCCGGGTCCGACCACGGCTACGACGTCGTCGATCCGACCCGGGTGGACGAGGCGCGCGGCGGCCCGGAGGCGCTCCGCGAGTTCGCCGACGCGGCCCATCTCCGCGGGTTCCGGGTCGTCGTCGACATCGTGCCCAACCATCTCGGCGTCGCCGTGCCGCACGAGAACCCCTGGTGGTGGGATGTCCTCCGATCCGGCCAGGGCTCGGCGTTCGCCGACCACTTCGACATCGACTGGGCGTTCGGCGGGGGCCGGCTGCGCCTCCCGGTGCTCGGCGACGGCCCCGACGAGCTCGACGCGCTGCGGGTGGTGGACGGCGAGCTGCGCTACTACGAGCACCGCTTCCCGCTCGCTCCCGGAACGGAGTTCGCGTCTCCGCGGGAAGTGCACGCGCGACAGCACTACGAGCTGATCTCCTGGCGCCGCGCGGACGCCGAGCTGAACTACCGCCGGTTCTTCGCGGTGAACTCGCTCGCCGGGCTGCGGGTGGAGGATCCGCGGGTGTTCGAGGCGACGCACGCCGAGATCGGGCGCTGGCTGCGCGAGGGCCTGGTCGACGGCCTCCGCGTGGACCACCCCGACGGTCTGCGCGACCCCGGCGACTACCTGCGCCGGCTCGCCGGCCTCGCCGACGGGCGCCCGATCTGGGTCGAGAAGATCCTGGAGGGCGACGAGCGCATCCCCGACTGGCCGATCGCCGGAACGACCGGCTACGACGCGCTCGGGATCGTCGACCGGGTGTTCGTCGACCCCGCGGGCGAGGAGCCGCTGACCGCGCTGGCCGAGGAGCACGACGCGCGCGAGGAGAGCAGGGACTGGCCGGGCCTCGTCCACCGGCGCAAGCGCGCGGCGGCCGACGGGATCCTGCGGTCGGAGGTGCTGCGGGTGGTGCGAGAGCTCGGTTCGCCCGCGGGGGAACCGGATCCGGAGGCGGCGTCCGAGACCTGGGCGGACGCAGTGGCGGAACTGGCGGCGTGCTTCCCGGTCTACCGGAGCTACCTCCCGTTCGGCGCGGACCACCTGAGTGCGGCGCTCGACGCGGCGGCGGCCTCGCGGCCGGACCTGGCCGACGCGCTGAACGGGGTGGGCGAGGCGTTCGCCCCGGGCCCTGACGGCGGCATCGCGCCGGCATCCGCACGGTTCCAGCAGACCAGCGGCGCGATCATGGCCAAAGGCGTCGAGGACAACGCCTTCTACCGGTACTCCCGGCTGGCCTCGCTGACGGAGGTGGGCGGCGATCCCAGCGAGTTCGCCCTCCCGGTCGGGGAGTTCCACCGGCTGCAGGAGCGGCGGCTGGCCGCGCTCCCGCACTCGCTGACGACGCTCAGCACGCACGACACCAAACGCAGCGAGGACACACGCGCGCGCATCGCCGTGCTCGCGGAGCTGCCGGAACGCTGGGGGCGCTTCCTCGCCGCCGTGCGCCTGCGCGTGTCGGTCGGCGACGGGTCGCTCGAGAACCTGCTCTGGCAGTCGATCGTCGGCGCCTGGCCCGCGTCGCGCGAGCGGCTGCACGCCTACGCGCTCAAGGCCGCACGCGAGGCCGGAGCGAGCACGAGCTGGGCCGATCCGGACGCGTCCTTCGAGGACGCGCTCGGCGAACTGGTCGACGCCGCCTTCGACGACGCGCGCGTTGCAGCGGAGGTGACCGCCATCGCAGCGATCCTCGACGCGCCGGGAGCGAGCAACGGCCTCGGCGCCAAGCTGGTCCAACTGACGTTGCCCGGCGTCCCGGACGTGTACCAGGGGTCCGAGCGCTGGGAGCGCTCGCTGGTCGACCCGGACAACCGGCGGCCGGTGGAGTTCGACGCGGCGGCCGGGCTGCTCGCGCACCTCGACGAGGGCAGGCTGCCGCCGATCGACTCGTCGGGCGCGGCGAAGCTGCTGGTCACCTCCCGTGCGCTGCGGCTCCGCCGCGACCGGCCGGAGCTGTTCTCGGAGTACCGGCCGGTGACGGCCTCCGGCGACCGCGCGGACCACCTTGTGGCCTTCGACCGCGGCGGCGCGATCACGCTCGCGACCCGGCTGCCGGTCGGCTTGGCGGCGGCGGGAGGCTGGGGCGACACCTCGGTCGACCTCGGCGACGCCGCCCTCCGGGACGAGCTGACCGGTCGCGAGGTGAGCGGCCGGGTGCGTCTCGCCGAGCTCTTCGATCGGTACCCGGTGGCGCTGCTGGCGGTGGGCCGATGAGCGCGCGGGGCACGTGGCGGCCGGTGCCCGACCGCACGTTCCCGGTGTGGGCGCCCGACGCGGAGTCGGTCCTGGTGGACGTGGCCGGAGCAGGCCGGCATCCCCTGGAGAAGGGCGACGACGGGTGGTGGCGGCTTCCCGCTCCCCTGGACCGAGGAGGCGATGGCGCGCCCCTCGACTACGGCTTCGTCGTCGACGGCGCCGGGCCGCACCCCGACCCGCGCTCGCGGCGGCAGCCGGACGGCGTGCACGCGCTGAGCCGGGAGTGGGACCCGTCGGCGTTCCGCTGGACCGACGGCGGCTGGCGGCCCGGCACACTCACCGGCCGGGTGATCTACGAGCTCCACCTCGGCACGTTCACCCCCGAGGGGACGCTCGACGCGGCGGCCGGCCGGCTCGACCACCTCGCCGAGCTCGGCGTGGAGGCCGTCGAGCTGCTGCCGGTCAACGCGTTCAACGGCCCGCACGGCTGGGGGTACGACGGCGTGCTCTGGTTCGCCGTCCACGAACCGTACGGCGGTCCAGACGCCTACCAGCGCTTCGTCGACGCGTGCCACGGGCGCGGCATCGCGGTCATACAGGACGTGGTCTACAACCACCTCGGGCCGAGCGGCAATTATCTGCCGGTGTTCGGCCCCTACCTGAGCGAGGGCCGCAACACCTGGGGCTCGTCCGTCAACCTGGACGGCCCGCGCTCCGACGAGGTGCGCAGGCTCATCCTCGACAACGCAGCGTTCTGGCTGCGCGACATGCACGTGGACGGGCTGCGGCTGGACGCCGTGCACGCGCTCCGCGACAGCAGCGCGGAGCACATCCTGGAGGCCCTCGCCCGCGAGGCGGCGGCGCTCCGCGACACGACCGGCCGCCCGGCGACCCTGATCGCGGAGAGCGACCTCAACGACCCGAGGCTCATCCGCGACCGCCGCCGGCACGGCTACGGCCTCGACGCGCAGTGGGACGACGACGTGCACCACGCGGTCCATGTCAACCTGACCGGCGAGACGAGCGGGTACTACGCCGACTTCGCCGGGCCGGAGGCGCTGATCAAGACGTTCGAGCGCGGCTTCTTCCACGACGGCACCTGGTCCAGCTTCCGCGAACGGCACCACGGCCGCCCACTCGACGCGGACATCCCGCACTCCCGGCTGGTCGCGTTCAGCCAGGACCACGACCAGGTCGGCAACCGGGCGATCGGCGACCGGCTCACCGCGACCCTCGACGAGGGCCGTCTCGCCGTCGCCGCGGCGTTGATCCTGCTCGGCCCGTTCACGCCCATGCTGTTCATGGGCGAGGAGTGGGGCGCGACGACCCCGTGGCCGTTCTTCAGCTCCCACCCCGAGCCCGACCTGGCGGAGGCCACCCGCACCGGCCGGATCGCCGAGTTCGCCCGCATGGGCTGGGACCCGGCCGTGGTCCCCGACCCGCAGGACCCCGCCACCTTCGAGAGCGCGAAACTCGACTGGACCGAGCCGGCCGAGCCGTCCCACGCGCGCCTGCTCGCCTGGTACCGCCGCCTCATCGAGGTGCGGCGCGCCCTCCCGGCCGACGCCCGCGCGAAGGACGTGACCTGCGCGGACGGCGTCTTCGGGTTCACGCGTGCGGGCCTGCGGGTGGAGGCGGCGCTCAGCGGGCACGACCTCCCGCACCCGGCGGACGGCACCGTCACCGAGGCCGTGTTCGACGACGCGGTGCGGGTCGTGCGGATCACTCGCTGACCCGATAGCGGGACCGCTCCCCCGTGTCAACCGCTTCCCGCGGTCCGTCGCACGCAGGTAGCCTGTCGGTCTACCCGATCATCGGAGGCACCGTGTCCCAGCTCTGCCCCCTGCCTGCGCTTCGTCATCCCGGCTTCTCCGGGTCGGCCGGCGCACAGCTCCGCGTCCGGCTCGCAGGCGTCCGCGGGACCGCCCAGTGAGCGCCGACGGCTCCAACCCGTATCCGCTCGGGATCACCCTCGTCGAGGGCGGGGCGAACGTCGCCGTCTACAGCGAGAACGCCGACAACGTCTACGTGTCGCGCTTCGACGCGCGCGGCCGGGAGACCAGGACCGAGCTCCACAACCGCACCGGCCACGTGTTCCACGGTTTCGTGCCGGGGCTCGTCCCCGGCACCCGCTACGGTATCCGGGTCGCCGGTCCGTGGGATCCGGCCAACGGCCTGCGCTTCTCGCCCGCGAAGGTGCTCCTGCCGACGCGGGCCCGCGCCGTGAGCGGCTCGTGGGACAACTCGCAGGCCGTGTTCGGCCACCAGCTCGGCCGGCCGAAGCGGCGCAGCGACACCAACGGCAAGGGCCACGTCGCGCTCGGGGTCGTCGTCGACCCGCAGGAGTTCGACTGGGGCGACCACGAGCGGCCGTACACGCCGCTCAGCGAGACCATCATCTACGAGACCCACGTCAAGGGCTTCACCAAGCTGATGGAGTGGGTGCCGGAGGAGTTCCGCGGCACCTACGCCGGCCTCGCCCACCCGGCCGCCGTCGAGTACCTGAAGAACCTCGGCGTCACCGCGGTCGAGCTCATGCCGGTGCACCAGTTCGTCCAGGACCCGCACCTGCAGGAGAAGGGTCTCCGCAACTACTGGGGCTACAACTCCATCGGCTTCTTCGCCCCGCACAACGAGTACGCCGCCACCGGCGACACCGGGCACCAGGTGGACGAGTTCAAGGGCATGGTCAAGGCGCTGCACGCGGCCGGCCTGGAGGTCATCCTCGACGTGGTCTACAACCACACCGCGGAGGGCAACGACCTCGGTCCCACCTACAGCTTCAAGGGCATCGACAACCCCTCCTACTACCGGCTCGTCGAGGGCGACCGCGCGCACTACTTCGACACCACCGGCACCGGGAACAGCGTCAACGTCAGCCATCCCGCCGCCCTGCAGCTCATCATGGACTCGCTGCGGTACTGGGTTGAGGACTACCACATCGACGGGTTCCGCTTCGATCTGGCCACCACGCTCACCCGGCAGGGCGGCGACGCCAGCCTGCACAGCGCGTTCCTCACGCTCATCCAGCAGGACCCGGTCCTCGCACGGGTGAAGATGATCGCCGAGCCGTGGGACACCGCCGGCTACCAGCTCGGCGGCTTCCCGGCCGACTGGTCGGAGTGGAACGGCAAGTTCCGCGACGACGTCCGCGACTTCTGGCGCGGCACCCCCGGCGTGCTCGGGACGCTCTCGCAGCGCGTGCTCGGCAGCCCGGACATCTACGAGGACTCCCGGCGCGCCCCGCTCTCGAGCGTGAACTTCGTCACCGCCCACGACGGCTTCACGCTCGCCGACCTCACGAGTTACGACGAGAAGCACAACGAGGCCAACGGCGAGGACAACCGCGACGGCGAATCCGACAACCGCTCGCGCAACTACGGCGTGGAGGGCCCGACCGACGACCCGGCCATCAACGCCGTCCGCATCCGGCAGCGCAAGAACTTCCTCGCCACCGTGCTGCTCTCTGCCGGCGTGCCGATGATCCTCGGCGGCGACGAGATCGGCCGCACCCAGCAGGGCAACAACAACGCCTACTGCCAGGACAACGAGATCTCCTGGTACGACTGGGCGAACGCCGACTGGGACCTGCACGCCTTCACGGCGGTGCTCATCCGCCTCCGCCGCAGCGAGCCCGCCCTCCGGCCCGAGTGGTACCGGCACGCTCCCGACGTCGGCGGCCCGGACACGGTCCGCATCGTGCGCGCCGACGGGGAGCCGTTCGCGGACGAGGACTGGGGCGACCCGGAGGCCCGCTCGATCGCCTTCCAACTCATGCACGAGGGCGCCGACTCGTTCCTGCTGATGCTCAACGCCGCCGAGAACGGGGTGGAGTTCGTGCTGCCCGACCCGCCGGGCGCGCACTGGGAGCTGGAGCTGTCCAGCGACCCGGAGCTCGCCCTGAACGACGGCGAGAGCGTGATCGTCGGCGAGACCTCCTTCGCGCTGTTCCGATCGGCCGCCCGGACATGACCGACACCCCGATCCCCGCCCTGCTCGGCCGCTACCGCCCGCAGACCATCATCGGCCGCGGCGGCGAGGCGAGCGTGTTCCGGGCGACCGACGAGCTGCTCGACCGCGAGGTCGCCATCAAGCTCTACCGCTCGGCGACCGAGGAGCAGATGGCGCAGTTCCGCACGGAGCAGGCCGCGCTCGCCCGGCTGAGCCACCACGGCATCGTCTCCCTCATCGACGCCGGCATCGACTACTCGGCGCCCACGGACCCGCGGCCGTTCCTGGTGATGGAGCTGGTCACCGGCAACGACCTGGCCGCCACCCTCCGCGAGCGGACCCTGAACACCGAGGAGATCTCCGAGATCGCCTACGACATCGCGGAGGCCCTGGAGTACGTGCACGCGAACGGCGTCGTGCACCGCGACATCAAGCCGTCCAACGTGATGCTGGTGACCTACGGCACCACTACCTTCCGCGCCCGCGCGCGGCTGACCGACTTCGGGATCGCCGGCGGCATCCTGGCCTCGCCGCAGACCGAGGAGGAGGGCAAGACCACCACGGGGACGGCCGCCTACCTCAGTCCCGAGCAGGCCTCGCTCAAGGCAGCGACGCCGGCGAGCGACATCTACTCGCTCGGCCTGGTGCTGCTGGAGTGCTTCACGCACACGGTCGCCTTCCCCGGCACCGCGGTGGACTCGGCGCTCGCGCGGCTGAAGGCCGACCCGTCCGTGCCCGACGACCTCCCCGGCGGGTGGACGGCGCTGCTGCGCGCGATGACCGCCCGCGACCCGGCGGCGCGGCCCGCCTCCGCGACGCTGGCGCAGGCCTTCCGCGAGGAGGTCATCGCCGCGTCCGGGGTGACCGTCGCGGGCTGAGCTCAGAGCCTCCGGAGCCGCAGCGCGGGGTCCCGTTCGCGTGCGGCGTCGACCTCGCCGGGGTCGATGTCGACCAGCACCAGCTCCGGACCGCCGGCCGCCTCCACCCGCACGTCGCCGTGCGGGTCGGCGAGCAGGCTGTGGCCCACCGAGATCGGCTCCGACTGGGACACCGCCGCCGTGTAGCAGCCGTTCTCGATCGCCCGCGCCCGCGCGAGCGTCCGCCACTGCTCCACCTTCGACGGGCCGGGCACCCAGGACGAGCACACCGCGAGCAGGCCGGCTCCGGCGTCGGCGAGCGCCCTCCCCAGCTCGGGGAAGCGAAGGTCGTAGCAGGTCATCAGCCCGACGGTCACGCCGCCGGTCTCGAACACGACCGGCTCGGGCTCCGGGGCGGGAGCGATCCACTCCGACTCGCGGAAGCCGAACGAGTCGAACAGGTGGATCTTGCGGTACCGCGCCAGCAGGGCGCCGTCCGGCCCGAACGCCGCGAGGGTGTTGAACGGTCGCGGGTCGTCGCCCTCCGGGGCCCGCTCGACGAGTCCCGCCACGATGGTCACGCCACGGGCGGCCGCGAGCTCCGCGACCGCCGAGCCGAACCGGCCGTCGAGCGGCTCGGCGACGCCGGCGAAGGTGGCGTCCACCATCTTCTTCTCGTACATCGCGTACTCCGGCAGGAGCACGAGCTCCGCGCCCTGGTCCGCCGCGCGCGCGACGACGTCGCGGACAGCCCGGAGGTTGCCTGCGACGTCGTCGTCCGACGCGAGCTGCGCGAGGGCCAGCCGCACGGTCACTCCCGCGCCGGGGCGGGAGCGGCCTCCGGCGCGGGCCCGGCGACCGGCGCCGCCGCGGCCGGCGCCGCGGTCGTTTCGGTGTCGGCCTCGTCGTACGCGATCTCCGGGGGCAGCTGCCGGAAGCCCTTGGTCACGATCGCGAGCACGATGATGCCGAGCACCAGCCAGCTCAGGCCCAGGACGATCGCGTTGATGTCCAGCCGGGTCAGCAGGTAGCCGGTGACGATCGCGCCGACCGCCGGGAGGACCACATAGAGGACCGCATTGTGGCGCACGCCCTCCTTGCGCTGCCGCAAGTAGTAGACGATGACGGACACGTTCACCATCGTGAAGGCGACGAAGGCGCCGAAGTTGATGAACGACGTGGAGGTCGCGACGTCCAGGAACATCGCCACCAGGCCGACGACGCCGATGATGACCAGGTTCACGACCGGCGAGCGGAACCGGCGGCTGATCTCGCCGAACACCTTGCGCGGCAGCGCGCCGTCGCGGCCCATCGCGAACATCAGGCGGGCGGCGGACGCCTGGGCGGCGAGGCCGGAGGCGAACTGCGCGACGACGAGGCCCGCGATGAAGATCGAGCCGAAGACGTTGCCGCCGATGGTGATCGCGATGTCGAACGCCGCGGACGACGCGTCGTGGAACTGCCCGCCGGGGTGCACGAGCTGCGTCGTGTACGAGACGAGGATGAAGATCACGCCGCCGATCAGGGCGATCAGCAGGATGGCGCGGGGCACCGTCTTGCGCGGTTCGATGGTCTCCTCGGTGAACGTCGTCACGGCGTCGAAGCCGAGGAACGAGTACGCGGCGATCGCCGCGCCCGCCGTCACGCCCTGGAACGTCGCGGTCGGGTTGAGGAACGGCCCGGCGGAGATCAGGCCGCCCGCGCCCTGGTGGGCGACGACCGAGCCGATCGAGAGCCCGACGAACACGACGATGACCAGCACCTGGAAGGCCATCAGGATGTAGTTCGCGCGGTCGGCGACCTTGATGCCGAGGATGTTCAGCAGCGTGGTGACGATGATGAAGCCGAGGATCCACATCCAGCCGGGCACCGCGGGGAACTGCGCCTCCAGGTACGCGGCGCCGATCAGCCAGATGACCATCGGGAGGAACAGATAGTCGAGCAGCACCGCCCAGCCGACCAGGAAGCCGACCCGCGGATCGATGGTGCGGCGCACGTAGGTGTAGGCGGAGCCGGCGACGGGGTAGGCGGCGGCCATCCTGCCGTAGCTGGAGGCCGTGAACAGCATCGCGACCAGCGCGACCAGGTAGGCGGACGCGCTCGCGCCACCGGTGGTCTCGGCCACGACGCCGAAGATCCCGAGGACGATCAGCGGCGTCATGTACGCCAGGCCGAAGAGGACGAGGGACGGGAGGCGGAGCGTGCGGGCCAGCGACGGCTGGGCGGCAGAAGCGGGAGCAGTGGACATGCCGGGATCCTTCACAGGAGAGGCTGACGGGAGGGGGTGGTGCTCGGGAGGGGGCTGGACTGAGCGGCGCGAGACTGGATGGCCCAGTCGCGCGGGTCGATCCGGCCCGCGTACAGCGGCAGCGGGATCACCGCGTCCTCTGGACGGAACTGCGACCACATCCGGTTGACGCCGGCGGTGCCGTGCTCCCGGACGTGGGCGACCTGGTCGAGGTCGAGGTCGAGCGCGAGGACGGTCTCCTCGTCCCCGGGCGACTCCGCGAGGACGGCGCCCTCCGGGTCGACGACGATCGAGCGGCCGCGGCCCACCGGACCGGCCGTGTTGACGCTCACCGTGAAGACCTGGTTCGCGATGGAGTTGGCCCGGGCGAGCACGACCTCCTGCTCGCGGTCGGGGGTGGTGGTCTTCACGACGTTCACGATCACCTCGGCGCCGAGCCAGGCGAGGTGCCTGCTGACCTCGGGGAACCAGGCGTCGTAGCAGATGTCGAGCCCGACGGTGCTGCCGTCGAGGTCGAAGACGACGAAGCGGTCGCCCGGCACGTACGGCTCGAACGGCCGCCAGGGGAAGATCTTGCGGTAGCTCGCGGCGAGCGCGCCGTCCGGCGAGAACGCCAGCGCGGTGTTGAAGAGCTCGCCTTGCGGGCCGCGCTCGCAGATGCTCCCTGGCACGAGCCAGACCCCCGCGTCCGCGGCGATCGCGCCGAGCGTGCGCACCAGCTCGCCGTCGAGCGCCACGGCCGACGCGCCGAGGGCGGTGTTCCGCGCGGACGCCGCGAGGTGGTCGGCTCCGAAGAGGTGGAGTTCCGGGTAGACGACGAGGCGGGCGCCTGCGGCCGCGTGGCGTGCGACGTCGGCGGCGAAGGGCTCGAGTTCGGCGCCGATCGGCCGCGGTGCGGCCTGGACGCCGGCGACGCTGAGCTGACCCGGCATGGGGACCTCCATTGGTCGGGGACGGGTGGAGAAGGGCGGTGCACCGGTGCTGCGAAGGTGCTGGGAAATAAAATAGATCATTATGATCGGATTTGTCCACCCCCACTGATCTCCCTATGCTGGAGGCCATGACCGGCGACGCCCCCGGCACGCTCACGCACACGGCCGTGCCCGCACTGACGGGACCCGCCGTGGCCGGGATCACGCGGCTGTCCGCCGTCGACACCGTCCGGGCGCGGATCGCGCTGGCCGTCGAGCTGCGCCTGCTGGCGCCCGGCGAGCAGCTGCCGAGCGACGCGGACATCGCCGCCGCCCTCGATGTCAGCGAGATCACCGCGCGCCGCGCGATCAAGAGCCTGGCCGAGGAGGGGCTGCTCCGGCGCGTGCGGGGGCGCTCGGGCGGCACGTTCGTGGCCGAGGCGGCCCCGGAGGCCGCCGGCGGCGCAGGCCCGGCCGTGGCGGCCTACCGCGCCGACGCGGAGCAGGTCCACCGCCTGATCGACCAGCGCCTCCTGGCCGAGGCGGGACTGACCCATCTCGCCGCGGTCTCCGCCACGGAGGACGACCTCGCCGAGCTGGACGCGGCCGTCGCGGCGGCGGCGTCCGCGCAGGACTGGAGCGACTACCACGCCGCCGACGAGCGCTTCCATCTGGCGGTCGCCCGCGCAGCGGGGCGCCCGGCGCTGGCCGGGCTCTACGAGGAGACCCTGCGGCGGCTCTACGCGTACTTCATCCCCTACCCGATCGCGTACCTCCACGAAGTCAACGCCGAGCACGCCGCGCTGGCCGCCGCCATCCGCGGGCGGGACCCGGTGACGGCGGTCGCGCTCGCGGAACGGCACGTGGCGGTACTGCACGAGACCATGTTCGTGGGGCTCGAACAGGACTGAGGCGCGGTCAGCGCGTGCCGGCCAGCACCTCCGCGATGCGGCCGGGCACCGTCTCGTCCTGCAGGGACGTCGTGTCGCCGAGCGGCCTCCCGTCGAAGAGGTCGACCAGCAGCCGCCGCATGATCTTGCCCGAGCGGGTCTTGGGGAGGTCGTCCACCACGACGACATGGCGCGGCTTGGCGATCGCGCCGATCGCGCGGGCGACCTGATCGCGCAGGCCCGACGCCTCCGGAGGCATCCCGACGGGGATGACGAACGCCGCCACCGCCTGACCGGTCGTCGCGTCGCCGACGCCGACCACCGCGGCCTCGGCGACCGACGGGTGCGCGACCAGCGCCGACTCGATCTCGATGGTGGAGAGCCGGTGGCCGGAAACGTTGATGACGTCGTCCAGCCTCCCGAGCAGCCAGAGGTAGCCGTCGTCGTCCACGGCCGCGCCGTCGCCGGCCAGGAAGTAGCCGCGGTCGGCGAAGGCCCGCCAGTACGAGTCGCGGTAGCGCTCCGGGTCGCCCCAGACCGTGCGCGACATCGCCGGCCAGGTGCCGTCGATCACGATGGAGCCGCCGGAGCCGCGCGGGACGTCCTCCCCGTGCTCGTCCGCCACGCGCACGGTCACTCCGGGCACCGCCACGGTCGCGGAACCGGGCTTCAGCGCGGTGACACCGGGGAGCGGGGCGACGATGGCCGCGCCGGACTCCGACTGCCACCAGGTGTCGACCACGGGCGCCCGGCCGCCGCCGAGCTGCTCCCGGAACCACACCCAGACCTCCGGGTTGATCGCCTCGCCGACGGTGCCGAGCAGGCGGATGCTGGACAGGTCCCAGTCGCCGGCCGCGCGCAGCCCGTCCGGGAACCAGCTCATGAACGTCCGGATGAGGGTCGGCGCTGTGTAGTAGGTCGTCACGCCGTAGCGCTCGATGATCTCGAAGTGCCGGCCGGTGCTCGGCGTGTTCGGCGTCCCCTCGTAGATGACGGAGGTCGCGCCGTTCGACAGCGGGCCGTACAGGACGTAGGTGTGCGCGGTCACCCAGGCCAGGTCGGCCGTGCACCAGTAGACGTCGGAGTCCTTCGCGTCGAAGAGCGCCCAGTGGCTCCAGGACGCCTGGGTGAGGTATCCGCCGGTGGTGTGCACGACGCCCTTCGGCCGGCCGGTGGTGCCGGACGTGTAGATGATGAAGAGCGGGGTCTCGGCGTCGAAGGACTCGGGCTTGTGGACGTCCGGCGCGGTGTCGACGACGTCGTGCCACCAGACGTCCCGGTCGGGGGTCCACGGGAGGTCCGGGGTGAGCTCGCCGGTGCGGCGCACGACCAGCACGTGCTCGATCGCGTCGACGCCCTCGACCGCGGTGTCCGCCTGGGCCTTCACCGGCACCGCGGCGCCGCGGCGGAACTGCCCGTCGGAGGTCACCAGCAGCTTCGCGCGGGTGTCCTCCACGCGGAACCGCAGCGCCTCTGCCGAGAACCCGCCGAACACGAGCGAGTGGATGGCGCCGACGCGCGCGATCGCGAGAGTGATGACGACGGTCTCCACCAGCACCGGGAGGTAGACGACGACGCGATCGCCTTTCCCGACACCGAGGGCGGTCAGCGCGTTGGCCGCCTGCGCGACGCGGCGCTGCAGGTCGGCATAGGTGACGGTCTCGCGGTCGCCCGGCTCGCCCTCGAAGTGGAGCGCGACGCGGTCGCCGTTCCCGGCCGCGACGTGCCGGTCGACGCAGTTGACCGCGACGTTCAGCCTCCCGCCGGCGAACCACTCGGCGCGGGGGACGCTCAGCTCGCCGTCGGGGCCCGGCGTCGCGGGCTCCCAGGTGTGGGCCGTGTGCCAAGGCTCTGCCCAGTCCAGGCGGCCCGCCTGCTTCTCCCAGAACCCGACGGGGTCGGCGGCTGCCTCCGCGAACACCTCCGCGCCGACGTTGGCCTGCGCCGCGAACTCCGGGCTCGGCTCGTACACGCGGGACTCGCGCGCCAGGTTCTCGATCGCACCGCTCACGCTCCGACGCTAGCCGCGCCCCCCGCCGCCTCCCGCCTCCCGCGTAACCGCCCGTAACCGCCATCGCGTCCTCACTTCCTCCCGCAACACGCCGATGGGAGGCGGGAGAAAGTGAGGAAGCGATGGCTGCGGGGCGACCGCGGGGCGGCTCGGGGTGGGAGCATGTGGGCATGGAACCGGTCGCCGCGCTGAACGAGATCGCTTTTTGGCTGGAGCGGGAGCTCGCGCCGTCCTTCAAGGTCCAGGCGTTCCGCAAGGCGGCGGCGATCATCGCGCCGCTGGACACCGCCGAGGTCGCTGCGCGCGTCGCCGACGGGCGGCTCAAGCGCACGAAGGGGATCGGCGACCGGACGTTCCAGGTGATCTCGCAGGCCGTCGACGGCGAGGTCCCGTCGTACCTCGCCGACCTGCGCGAGCGGAACGCCGAGCCGCTCGACGCCGGCGGCGCGGAGCTGCGCGCGCAGCTGCGGGGCGACCTGCACAGCCACACCGAGTGGTCGGACGGCACCGTGCCCATCGAGGTGATGGCCGCGGCCGCCGCCACGCTGGGCCGCGAGTACCAGGCGATCACGGACCACTCCCCCACGCTCACCGTCGCGAGCGGGCTCAGCGCCGAGCGGCTGGAGGAGCAGCTCGACGTCATCGCCGGTCTCGACACCGGCAGCGTCACGCTCCTCACCGGCATCGAGGTCGACATCCTGGAGGACGGCACGCTCGACCAGACCCCCGCCTTGCTCGACCGGCTGGACGTCGTGGTCGCGAGCGTGCACTCCAAGCTGCGCGCGGACAGCCGCACCATGACCGCGCGCATGCTGGGCGGCATCCGCGCCCCGCACACCAACGTGCTGGGCCACGTCACCGGACGGCTGGTGCAGGGCTCGCGCGGCACCCGCCCGCAGAGCGAGTTCGACGCCGACGCGGTGTTCGCGGCCTGCGCGGAGCACGGCGTCGCGGTCGAGATCAACTCGCGCCCGGAGCGCCAGGACCCTCCGGACGACCTCATCCGGCGCGCCCTCGACGCGGGCTGCCTGTTCTCGATCGACACGGACGCGCACGCGCCGGGGCAGCTCGACTTCCTCGCCTACGGCGCGGCGCGGGCGGCGGCGAACGGCGTCCCGGCCGAGCGCATCGTGACGACCTGGCCGCTGCCGCGGCTGCGGGAGTGGCTCGCGAAGTAGCGCGCGAGCCGCCGTCGGCGTCCCGATCCGGGGATTCCGCCGACTATCGGAATCGGCGCTCGAAACGCCGAATCACCACGTATTCCGTGGCGAAATCGCCCGATGTGGTATGCGATCCGTCGTTGTCGATTCGGATTTCGTCGCGGAGTGGGCTTACTATGGCACGTCCCCGACTGCAGCGAAGGAGCTCGCGTGTCCACCAACCCCGCCCCCACCGCACTGCGACGGTCCCTCGGCCTCTGGGCGATCGTCGGCCTCGGCCTCGGTTACATGACCCCGATGACCGTGTTCGACACGTTCGGCATCGTGACCGGTGAGACCAACGGCGTCGTCCCGTCCGCGTACCTGTTCGCTCTCGTGGCGATGGTGTTCACCGCAGTGAGCTACGGCCGGATGACCCGCGTGTTCCCCTCCGCGGGCTCGGCGTACACCTACGCGTCGGAGACCATCCACCCGAACGTCGGCTTCCTGGTCGGCTGGTCGTCGCTGCTCGACTACCTGCTGCTGCCGCTCGTGAACGCGCTGATCGTCCGGCTCTACCTGGAGTCGTTCTTCCCGCAGGTGCCCGGCTGGATCTGGGTGGTCGGCTACGTCGCGGCGATCACGGCGATGAACCTGTTCAGCATGTCGTCCACCTCCAAGGTCAACGGCATCCTGGTCGCGTTCCAGATCGTGCTGATCGGGGTGTTCGTGGCGCTGACCTGGGCGGCGCTGAACGGCGGCGCGGGCACCGGGACGGCCTTCAGCCTGACGCCGCTGTTCCATGCCGGCGTCAACATCTTCGCCGTGATCGGCGGAGCCACCGTCGTCTGCTTCTCCTTCATCGGCTTCGACGCGATAACGATGTACACCGAGGAGGCCAAGGACGCCCGCACGGTGCCGAAGGCGATCGTCCTCGCGCTGATGATCGGCGGCGCGATCTTCTTCGTCGCCGCGTGGTTCGCGCAGTCGCGCTTCCCGACCCTGGCCGGCTTCCACTTCACCGACGACACGCTGCCGGAGATCGCGCTCAAGACCGGCGGCCTCTTCTTCCAGATCCTCTTCATCTCGGCCGCGGTCGCGGCGGCGGTGGCCTCCAGCCTGGCGTCGCACGCCAGCGTCTCGCGGATGATCTACGTGATGGCCCGCAACGGCAACGGCCGCATCTCGCGCACGCTCTCGTTCGTCCACCCGAAGTTCCGCACGCCGGCGGTGGCCGTGCTCCTGGTCGGCGCGGTGTCACTGCTCGCGGCGGCGTTCACGCTGGAGTTCGTGTCGTCGATGATTAACTTCGGCGCGCTCATCGCCTTCACGATGGTGAACGCGACGGTCATCATCCACTTCGCGATCCGCAAGCGGCAGGTGCACGGCGCGAAGCAGATCATCCGCAACATCGTGCTGCCGGGCATCGGAATGCTGCTGACCGGTGTGCTGTGGGCCAACCTCCACTTCGACGCACTCACCTATGGCCTGATCTGGCTGGCGATCGGCATCGTCACGCTGCTCGTGCTGACCCGCGCCTTCCGCAAGCGCCTCGGCGTGAAGCTGGACGAGGACGGCGACGCCGCGATCATCACCCGCGAGGGCGCGCCGTCGGAGGCGGTGCGCTAGGTCGCGCTAGTTGCCCCAGGCGGAGGCCGGGGCCGTCACGATCTGGACCGGGCTCGTGCTCCAGTGCGAGCCGTAGCCGTAGTGGCTGCTCGCCCAGGGCGACGCCCAGATCGCGGCAGCGGTGACGTCCGCGCTGGTGCCCGCGGTGAGCCCGGCGACGACGGCCGGGTAGCCGCGCTGCAGGTTCTCGGCGCAGTACTTCGCGGCCGTCACCAGGTCGGGGTAGCTGCCGAAACCGGCGCCGCCTCCCGAGCCGTAGCCGTTGTTGAGCGGGTTGTTGCGGTTCCACCAGTCCGGCGGGCCGTTCTCCTGGCGCATCCAGCGCAGCATGAAGTCGACGTTGGGCTTGGTCGTCGGCCAGCCGCCGAACATCAGCACCAGCTCCGCCCACGACTCGTTCGTACCGATGCGGGACAGGCTCTGGATGCTGTCCGTCGCGCCGAGGGTGTCCCGGTTGACCACGGGAGCGCCGATCGTGGCGTCCACCAGCAGGTGCTGCACGGGCGGGGCGCCGGGCGCGCCTGGTGCCAGGGTCGTGGCGTCCGAGTCGGTGGCGGCGGGGCCGATGACGGTCGCGGCGAGCGCGGCGTCGGTCGGCACGATCGAGAAGCCGCACACCAGCGCGATCACCGCGAAGGAGACGCCGAGCCGGTGGTGGAGCGGGAGCTGCAACGGGCGACGGGCGCGCCGACGCGAGGGCGATGCCTCCGGCGCGGTGGACGCGGGACGGGCGGACTTCCGGGCGCTCGACCGCCTCGCCGGGGGTACGGCGGCACGACGGCCTGCCGAGCGGCGGCCGCGCATGCGAGGGGGGTCCGCGGGCGTCATACCCGATCGAGGGTACCAGCGCCTCGCGTTAAGGGAACCCGGGAGATCTCCAGGGAACGCGCCCCGGAGACCTCCCGTCGACCCGTCAGCGCCGGTCGTCCCGCGCCGGCGCCGCCGCGAGCGCCAGCGTCTGCTGCAGCGCCGTGTACTCGGCCTTGGGCTGGAGGTTGGCGTCGTAGATGTCCGCCGCGCCCTCGCCCGCGAACACGCCAGGCACCCACGAGTACGCGTCGCCGAATCCCCAGACCGTGTAGGAGAGGCAGCTGCGCACCGCGAGGCAGGCCTGCAGGGTGCTCGTGTAGCCGGCCACCTGGGCGTTCTGCTCCACCGGGGTCACGGGGAGCGTGGTCCGCACGTCCACCTCGGTCTCCGCGACCTTCAGGCCGAGGTCCGAGAACCGCTGCAGGTTGTTCTGCAGGTCGGGCAGCCCGTACTGGGTGTCGAGGTGGGTCTGGAATCCGACGCCCTGGATCGGCACGCCCTGCGCCTTCAGCTGCTGCACGTAGCTGTACACCGCGTTGCTCTTCGGGCCGGTGTACTCGATGTTGTAGTCGTTGTAGAACAGCAGCGCCTTCGGGTCGGCGGCGTGCGCCCAGCGGAAGGCGTCGGCGATGTAGGCCGGCCCCAGCTTCTGCAGCCAGATCGAGTCGCGCAGCGTCCCGTCGTCGTTGAACGCCTCGTTGACGACGTCCCACTGCCAGATCTTGCCCGTGAAGTGGGTGACCTCGTCGGTGATGTGCTTCTTCAGCAGCGCCGCCACGTCGGCGGACGACATCGACGGCAGTGCCTGGGAGAGCCACGCCGGGAGCTGGTTGTGCCAGACCAGCGTGTGGCCGCGCACGAGCTGGCCGTTCTGCTGGGCGAACGCGACGAGCTGGTCGGCGGGGGCCCAGTTGTACGTGCCCTGCGTGGGCTCGATGGTGTCCCACTTCATGACGTTCTCCGGGCTCACCGTCGAGAACTGGCCGGCGGCGATGGCCTTGTACGCCGCATCGCTCGCCAAGGCGTCCATGTTGACGGCGGTTCCGATCCGCAGCCCGCTCTGCGCGGCGAGAGAGCGCAGGGATGTGGACTGGGACGGGGAGGGGCGCTCCGTGCTCCCGTGCGGGTCCGCCACGGCGGCGCCCTGGCTGACGAACAGTGCGCTCGCCCCGAGCAGGGCGGCGCCGGCGATCACCAATCGACCTCGAATTGTCACGCGATACTCCTTCGTATGCTTGGACGCCCGGGCTTTGGGCGTCCGCAGTGAAGTTTCGCCAGATCGATTTGTTGTGTCAATGGACAAATAGGGTTTTGGAAAACCTATTTCACCCGCGGACAGGGGACACGCCGCTCGCGGCCGCCTCGTTGCGCCTAGTCGACGGGGATGGGCGCGCTGACGCGTCCCTCGGCCGCCGCGGCCCCGGGGTCGGCCGGACGGCGCACGGTCATGACCACCACGCACACCACGATGCCGGCGAACAGCACCAGGCTCACCGGGCCGGTGCCGAGGTTCAGTCCGCCGCGCGCGTGCGAGACGGCCAGCCAGTCCGAGATCGAGGCTCCGAACGGGCGGGTCAGAACATATGAGATCCAGAAGGCTGCGGTCGCGCCGAGGCCCCACCAGCGGTACGCGACACCCGGCACGGCGAACAGCACACCGAACAGGATCCCGGACACCAGGTAGCCGAGACCGAACGTCGTCGCGGTGAGGTCGCCGACCGCCGTGCCGAGCGCGAAGGTCGCGAGCACGGCGCACCAGTAGAAGAACTCGCGGGCGCGGGTGTCGATGTGGTGCACGGACAGCGTCCGCTGCGTCCGGTACCAGACCGCGAACACCACGGCCAGGACGATGGCGAAAAAGACCGTCGACACCAGGTACGGGATGCCGATCACGATGTGCAGGACGTCGGCGACCATGGTCCCGAACACGGCGACCATCAGCACGGTCAGCCAGTACACCCACGGGATGTACCTCCGCACGGCGAACTGCAGCACCAGGGCGGCGGCGAACACCACGAAGGCGGCGATGACCGCGATCACCGGGTCGTAGTTCTTGACCAGGTAGTCGGAGGTGGTCTCCCCCATCGCGGTGGTGAGCAGCTTCGTGACCCAGAACAGCGCCGTGACGGCGGGGACCTTGTTGCGGAGCATCCCGACAGCATGGCGCAACCACTCCCAGAATCCTCTGAGAGGCGGGGGCGGTGGGCCAGGGCGGAGACGGATCCTGAGAGCGCGCTGGGGATCCTTAGCGGCATCTGGGGAGGCGGCCCGGAGGCTGGGATGTCGAGGAGGATCCATGACCGCAACCACACCCCGCCGCACATCCACGCCGCAGGCGGCCGCGGGGCCGCACCGGGAGGGCGCCGCGACCGCGCGCGCCATCGTCCTCCCGCTCACCGTCATCCTCCTGGTGATCCTCGCCGGGCTCGCGATCGCCGCCTCCCCCGCCGTCACCGCGTGGGACCTCGGCGTCATCCGCGCCATCGAGGGCGCCCGCACCCCCTTCCTCGACGCCGTGACCCTGACCGACTCCGTCCTGTTCTCGCCGGTGGCGGCACTCACGATCGTCGGGCTGATCTCGGCGGCGACCTGGATCGCCCGGCGGAGGCTGGGGCCGGCGCTCGCATTCGCGGCGCTCGCCCTGCTCCCCTGGCTGGGCAGCACCGTCGTGAAGGACATCGTGCGCAGGCCCCGGCCGCTGTCCGCCGACCTCCCGCACCACGTCCTCACGGACACCGGGTTCAGCTTCCCGAGCGGGCACACCAGCTTCGCGGTGGCGCTCGCCCTGGCGCTGCTGATCGTGTTCGGGCACGGCCGGCTGCGGCGGCCGCTGATCGCGTTCGCGATCCTCGCTCCGCTGGTCACCGCGTTCTCGCGCGTCTATCTGGGGGTGCACAACCCGACCGACGTGCTGGTGTCGCTCGTGTACGCGACGGCGGCGGTCCTCCTCGTGCTCGGTGTCCTGCGAGCCATCGCGCCCGCGCTGGAGCGGTTCCCGCTGATCGGGCCCGGGCTCGACCCGCGAGACCGCCGCGAACCGCGGAGCGCGCGATAGGTTGAACGACATGGAGGCCACCCGACTGCGCGTGCTGCTGGTCGAGGACGATGCGCGTCTCGGGCCGCTGATCGAGCAGGTGCTGTCGGAGACCTACGAGGTCACCCGCGTCACCGACGGGGAGGCCGCGCTCGCCGTCGGCCTCGGCGAGCGCTTCGACGCGATGGTGGTCGACCGCCGACTGCCGGGCATCGACGGCGTGACGCTCGTCGGCAAGCTCCGGGACGGCCGCGTCGTCGCGCCGATCATCATGCTGACGGCGCTCGGCGCACTCCGGGACCGGGTGGAGGGCCTGGACGCCGGCGCGAACGACTACCTGGTGAAGCCGTTCGAGTTCGACGAGCTGCTGGCGCGGCTGCGCGCGCTCACCCGCACCTTCAGCGGCGAAGGGCGCGAGCTGCCGGTCGGCGAGTGGCGCTTCTACCCGGAGAGCCGCAGCATCTACTCGCCCTACGAGGGCCGCATCCAGCTCACCGAGCGCGAGTCGGACTTGCTGCGGCTGCTGGCCGAGAGCCCGCTGCGCACCTTCTCGCGCGCGCACATCCTGGAGGCCGTGTTCGAGGCCGACGAGCAGCCCGGCACCGTCGACACCTACGTGCACTACCTGCGGCGCAAGACCGACCCGGAGATCATCGCGACCGTGCGCGGCGAGGGCTACCGGCTGGGGCAGCTGTGAGGTGCCGGCGGTGAGCAGGCGCGACGACGTCGACTTCCAGGAGGTCCGCCGCGCGTCCCGCACGGTCGGCCTCCAGCTCACCATCGCGTCCGGCGCGCTGGTCGTCGCGGCGATCGGGGTGGCGTTCTTCTTCGTGCTCGACCAGCTCCAGCCGAAGGAGTTGGAGGAGGTCCCGCGGCCCGGCCAGCACAAGATCTACATCGACACGGTGGACGCGATGATCGCCTTCATCATCGTGGGCGTACTGGCGGTGGCCGTCGCCGGGGTGCTCGCCGTGGTGGTGACGCGTCGCGCGGTGCGGCCGCTCGGGGAGGCGCTGCGCCGGCAGCGGGACTTCGTCGCGGACGCCAGCCACGAGCTGCGGACACCGCTCGCCGTGCTGGACGCACGCCTCCAGGTGCTCCAGCGCGGCCTCCCGGACGACGACCCCTCGGCGGCGACGGTGGCCGAGCTGCGCGACGACACCCGCACGCTGATCGAGGTCGTGAACGACCTGCTGCTGGCGGCGGACCCCGAGCGCGAGCGGGCGGCCGCGTCGGACGGGCCGGTGCCGCTGGCCGAGCCGGTGCGGCGCGCGGTCGACTCGTTGCGGGTGCTCGCGGAGAAGGCCGGGGTGGAGGTCCGGCTGGACGTGCGGGACGAGGTCGCCAGCGACGTCCCGGCGATGACGCTGCAGCGCTGCGCGACGGCGCTGCTCGACAACGCGGTCGCGCACTCCCCCGCCGGCGGCGTGGTGACGGCGACCATCCGGCGGGAGGGACGCGCGGCGTACCTGACGGTCGCCGACCAGGGCCCGGGCATCCAGGGCATCGACCCGGCCCGGATCTTCGACCGGTTCGCCCGCGCGGAGCCCTCCTCCGCCGCGACGGCGGGCCGCTCCCGGTCGGGGTTCGGCATCGGGCTCGCGCTCGTCCGGGAGGTCGCGGTGCGCCACGGCGGCGAGGTCCGCGTCGCTGCGACCGGGCCGGACGGGACCGCGCTCGAGCTGCGGCTGCCGGCCCGCTGAGCGGGCGGGGCGCGCAACTCCGGATGGTTCGGTAAGGCCGGGCCATGACCGTAACTCCGGAGAACCGGGACGCGGAGGGCGGGATCTCCGGAGATACGGTCTCCCGGGCGGCGCGGCGCGGCGAAGCTCCGGAGTTGGGGACGCCGCACGCAACTCCGGAAGGTCGGGCGGAGCCGGGCCGGAAAGGACCGTAGCTCCGGAGACCCGGGGCGCGGAGCGCGGGATCTCCGGAGATACGGACTCCCAGGCGGCGAAGCGGCGCGACCTGGCCTTCCCGCGCCGTTAGCGGATCGGGGTCGACTCGTTGAGGCGGGCCAGCAGGTCGGCGAGGCGGCCGACGTCGTCGGCGCCCCACTGGCGGAGGCTGCGGTAGAGCTGGGCCTGGTCGGCGGCGCGCGCCTCGTTGACGCGCTCGATCGCCGCGGGCGTCGCGACCAGGAAGCTGGCCCGGCGGTCGGCCGGGTCGGTGCGGCGCTCCACGAAGCCGAGCTCCTCCAGGATGCGGACCTGCCGGCTGACGACGCTCTTGTCCGTCGCGAGCTCGCCCGCCAGGGCGCCCGCGTGGACCGGACCCGTCCGCACCAGGGTGTTCAGCAGCTTGAAGCCGACGGGCTGGAGGTCGGGGTGCACGCGGGCGGAGCGCTCGCGCATCCCGGCGCTCACGCGGTTGAAGAGGATCGTGAACTGCTCCTCGACGGCCGCGATCGCCGCGTCGGCCGGGTTCGCCGACGCCGGCCCGGAACGGGCGGTGCTGTCCTGCAGCGCCGCCCGCTCCGTGTTGTCCATGGCCGCGATCATAACGCGTCCCGTCAGCGCCGTTCCTGAGTGCCGATCGACCCGGTCGCCGGGGCTCCGATCAGGGCCTCCGCGACCTCCACGACCGTCTCCTCGGCCTGCTCGGCGGCCGACTCCGGAGCGGCGGCAGCCGCCGTGTTCTCGTCCAGCTGCTGGATCGCGGTCTTGGTGCCGAGCTTGGCGTTCGGCAGCAGGAGGATCGCGATGATCGTCACGATCGCCAGCGGCACCGCCACCAGGAAGATGTCCGCGACCGCCTGGCCGTAGACCGCCTCGATGATGGTCCGGATGCCGACCGGCAGCTTGCCCACCTCCGGGAGGGTGCCGCTCTGCAGCGACTGCGCGACCTCCAGCCCCTTCTGGCCGAGCTTGGCGATGGCGACCTGGAGGTCGTGCTGCCGGTCGGCCATCAGGTCGGTGACCTTCGTGCCGAGGAGGCTGCCCATCACCGAGACGCCGATGGTGCCGCCGAGGCTGCGGAAGAACGCGACGTTGGAGCTCGCCGCTCCCAGCTGCTCCGGGCGCACCGTGTTCTGCACGATGAGCACCAGGTTCTGCATGACCATGCCGACGCCCGCGCCGAGCACGAGCATGTAGAGCGAGACCAGCACGTAGTTCGTGTCGTACTCGATCGTGCTCATCAGGTAGAGGCCGATGGTCAGCAGCACCGCGCCGGTGACCATGAACGCCTTCCACTTGCCGAACCGGCTGATCAGGTTACCGACGATGGTGGACGAGAGCAGCAGGCCGACGATCATCGGGAGGGTCAGCAGTCCCGACTCGGTCGGGGTCGCGCCGCGGGCGAGCTGCATGTATTGGCCGAGGAAGACCGAGGTGCCGAACATCGCCACACCCACCGAAATGGACGCGATGACCGCGAGCGTGAAGGTGCGGTTCTTGAACATCGCCAGCGGGATGATCGGCTCCTTCACCACGAGCTCGGTGATCACCGTCGCGGCCAGCAGCGCGACCGACCCGCCGACCATCCAGAAGGTCTGCGCGCTCCACCAGTCGAACTGCGAGCCGGCCATCGTCACCCAGATGAGCAGCAGCGAGATGCCGCCGGCGAGGAAGATCGCGCCCAGGTAGTCGATGCGGACCTTGCGGGCCGGGCGCTTCGGGAGCTTGAGGGTGACCTGCAGCAGGATGATCGCGACGATCGCGACGGGGACGCCGACGAAGAAGTTCCAGCGCCACCCGACGGAGTCGGTGAGGAGGCCGCCGATGAGCGGCCCGCCGACCGTGCCGACAGCCATGATGCCGCCGAACAGGCCCATGTACCGGCCGCGGTCGCGGGGGCTGATGATGTCGGCCATGATGATCTGGCTCAGCGCGGTCAGGCCGCCGGCGCCGAGGCCCTGCACCACGCGGAAGCCGATGAGCATGTCGGTGTTCTGCGAGAAGCCGGCGAGCGCGGAGCCGAGCACGAACAGCACGAGCGCGGACTGGATGAGGATCTTGCGGTTCAGCAGGTCCGCGAGCTTGCCCCAGATCGGCGTCGAGACCGTGGTGGCGAGCAGCGTGCTGGTGACGACCCAGGTGAACGCGGTCTGGTTGCCGCCGAGCTCCGAGATGATGCGCGGCAGGGAGGTCGAGACGACCGTTCCGGCGAGGATCGAGACGAACATGCCGAGCAGGAGCCCGGACAGGGATTCGAGCACCTGCCGGTGCGACATGGCCGAGGCGGGGGCGTCCTCCCTCGTGGTGACAGTGGACATGTGATTCCTTCGCAGTTGGTTGACAATGAGCAACCATATATAATTAGTGGACCACAGTCAACTAACAATCTGCATTGATGTAAAATTTCCGAGCATGCAAAATTTTCCGACCATCCCCGAAGCGGCCGCGCCCGAGCCCGGCCTGCGGGAGCGCAAGAAGGCGCAGACCCGCGCCGACCTGGAGCGCGCCGCCGTCGAGCTCGTCCTCGCGCGGGACCTGGATGACGTCACCGTGGACGACATCTGCGCGCGCGTCCCGGTATCCCACCGGACGTTCTTCAACTACTTCGACAGCAAGGAGGACGCGCTGTTCGGCGTCCGCCGTGCCTGGGGCGACCGTTCGCTGGTGGCTGCGCGCCTGCAGGAGGCGTACGACGGGAGCGTGGTCGCAGCCGTCATCCAGACGCTGTTCCGCGCCCTCCCCGCCGACACCGCCGACCCGGCGCTGCACGAGGCGCGCATGCTGATCGCGTCACGCAACCCGGGGCTGATCCAGCGGAAGGTGCGCCGGCTGGACGACCTCCGGCACGGCGTGGTCGCGGCGGTCGCGGAACTGATCGAGCGGGCTGACGCCGCCGACTCCGCGGGCTCCGTGGACTCCACGGCCGACGTGCCGGTGGAGGCGCAGGCCGAACTGCTCGTGGTCGCGTGCATCGGAGCGGTCCGGATCGCGGTGCGCGAGTGGGCGGAGGCCGGCGCGACCGGGACGCCGGACGAGGTGTCGGCACGGGCCGTGGTGATCGCCCGGTCGCTCGCAGGGCTGGCGCGGAGGTAGCGGAGGAGATCCGGGGACGGGAGTGCCTGGAACGCAGTCAACGGAGGAGATCCGGGCGGAGGGAGGGCGCGGGTCCTCCGTTGCACACGCGTGGGCAACCCCCGTGCGGGCGCGGGGGTAGCGGAGGAGATCC